>DATKEW010000244.1:0-15352 GCA_035511785.1 Mycobacterium sp.
TGAGCGGGGCTACGCAGATCTCGCTGTGCGGATTCCGCGCTGGGTTCGCCTTCGACGCAAGGGGGTTGGTCATCGGGGTTGCACATTCCGGGCGCCGCGAACCGCGCCAGCCACGCATCGAGGTTGGCGCGCAGTTCCGGAGAGGCGACAAGCTTGCCGATGCTCATCCCGTCGGTGCGCTGACCACACCACGTGAAGCCGCGCTGTCGTGCGCGGTCGGAGTCGGAGAATTTCCCATCGGGGTTGAGCCGCAGCGCACACCGGTGCGCGGCTTTTTCCAGCTGGTCGGGCCGCAGTTTCGTCGCTTGCTTCGCCAGGAAGCGTTCGGCGCGTTCGGCGGTGTCGACCGGTATCGCGTCCGGCAGATCACGGACGAATGCCTGGATCACCCGCAGGTGCTGACCGTCGAGCATGCCCTCGCGCCACACCCGCGCGGTAGCCGGCAGCTCCGGCGGCAATTCCTGGCCGGTGAGCGTGAGTCGCGGAGAAAGCTGTTCGGCGTCGCGAAGCCGGCGGCGCGCCTCGGCGTAACTGATTCGCAGCCAGTCGGCGATCACTTGGTGGACGGGGCCGCCGATGTCGGCGGGGTCCTCTGTCGCCAAGTCTCGAATCAAGTCGTGGCTCACCGCGATCTGTTGCCGCCGCGAGGTCTCCAGCCGCTCCAGCGCGCGCACCCGGTTTGCAGGACTCAGGCCGGCGAACTTCAGCTCGCCAATGGCCGCCACGGCCGCGTCGAGCGCGTCCAAAGCGGTATCCAGCTCTACCGCGACGAATATCGAACGCATGTTCGAACAATATTTCACGACGCCGACAGCGACCACTGCGAAGACGGCCTCGGTGGATAAAGGCCGAACTGTGGACAAAGCCGACCGAGCGGCCCGGTCTAGGGTGAAGACCATGCGGGTAGGCGTGCTGGGAGCCAAAGGCAAGGTCGGGTCGACGATGGTCGGGGCCGTGCAGGCCGCCGAGGACCTCACCTTGTCCGCCGAGGTGGACCTCGGTGACCCGCTGAGCCTGTTGACCGACGGCAACACCGAGGTGGTCATCGACTTCACCCACCCCGACGTGGTGATGGGCAATCTAGAGTTCCTGATCGGCAAGGGGATTCACGCCGTGGTCGGTACCACGGGCTTCACCGCGGAGCGGCTCGAGCAGGTGGAGTCGTGGCTGGGCGACAACCCGAACACGTCGGTGCTGATCGCGCCCAACTTCGCAATCGGGGCGGTGCTGTCGATGCACTTCGCCAGGCAGGCCGCGCCGTTCTTCGACTCGGCGGAGGTCATCGAGCTGCATCACCCGCATAAGGCCGACGCCCCATCGGGCACTGCGGCCCGTACCGCCAAACTGATCGCCGAGGCCCGAAAAGGCCTGCCGCCCAACCCCGATGCCACCAGCACCTGCCTGCCCGGCGCCCGTGGCGCCGACGTCGAGGGAATCCCGGTGCACTCGGTGCGGCTGGCCGGACTCGTCGCCCACCAGGAGGTGCTGTTCGGCACCGCGGGGGAGACGCTGACCATCCGGCACGACAGCCTCGACCGCGCGTCATTCGTGCCGGGTGTGCTGCTGGCGGTGCGCCGCATCCGGGAACGCCCGGGCCTCACGGTGGGCATCGAGCCACTGCTCAACCTGCAATGAACGACATCGCGCGCATCCTGCGCATCCAACTCTTCATCGCGTTCCTGTGCGTGGCGATGCTGGTGTACTTCGTGCTGCTGGGCCGGCTGGCCATCACGATGATCGCCTCGGGCCGGCCCGCCGCGGTGGGCCTGGGGCTGGCGTTGCTGATCATGCCCCTCATCGGGCTATGGGCGATGATCGCCACCCTGCGCGCCGGATTCGCCCACCAGAAGCTGGCCCGCCTGATCGCCGAAGACGGAATGGAACTCGATACCAGTGCGCTTCCACGACGGCCGTCGGGCCGCATCGAGCGAGACGCGGCCGACGCGCTGTTCGCGACCGTGCGTGCCGAGGTGGAAGGCGATCCCGAAGATTGGCGGCGCTGGTACCGGCTGGCCCGGGCCTATGACTATGCGGGGGATCGCCGCCGCGCACGCGAAGCCATGAAGACGGCCCTGAAGCTACACGGGGAGCTGCAGGGCCGCCAATGAGCAAGACACTGTTGATCGTCCATCACACGCCGTCTCCGTTCACACACGAGATGTTCGAGGCAGTCCTGTCCGGTGCCACCGACCCGGAGATCGAGGGCGTTGAGGTGGTGCGGCGACCCGCGCTCACCGTGTCGCCGGTCGACATGCTCGAAGCTGACGGGTACCTATTGGGCAGTCCGGCGAATCTCGGGTACATGAGTGGTGCTCTCAAGCATGCGTTCGACGTCTGCTACTACCCATGCCTTGATGCGACCCGCGGGCGCCCGTTCGGCTTGTACCTCCACGGCAACGAGGGCACCGAGGGAGCCGAACGCGCTGTGGAGGCGATCACCACCGGGCTCGGCTGGGTGAAAGCCGTTGAGCACGTGGTGGTGTCAAGCAAGCCGAGCAAGAGCGACCTCGAGGCGTGCTTCAACCTCGGTGCGACGGTCGCCGCGACGTTGATGGAGTAAGGTGCCGCGGCGCCGTCTTCTAGCTCGTCGGGTCGTCGATGTGCGTCGGTGGCGAACTCAATATTGGGATCCAGGGCGGCTGGCCGGCGCTCATCTGGGCACAGGTGTTCTGGGGTATAAAGCCACCATTGCTATACGTCATGCAGCGTTGCCAGGTGCCATCGGGCTGGATGGGTCCGTCGCACTCCTGCGCAAACGGGTGGCTCGCCCGCAGGGGGTTCTTGCATCCTGCGCTGGTCGGTGGTGCCGAGGCGATCAGCCCTCCGGTCATCACCACGGCGGCAAATCTCCAACGACGTCTTGCCTCATGGTTGTCTCCCCTCGCACCGTCGCGGGCATGACATTACCGCTCAGGTAAGCCCTGTTCGCCGCGTTTGCCGTCGTGATCCAAAGCATCACCGCGAACGACCGTGGTGGATTAGGGCAAGCCAAACAAGGACCAGCGCTCTGATGTACATATTCTGCCTTTGACAACCCGAGCCCGAGTCACTTTCGCTCTTACATACGGGCGGGAATCGCGACGTAGAGTGCGGTGCCGCCGCCGGACGGGCTGGCAATCTGCATGTGCCCGCCGAGGGCTTCTACGCGGTCGATCAAACCGATGAGCCCGGATCCATTGCTGCTGTCGGCTCCGCCGACGCCGTCGTCGCGAATCGAGAGCACCAGATCCGGCCCGTCGATACGCACGTCGATATCCATCCCTGAGGCCTGTGCATGTCGGGTGGTGTTCGTAATAGCTTCGGCCACAACGTAATACGCTGCGACCTCGGCTGACTCCGGTATGTGGCCCTCTAGTTCCAGGTGAACTGTGACCGGAATGGCGCAGCGGCGGGCAAGCGTCTTAAGCGCCGGGCCGAGACCGCCTCGGGACAAGATCGCCGGATGAATGCCTCGCGCTAACTCTTGGAGATCGGCCGACGCTGCGTTCAGACCGGCCACGGCATCGGAGATTTGCCCTTTGAGCGAATCAAAGTTGGACGGCACCTCAGCTTCGATGGAGCGTAGTTGGAGTGCAAGCGACACGAGACGTTGTTGTGCACCGTCGTGCAGATCGCGCTCCAGGCGACGTCGGGCTTCGTCGGTGGCGGTGACGATGCGTGCGCGGGAGGCGGTGAGTGCCGCGTGGGCCTCGGCATTGGCGATGGCGGTGGCGACGAGTTCGGTGAACTCACCTACCCGCTGCTCGGTGTCGGGCGGCAATAGCTCCGTCGGGCTGGAGCCGACAACTGCGACACCCCAGATCCGGTTTTGCACGATGATCGGCGCTCCGACGCCGCTGCGTAACCCCAGACGGCGAATCATCGCCGCCACGTCGCCCACCGCTGTCGCATGACTATCCATCCGGGCGGGCTGACCGGAATCGGCCACCATGGCGACTATGTTCTCGCCCTCCAGGCTCCAGCGGCTCCCGACGGGCATCCGCGCCGTCTGTCCGGGGTCGTCGCAGGCCGCGACAAGCGTTGCGGTGCCGTCGGGCTCGTAGCGCCACAGCGATGCATTGTCGACGCCTAGGGATCTCGCCAGTTCCTGCGTCACCGCCGGGAAAACCTCGGATGCGGGAACCCCGCGCGCGACCAGCGTCGCGACCCGGCGCAGCGCGGCTTGCTGCTCGGCCAGAATGCCTCGCGCTTCGCGACTCGCCTCGGCTTCCCGCCTGCGGTCTTCCGCGTCTGCGGCGCGGATTCGTGCGACGCGCGCCAGGATGTGCGCCACAAGTCCGACGACGACGAAGACGAAGATGACTACCCAGTCCTCCATCTGATTCAGGGCCCCACTGACGTCGGGCCACCTGCGGAGGTAGTTATACGCGATGGCGCTTGCCACCGCCGTCGCCGTCGCGAGTCCGGCAGTCCAGCCCGTTGCGACGATCAGAACGCCGATCAGGTAGAGCACACCGAACGAGTTGTCCGGCGCGAATCTCTTGAGCAGGAGCAAGACGGCGGTCCCCACCGCAATGCAGGCAACGGCCACCGCGAACCCCAGCGGCGCCGATAACGGCTTGCGCGCCAGCAGGATCGATCCGAACCGCACTAGGATCCGTGACTTACCTTGCGTCACCAGTCAACGAGCCTCCAGGAAAGTGATGACCGCGCGAACGCGTCGGTGATCGTCGGGGGTTTCGTGTAGGTCCAATTTGGTCATGATGCTGCGAACGTGTTTTTCGACGGTGCCTTCGGTCACCCACAACCGTTGGGCGATACCAGCATTCGAGCGCCCCTCCGCCATGAGGGCGAGCACTTCCTTCTCCCGTGGGCTCAGCACGGCGAGCGGATCGTTGCGCTTGCGCGTGTCCACCAACTCCTGAACAAGAGCGGGCTCTATCACACACGCGCCATGGGCGATACGGGCAAGCGTGTCGAGGAACTCGCTGACATCGGTGACCCGGGTTTTCAGCAAATAACCGACGCTGCGGTCGGTGGACAGGAGCTGCATCGCATGTTCGATATCGACGTGTGCCGACAAGATGACCAGCCCGACCTTCGGCATCTCTTCCCGGATGATCATCGCGGCATCGAGTCCGTCGGTGGTGCGGGTGGGCGGCATGCGGATGTCGACGATCGCGAGCTCAGGTTTTTCGGAACGCACCAATTCAAGAAGGGATGTGGCGTCGCCGGCCTGGCCCACAACCTGGTAGCCCGACCGGGTCAGCAGGCTGGCCAGCCCTTCCCGCAGCAGCACATCGTCGTCGGCGACGACGACGCGCGCACCTGCCTGCTCTGGCTGCACCGCGACGATGATCCTTTCCCGCATCGCTAATGGCAGTGACCAGCGTAATTGCAGCTAGCAGGTACTGCCCCGGTCGGGGTAGCGGTACCCGGAGACGGGTGTCAGCACTGACGACTTGAGCCGCCTCGGACGCGAGCCTGGATGCATGAAGACGACCACCGTTTCATCGACCAGCGTCGGGGAGCACGCCGGTGCGGTGGGCCGGCGGGCGTTGGCCAGGTGCATAGTCCAGTTGATCGGCACGCTCGCCTTCAACGCCGCGCTGCTGCTGGCCGGCGCCCGACTGACCGGAATCGCGTGGCAAGACCTGTGTTTATTCCTGCTGCCACCGATGGTCGCCAGCGCCGGGGCCGGTTTCGCGTTCCTCGTCCTCAACCGGATGGCCCATCGGCCAGCCGCGCGGGCCGTCGCCGATTTGCCACACGGGCATGCTCATGTCGCTTTTAACCGCTGAACCGCCACAGTTGGTGGTGGCCGCGCGCGGTGCGCAGGTCACCGATTTCGGGGCGCTGCCGCCGGAGATAAATTCCGCCAAGCTGTACGCCGGACCCGGATCAGGGCCACTGCTGGCCGCCGCCGCGGCCTGGGAAAGACTGGCCGACGAGCTCTACTCCACCGCGGCCTCATACGGATCGACAGTGTCGGACCTGACTGGCGAGGGGTGGTCGGGTCCGGCTTCGGCGTCGATGGCGGCCGCGGTTGGTCCGTATCTCCGCTGGATGACGGGCACCGCCGGAATGTGCGAACAGACGGCGACTCGGGCCAGGGCCGCGGCGGCCGCGTACGAGGCAGCGGTTTCGGTGGCGGTGCCTCCGAGTGTCGTCGCGGCCAACCGCGCTCAGTTGTTGTCACTGATCCCAACGAACACTCTCGGCCAAAACGCCCCGGCGATCGCGGCCATCGAGGCCCGTTACGGGGAGATGTGGGCGCAAGATGCCACGGCAATGTATGGCTACGCGAACGAATCCGCGATCGCGTCGAGGCTCACGGCGTTTAGACCGCCGCCGATCACCGCTGGACCCGTAGGTCAAGCCGGCGGCGGCGCTCAAGCCGCCGGTGCAAGCGCGCGGGGGAGTGTGTCGCAATTGACCGCTGCGCTACGCGAAGCGCTGGACGGGCTCGCAGCGCGCACTGCGTCCACGTCGAAGCTGTCTTTCCTCGTGAGGGGCAACGGCGCAAGGGCAATGCCGCGGTTCGCCCCCTTGAGTGAGCTTGTCCGTCCACCCACGCGGCCGGACACCGATGCGAATGCCGGCCGAGCAATTTCACTTGGCTCGTTGTCCGTGCCACAGACCTGGGTCAACGCGGCCCGCGTAGCCTGAAAAGGAGAGTTCGTGATGTCCATCGCAAACCACCGCCGGGTGATCACCAAATCACTGGTCAGCACTGCTATCGCTCTCGGTTTCCTTGTCGGAGGAGCGGCGCCGGCCAGCGCCGACACGAATTCGACCGGCGCCAACCCAAACCCGTTCAGCACCCTCAGCTGTAGCTGCCGAGAGACGACTCCCGCCGGCAGCCCGGGTCGGAAAGAAGAGATAGAACGGGGAATCGGTGAGGGTCGCTCTGCCGGGTCGCCAGGACTACCGGCACCGGGCCAGCCCAGGTAACCGCGATTTTGTTGTGCGGGAAGCAGTTGCCGCGCCGCGTGGTTAAACACGAAATGCGCATTGGAGTTGTGTTCCCGCAGACCGAGCTCGGTGGAGACCCCGCGATCGTGCGCGCGTACGCGCAGGGCGTCGCAGACCTCGGGTTCACCCACATCCTCGCCTACGACCACGTCGTGGGCGCCGACCCGACAGTGCACCAGGGCTGGCAGGGCCCCTACGACGTCGACACAACATTTCATGAGCCGTTCGTCATGTTCGGCTACCTGGCCGCCATCACCCCACTGGAACTCGTGACCGGCGTCGTCATTCTGCCGCAGCGACAGTCGGTGTTGGTGGCCAAGCAGGCCGCCGAGGTCGATCTGCTCACCGGCGGGCGATTCCGGCTCGGTGTCGGGCTGGGCTGGAACGCCGTCGAGTATGAGGCGCTCGGCGAGAAGTTCACCAACCGCGGCAAGCGCTCCGAGGAGCAGGTTGAGCTCATGCGTAAGCTGTGGACCGAACGGTCGGTCACCTTCGACGGCAAGTACCACACAGTGACCGGGGCGGGCCTGGCCCCCTTGCCGGCTCAACGGCCGATCCCTGTGTGGTTCGGTGCGGCCTCCGACCGCGCCTACGAACGTGCCGGACGGCTAGGCGACGGTTGGTTCCCGATGATGGACCCCGGACCCGGCCTCGACTACGCGCTCGAGCAGGTGAAGCGCGCGGCGGCGAGTGCGGGCCGGGACGCCGACAGCCTGGGGATGGAAGGCCGGGTCAGCTGGGCCGGCGACCGCGACAAGGCTGCCGCGGACATCGGCGCCTGGAAAGCGGCCGGGGCCACTCACGTATCGGTGAACACCATGAACGCCGGCTTGGCGACTGTCGAAGACCACCTCGCCGCATTGGAGCGTGTCGCCGCCGACCTGAAGTAGCGCCGCTGGCCAGCGCGGCGCCCAGCAGGGTAGGCGAAAGTCGGATGCGCCCTAGTACCTAGGTATAGGACGGCTGGAACGCGTCGGCGGGTTGGGCCAAAGCCAGCGCCGAGCTGGTGCCGATCGGCCCGTGCCGATCGAACAGGGTCGCGCTGCCGGTGGCCACGCCGGCCGTGCCGTAGTGGCTCTGGGCCGCCAGGCCGAGGAATTCACCGTCGGGCAGCCGGCTCGCGGTGACGGTGTAGTCGGCATTGATGTAGCGCAATCCGCTTGTGCCCCAATGGGTGAGCGAACTGGTGATGTCACCGACGAATGCCAGGCGGGTAAACGGTGTGAGCAGGTGGCCCTGCACCATCGGGCGAAACACCCGCGCCCACGCGAACTTCTGGGAGTGGGACTGCTCCCACTCGCCCGAGGCGATACCGGGACTGCCTTCGAGGGTGGACCCGTACCCCCAGATGAGAAACGGCATGTCCGCCGGAAAGCCGTCGGAGTCCGTCGGAAGCGGCGGCATCCGGACCGGGGAGGACCACACCTGTCCGTCGGGATGATCGCCTCGTCGCAGAAAAAGCGCGCTGGCCCGCGCGACGGTCTTTCCGTTTTGCACCAGCGCGCCGTCGACCAGCTTGATGCGCCGACCCTCCCGTTGCACCGAGGTCTGAATCCGTACCGGCGCGAGCAGCACCGGGCGCAACAGGTCGACCGTGAAGCGGGCGGGCTGGAACTCGGAATCGATACCGGATCGCTCTATCGCCCAACCCAACAGGCCGCCGACAATCTGGCCGCCCATGGCCGCACCCCACGGTCCTCGCGTCATTACGCCCGGCACATAGGAGTCGCCGTCGACAGTGAAGAACGCCTCGGGCATGATGGCGGAATCGTCGATCGTCACCGCTATCACGATAGGACAACAGATACAGGACCGGGCATGCCTGCAGTAACCGAAATCCCGCGCGGCGACAACCCGTTCCCGATGACGGGTGTGTCCCGCGATGCCAACGGCATTCCGCACTACGATCGCCTTCCTGCCACGCTGCTGGACATGCTCGCCGAGCAGGTCGACAACCGCCCGAACGGCGAGGCGGTCATCGAGCTCGGTGCCGACAGGTTGACATACCGGCAGCTGTGGGACCGCGCATCGCGGGTCGCCGGTGGGCTAAGGGCCGACGGACTAAGCCCGGGTGACCGCGTCGCCGTGCGTTACCCGGCAGGTATCAACTGGGTGCTGGCTTTCTGGGGCACGGTGATGGCCGGTGGCGTTGCGGTGGCGGTCAATACGCGGTCGGCGCGACCGGAGGTCGATTTCGTCCGGTCTGACTCGGGTGCGCGGATCGATCTCGCGCCGGACAGCCCGTTGCCCGATGGCGAACCGTACGTGACCCACGGGCTCAGCCATACAGACACCGCCGCGCTGTTCTATACCTCGGGCACCACCGGTCACCCCAAGGGTGTTCCGACAACGCACGAGGCATTTGTGACCAACACCGAGAATGCGGTGCGATGCCTCGGGCTGCCAAGGGATCTCGGCGAGGAGCTGCGCACCCTGATTTCGGTGCCGCTGTTCCACGTGACGGGTTGCAACTCACAGCTTTTGGCGGCCGTTCGTCTCGGGGGTGCATCGGTGATCATGCCCGCGCTCAACCTTGACGAATTGATCGCCACGCTGACCGCTGAACGGATCTCGCTCATGGTCACCGTGCCGGCAATCTACTCGCTATTGTTGCGGCACAAAGATTTTGCCGCGGCAGATGTTTCCGCGGTCCGCTGGGTGGGCTACGGCGGTGCACCCATCGCCCCGTCGTTGGTGCAGACGGTGAAGAACTCGTTCCCGCAAGCCACGGTGTTCAACGGCTACGGCATGACCGAGACGGCCTCGCTGATGACCGTGCTTCCCGACCAGGACGCCGTCGAGCACGCCGACTCGGTGGGCTACGCGGTCCCCTCGGTGGATCTCGGCGTGATCCCCTTGGGCGACGATCCCGCTGTCGGTGAATTGGCGACGCGCGGCGCCAATGTGACTGCCGGATATTGGAACCGGCCCGAGGCCACTTCGGCCACGATGGTGGACGGCTGGTTGCACACCGGCGACGTGATTCGGGTCGACGACGCGGGCCGGGTGCACATCATCGATCGGCTCAAGGACATCATCAACCGGGGCGGCGAGAACGTTTCCAGCGTCGAGGTAGAAGCCGTGTTGCTGGCGGCACCCAGCGTTGCCGATGCCTGCGTGCTGGCGGTGCCCGACGAGGTCATGGGGGAGAAGGTCGGTGCGGTGCTGTTCGGCGGCCAAGAACGGATCGACGTTGCGGCCGTGCTCGACCACTGCCGCGCGCAGCTCGCCGACTTCAAGGTTCCGCAGTACGTCACGGTGGTGGACAGCGCGCTGCCGCGCAATGCCGGCGGCAAGCTTCTCAAGGGCAAGCTCCGCGAACAGGTCCAGTGGGGCGACCCACTTCGATGAACGTGCTGATCGCCAACCGCGGCGAGATCGCGCTTCGAATCATCCGCACGGCAACAGAACTGGGCATCCAAACGGTCGCGGTTTATGCCGAGGACGACGCCGACAGCCCGCATGTGCATGCGGCTGACGCGGCGATCGGCCTGCGCGGCGCCGGCCCGGAGGCTTACCTGGATCACGCGGAGATACTGGGGGCCGCCAAGAAGTCCGGCGCCGGGCTGATTCATCCGGGCTATGGCTTCCTCAGCGAGAATGCCGATTTCGCCCGCGTGTGCCGGGCGGCCGGATACACGTTCGTAGGGCCGGACGCCGACGTGCTCGAGTTGGCCGGCAACAAGTCGTCGGCCCGCGGCGCGGCGATTGCCGCCGGGCTGCCGGTGCTGGCCGCGACCGAGGGCCCGAGCACCGTGGACGACGTCCGCGCATTTTTCGCCGCCCACGACGGCGGCATCATGATCAAGGCGCTCGCCGGCGGCGGCGGGCGGGGTATGCGCAGCGTGCACAGCGCCGATCAGATCGACGATGCCTATCGCCAGTGCGCCGCGGAGGCGCAACTCGGCTTCGGCAATCCGGCGCTGTTCGCCGAGGCGCTTCTCGGCGCCGCGCGCCACATCGAGGTCCAGGTCGTGGGTGCACCGGCCGGGTACCAGACGCGTGCGCTGGCTCTCGGTGATCGCGACTGCAGCATCCAGCGGCGCTACCAAAAGCTCGTCGAAATCGCGCCCGCCCAAGGACTTTCCGACACGCTGCGCCGAGAGTTGCACCAGGCCGCCGCCCGGCTGTGCGCCACCATCGGCCTGCGCGGGCTGGCCACGGTCGAATTCCTGGTCGCCGGTGACAGGTACGTCTTCCTCGAGGTCAACCCGCGTATCCAGGTCGAACACACCATCACCGAGGAGACCACCGGGGTGGACCTGGTGGCCGTGCAGCTCGCCATCGCCGGTGGCGCGTCCTACTACCAGCTGGGGTTACCGGCCGGAATTGCTTCTGACGGCACCGAAGTCATCGGTGAGCCCGCCGCACGACGGGGTATCGCGATACAGGCGCGCGTCAATATGGAGACCTTTGCCGCCGACGGGTCCGTCGTCCCCGCGGCGGGCACCCTGACCGTGTTCTCGCCGCCAAGCGGTCCGGGAGTGCGCGTCGACACCTACGGTCGGCCGGGCCTGGTCACCAGCCCGCGGTACGACTCGCTGCTGGCCAAGGTCATCACCCATGTGCAGGGATCATCGTTTGCCGCGGCGGCGCGCAAGGCCCGGACCGCCCTGGGCGAGTTCAGCATCGAGGGCATTCGCACGAACATCGGGTTCCTGCGAGAGTTATTGTCCGAGAGCGAGATCCAGTCGGGTATGGTGACGACGGGTTTTCTCGACGAAAAGATTCCCGAGTTGGCGGCCGCGGCGCTGGCTTGCCAGCATGACATTCGTCTTGCCCCAGTCGAGCTCTATCCCGGTGAGGAAGTGCTGCGCGCGCAATTGGCCGGGACGGTGGTCGAGGTGGCCCCCGAAGGCGTGGAGTTCGGCGCCGGCGGCCAGCTGGTCGTTCTCGAGGCGATGAAGATGCAGCACGCGCTGGTCGCGCCCGATGCGCTGCGGACCGTCCGGAGCCTGGTGACGCCCGGCCAGGTCGTCGGCACCGGAGACCCGTTGCTGGTCTTCGCCCGCACGGGCGCCGGCGGCGACGGCGAGTTTGCCGCGGCCGCAGTGGATCTCGACCGGCCGCGCGGCGATCTCGAAGAGGTCCGGGAGCGTCATCTGCTCACCCTCGACGAGGGCCGGCACGCCGCGGTTGCCAAGCGGCACAAGCAAGGGCGTCGCACCGCACGGGAGAACATCGCCGATCTGGCTGATGCCGGCAGCTTCGTCGAATACGGTGCATTGGCCATCGCCGCGCAGCGCACCCGGCGCTCGGAAGAAGATTTGATCGCCAACACCCCGGCCGACGGCCTGGTCGCCGGCCTGGCGACCATCGGCGCAGATAAATTCGGTCGGGCGGCCGCCGAAGCGGTGGTGGTGTCCTACGACTACACCGTGCTGGCCGGGACACAGGGCATGCGCAACCATGCCAAAACCGACCGGGTCTTCGAGCTGGCCGGCCGAAAACGGTTGCCGGTGGTCCTCTTCGCCGAAGGTGGCGGTGGCCGGCCCGGCGACACCGACGTCGGCGGCGCGGCCGGGCTGGACGTGCCGACCTTCCGGATGCTGGCCGGTCTGAGCGGCCGGGTGCCGCTGGTGGCGGTCGTGTCCGGACGCTGTTTCGCCGGCAACGCCGCGCTGGCCGGGGTGTGCGACGTCATCATCGCGACCCCGGACGCCAATATCGGAATGGGCGGTCCCGCAATGATCGAGGGCGGTGGGCTCGGGGCGTACCCGCCGGAAGCGATCGGGCCGATCGACGTGCAGCGGCACAACGGCGTGGTAAGCCTGGTCGCCCGCGACGAGGCGCACGCGGTGTCGTTGGCGAAGCAGTATCTGTCGTACTTCCAGGGCAGCGTCGACGACTGGGAAGCGCCGGATCCGCGGCTGGCCCGACATATGGTGCCGCAGAACCGGTTACGCGCCTACGACGTGCACCGGGCGATCGAGGCGATCGTCGATAAGGGATCCGTGCTGGAGCTGCGCCCCGACTATGGTGTCGGGATCGTCACCGCGCTGGTTCGTGTCGCGGGCGTGGCGTACGGGTTGTTGGCCAACAGCAGCCATCATCTCGGCGGAGCGATCGATGCCGAGGCGGCTGACAAGGCCGGCGACTTCCTGGCGCTGTGCGAGTCGTTCCGGTTGCCGATGGTCTCGCTGTGCGATACGCCCGGATTCATGGTCGGGCCGGACGCGGAAAAAGAGGCCGCGGTCCGGCGGTTCGGCCGGATGTTCGTCCTCGGCGCCAGGCTGACGGTGCCGCTCGGAATGATCATCTTGCGCAAGGGCTACGGGCTGGGCGCGATGGCGATGGCCGGCGGCTCCTTCCGCGCGCCGCAATTCACGGTGGCCTGGCCGACCGGAGAGATCGGCGGCATGGGCCTGGAGGGAGCGGTGCGGCTGGGCTTCAGCAAGGAGCTCGCCGCGGTAACCGATCCGGCCGAACGCCTGCAATTGTTCGACAAGCTGGTGGCGGCCGCCTACGAGCACGGCAAAGCGCTGCGGTCAGCCACCACATTCGAACTTGACGATGTCATCGATCCCGCAGACTCCCGGGCCTGGATCACCAGGCTTCTGGGAGGCTGAGGAGCGAGCTGTTATCCGTGGCCGGCGCCGCAGCCGACGCCCGGAAGGCATCCGGTGCCGCCCGGCACGCTGCCGGGGCCGAAGAACTGGCCGCCGGACCCGCAACCGACGCCCGGGATGCAGCCTTGCCCGCCCGGACCGCCGCCGGGGCCGTTCACGCCGCCCGAACCGCAGTTGCCGTTGGCGTCGCAGCCGCCGCCGCCCGGGTCGTCCTTGAACACGACGTGCGTGGACGTGGGTCCCATCATCGCTGGTCCAGCCGCAAAAACGTCAGCAGCGGCCGTCGGTGCAGCAGCGATCGCCGCCGCAACAGCCCCGGCCACCACCAGGGGTTTCATAAGTGTCAATTTCGCGAACATGCGTCTGCTATACCACGCCAGCACGTGTACAAAACATCGCGAATAAAATTCCGGTGCAACCGATCCTCCGCTGGCGGAATCCGGCCACCAACGCAAACCGAAGGCATACCGAATGACCTCACTGGATCTGACCGGGCGTACCGCGATAATCACCGGCGCCTCGCGCGGAATCGGGCTGGCGATTTCCCAACAGCTCGCAGCCGCCGGCGCCAGCGTGGTGCTGACCGCCCGCAAGCAGGAGGCGGCCGAGGCAGCCGCGGCGCAAGTCGGTGAGCAGGCCCTGGGCGTCGGCGCTCACGCGGTCGACGAGGATGCAGCTCGACGCTGTGTGGACCTCACGCTTGAGCGCTTCGGCAGCATCGACATCCTGGTCAACAACGCGGGAACGAACCCCGCGTACGGTCCGCTGATCGAGCAGGACCATGCCCGCTTCACCAAGATCTTCGACGTCAACCTGTGGGCCCCGCTGCTGTGGACCTCACTGGTCGTCAAGTCATGGATGGGCGAGCACGGCGGTGCGGTGGTCAACACGGCCTCCGTCGGCGGCCTGCACCAATCCCCCGCCATGGGTATGTACAACGCCACCAAGGCTGCGCTGATCCACGTCACCAAACAACTGGCGCTGGAACTTTCACCGCGTGTCCGGGTCAACGCAATCTGCCCCGGAGTGGTCCGCACCAGGCTGGCCGAAGCGCTGTGGAAAGACCACGAGGACCCGCTGGCCTCGTCGATCGCGCTCGGCCGCATCGGTGAGCCAATCGACGTGGCCGGGGCGGTGGCCTTCCTGGTTTCCGACGCGGCGAGCTGGATCACCGGCGAGACGATGGTCATCGACGGCGGTCTACTGCTCGGTGCTGCGCAGGGATTCAGGGCTCAACCAGAGGGCAGCTGATGAGTTCTGAGGACTTCGCGGCCGACCTCGACGCGCGGGTCCAGGCGCTGTTAGACGAACACGATCCCGTGACCAGCGACCCGCAAGAATTCCTCGGCGCGCAATACGACGCGGGCCTGGCCTGGGTGCACCTGCCGCGGGGTTTCGGGGGACTGAATCTGCCGCGCAAGGCTCAGGAGCGGGTTGACGCCAAGCTGGCCGCCGCCGGCGCGCCAGTGGGCGGCACCGTCAAGAACTTCATCGGGATGGGTATGGCGGCACCGACGATCGCAGCCTTCGGGACCGACGAGCAGAAGCGAAAGTTCTTGCGCCCGTTGTTCACTGGCGAGCAGGTTTACTGCCAGTTGTTCAGCGAGCCAGGTGCGGGGTCGGACCTGGCCGGGGTATCCACCCGTGCCGTCCGCGACGGTGACGACTGGATCGTCAACGGGCAGAAGGTTTGGACGTCGATGGCCCAGCACGCACAGATGGCCATTCTGGTCGCTCGCACCGACCCGACGGTGCCCAAACACGCCGGCCTGACCTATTTCCTGTGTGACATGACGCAACCGGGTGTCGAAGTCCGGCCGCTGCGCCAGATCACCGGCGAGGCGGAGTTCAACGAAGTGTTCCTCACC
>DATKEW010000245.1:0-2253 GCA_035511785.1 Mycobacterium sp.
ACCTCGATGAAAGTAGTGACCAGGGCCTGGCCGCCGGAATTGACCGACGGCTCGTCGAACTGCGGTTCGTTGAGCAGCCGATATCCCGGCACATAGGTCTGCACCTCGGCCACCACGTCGTGGATGGATTTGGCGATCGCGTCGCGGTCGGCATCCTCGGGGATGGCGCAGAAAATGGTGTCGCGCATGATCATCGGCGGCTCGGCCGGATTCAAGATGATGATCGCCTTGCCGCGTTCGGCCCCGCCGATGGTTTCGACACCCTTGCTGGTGGTCTTGGTAAATTCGTCGATGTTGGCCCGGGTGCCCGGCCCGGCCGACACCGAAGCCACCGACGCGACGATCTCGGCGTAGGGCACTCCGCCTTCGTCCGCGACCGCACGCGCCACCGCATACACGATGGGAATGGTCGCTTGTCCGCCGCAGGTGATCATGTTGACGTTCGGCGCATCCAGATGTTCGCGCAGGTTGGCCGGCGGAATCACCGGCGGGCCCACCGCGGCCGGCGTCAGGTCGATGGCCCGGATCCCCGCTGCCGCATACTTCGGTGCCGCGTCCTTGTGCACATACGCGCTGGTCGCCTCGAACACCAGGTCGGGTTTCTCGGGCTGGGCCAGCAGCCAGTCGACTCCTTCGTGAGTTGTCTCCAGACCGAGCTTGCGAGCCCGGGCCAAGCCTTCGCTTTCCGGGTCGATCCCCACCATCCAGCGCGGTTCCAGCCAGTCCGATCTGAGCAGTTTGTAGAGCAGGTCGGTGCTGATGTTTCCCGACCCGACGATCGCCACGCTTGCCTTGGATGGCATATCAACGCTCCTGATAACTGGACTAATTCAAAAGTAATTCGACACTATTCGAACGACAACCGGACCGAACCGAGGCCGGTGAAGTCGGCGACGAACTCGTCTCCGGCGCGTGCGTCGATCGCGCGTGTGCACGATCCGGGTAACACGATGTCACCTTTTCGCAGGCGTACCCCGAAGCTTTCCACCTTGCGGGACAACCACGCGACCGCTGTGACCGGATTACCCAGCACGGCATCGCTGCGGCCCTCGGCGATGACCTCACCGTTGCGGGTCAGCACCGCGTCGATCGACTTGACGTCGATGTCGGCCGGCGACACCCGGGCCCGGCCCAGCACGAAGCCCGCCGAAGAGGCGTTGTCGGCGATGGTGTCGCACAACGCGATCTTCCAATCGGCGATCCTGCTGTCGATCAACTCGATCGACGGAACCAGAGCTTCGGTGGCCGCCAGCACGTCGTCCTCGGTGCAACCGGCGCCCGGTAGGTCCGCGGCCAGGATGAAACCCACTTCGACCTCTACCCGTGGCAGCAGGTAGCGCCCCGCCTTGACCGGGGCGTCTTCAAAGACCTGCATCTCGTCGAGCAGGTGCCCATAGTCCGGCTCGTCGACCCCCATCATGTGCTGCATCGCCTTCGACGAGAGCCCCACCTTGTGGCCCAGCACCCGCGCGCCCTCGGCGACCCGCTGACGGATATTGATCAACTGGATCTCGTAGGCGTCGACGACGTCGATGTCCGGGTACACAGCCGTCAGCGGAGCGATCGCCTCGCGGCTCCGCTCGGCTTGCGCCAAGTCCGCGGCCAGCTCGTCGCGGATCGCAACACTGAGCATTTGCCGAAGTCCCCTCGTTCGTGTGACCGGGTCAGTAGCGCCCGACCCGGGCAATTCTATAACGTGTTCTACATGACAGCGCAGGAGTACGACGTCGTCGTGGTCGGAAGCGGCGGAGCCGGCATGGTCGCCGCCCTGGCCACCGCGCACCGAGGCCTCTCGACAGTAGTCATCGAAAAGGCCCCGCATTTCGGCGGCTCCACCGCGCGGTCAGGCGGGGGCGTCTGGATTCCGAACAACGAGGTCCTCGAGCGTGACGGCGTGAAGGACACCGCTGAGGCGGCCCGCACGTACCTGCACGGCATCGTCGGCGACATCGTCGAGCCGGAGCGCATCGACGCCTACCTCGACCGCGGGCCCGAGATGCTGTCGTTCGTGCTCGAGCACACGCCCCTGAAGATGTGCTGGGTTCCGCGGTACTCCGACTACTACCCCGAGGCGCCGGGCGGCCGGGCCGGAGGCCGTTCGATCGAGCCGAAACCGTTCAACGCCCGCAAGCTCGGCGAAGATGAAGCCGGACTCGAACCTGCTTATGGCAAGGTGCCGCTCAATGTGGTTGTGATGCAACAGGACTACGTGCGGTTGAACCAGCTGAAGCGGCACCCGAGGGGTGTGCTGCG
>DATKEW010000246.1:0-8145 GCA_035511785.1 Mycobacterium sp.
TACCGCCGCGATGACCGCGGGGTCATCGGGTCGAACCCCTCAGCCCACAGGGCTTGGGCTTCTTCATCGTCCATACCGTCTTGGACGTGCGGTTCTACCGTGCGGTTCCACCGGGGTTGTCAGTGTGCCGCAGTCAGCGACGCTCGGTGACACAACCCACCCGGAACTCCCCGCCGAACTCCCCCGGACGGTAGCAACCTGTTGAAGACTCCCACGGCCACATCGCCGGAGGTCATCGGCGGCTTTAGGGCATGGCAGCCAACCGTCAGTGGATCCCAGCAGACCCCGGTAACCGAATTGAATCGACTTCCCAAGCTGAATACGCGGGTTCGATTCCCGTCATCGGCTCCACGGTTCCCTCACCCGCCGACCAGCTCCGCCGCCCTCTCGGCGATCGCATAGACCGTCGCGGCCGTGTTGGCTGACGGAATCGACGGCATGACCGACGCGTCGGTGACCCGAAGGCCGCTGATGCCGTGCACCCGCAATTCGCTGTCGACGACCGACATTTGCGTGTCGCCCATCGCGCACGTTCCCACGGGGTGGGAGTACGACTGGTACGCGGCCTTCGCGAAGTTCCGAAGGCCGTCGTCGCCGTCGACGGCAGGCCCGGGCGCGGCTTCTGCTAAACGCCACGGGTCGTAGGCGCTGGCGGCACCGATCTGACGTGCCAGCCGCAGAGCGGTAACCATTGTGCCCAGGTCCCTGTCGTCGCCGAAGTAGTTCGGATTGACGATCGGCGGGGCGCCGGCATCCGGGCCCGAGAGCCGCACGCTGCCACGGCTGAACGGCAGCATTACCGAAGCTGCGATCACGTAACCGACCACGCTGCCGTCATCGCCCGGCAAGCCGATACCGGTGGAATCGACGAAGAGGAGTTGGATGTCGGGGCCGTCGGCCGCGTGCTCTGTCTGGATCAAACCGATGGCCTCGCCGTGGCCGCTGCGGCTCGCCGCCATCGGCCGTGATGAGCTGTACACCACCGGCGCCAGAGCGTGGTCGTGAAAATTCGCGCCCACACCGGGCAGGTCGAGCGTGATCCCGACGCCGACATCCCGAAGGTGCTGCTGCGGACCAACTCCGGACAACATGAGCAGCTGGGCAGAGCCGATCGTGCCGGCGGTAAGCACGATTTCGCCGGCGTGCGCGACCGAGATCGATTTCTCGCCTGCCGTGGTGTACTCCACGCCGGTGCAGCGGCCGTTCTCAATCCGAAGCCGGTGCACGGTGGCGTCGGCGACGAAGCGGAGATTCGGACGGCGCAAAGCCGGCAACAGGTATGCGTCCGCGGCGCTGAGCCGTTTCCCGTCGACGATGTTCTGGAAGGTCGGGCCAAACCCCACTTCCAGTCCGCCGCCGATGTCGGTTGCCCTCCTGTATCCGCACTGAACCGCGGCGTCGAGGCCGGCCGCAATGACCGGATGCAGCGGATCAATAGCGCCTACCAACATCGGGCCGCTATTGCCGCGCAGCGCCGGATCGCCCCCAACAGCGGTCTCGCTCCGCTTGAAGTAGGGCAGCAGGTCGTCGTATCCCCAGCTCTTGGCGCCGACGTTCTCCCACTTGGCGTAGCTGGCCCAGTGCCCGCGGAGGAACATCAAACCATTGGTCGCCGACGATCCGCCGATGCCCCGCCCTCGAACCAGCCGCACCGACGACCCGGTCGCCGACTGCACGGTTGTTGAGTCGCCCCAGTCGACCGCAGTGCCGATCATGGTGGGCCACAACTGCGGCACAGCACTGACGGGCGGCGGGGTCGCGCTGCCTGCCTCGATGAGCAACACGCTTGTGCTCGGCTCTTCCGAGAGTCGGCTGGCGATCACACAGCCTGCCGCGCCCGCGCCGACAACAACGAAATCGAACGAATTCGATGGTTTGGATCGTGTTGACATGGGGTTCCTTCGCGGTTCCTTTGTTAACAGTGATACGACGACAACGATAGCACTGATCTATATCGATGCAACCATAAATTTGTTATCGTTGGAAACATGGATCGCGAGAAGTCAAGGACGACAGGCGCCGAGGCGGCCGAGAGGGTGCTGCAAGCCGCCGCCGAGCTACTCAGTTCCGGCGGCGTAGACGCGGTCTCGACCAGAGCCGTTGCAGCCGCGGCCGGCGTGCAGCCACCGACCATCTACCGGCAGTTCGGCGACAAGCAAGGCCTGCTCGACGCCGTCACGGGATTCGTGTTGCACAGCTACCTGCAGGACAAGCGGCGAGCCGTCGCGACCGACGACCCCGTGCAGGACCTCCGCGAGTCATGGGATCTTCATGTCGACTTCGGCCTCACGCATCCCGATTGCTACATCCTTGCTTACGTCCAGCCCCGCCCCGGCAGGATGCCGCCCTTGGCCGGCGAATCGTTGGACATCTTGCACCAGCTGATCGCGCGAATCGGCGATCACGGTCTGCTTCGGATGAGCGTCAAGCGAGCCGTCGAGCTGATGCATTGCGCCGCAGTGGGCTTCGTGGTCAGCCAGATTCGCGTCTCACCCGATGAACGCGACCCGCGGTTGTCGAAGATCATGCGTGAGAACGCCATCGCTGCAATGGTGACCGACACCTCGGAGCAGCCGGCCCCTTCAGACCTTCCCGGACGTGCCGTCGCATTGCGAGAGGCGTTGTTAGGTGACCGCGATGGCGCATTGACGTCGGCCGAAAAAGCCATGATGGCCGAGTGGCTCGACCGCATAGCGGATCGGGCGGAAAAACTTCGCTGATGCGCGATGACAGCCTGGGTACCGCGGAATTTCTTCGCGGTACTGGACGGACCGCCATGCCCTCCTCGAGATAACCAGCGATGCTGGCGTCGGTGCGTCGCTCAGCGCGATACAGTCAGCGCTGGACGCGCGAGCACGTCCGCAGCGCTGCACGGCGGATCCCGAGGCGAGCAGTTGCCACCGGCGTCGACCCATCACGCCGCCGGCGGATATACGCGGTAGCAGTTGGTGCCGCCAAAGCCCAGCACGTACACGGTGTCGCAGCGGACGAAGCTGCCGTCCGGGCCGGGCGTGGACTCACAACGGCCGCCGCCGTTGCCCAGCACCACCGCGCCGCCGCAGACAGGATCCGCGTTGGCCGGTCCGGCGAGCGCGACGCCTCCTGCCACTAGTGCCGTCGTGATTGCGACTGAGCTGATGATTTTCCTCATTTTGGGTCCTTCGGATGGCAGATGAGCGGCGGTCCCCGGATCTCTTCCCGGATAACAATCGGACATCTGTAGGGTTTCGAACGTATGTAGGTGAACGTCATCGGCGGCGCGTTTCCTTCCCGAAATCGGACGAATGTAGGAAAAACGACGTGTGTTGCTAAACTCACTGCCGTGGCTGAGAGAAAAGGAATAAGCGCGAGGAAAGACGGCCAGCCGGCGTCAGAGGACCGGCGGGTGCGTCGGACTCACGCGACGCTGCAGCGCGCGCTCATTGCCCTGGTCGAGGAGCAGGACCTGTCGCAGATCACCGTCGCCGACGTAGCCGAGCGCGCCGGCGTCAGCCGCTCAACGTTCTACGACCACTATCAGGACGTGCACGAACTGGCCGAAGCAGCCTGTACCGCGATGATCGACGACTTAATGGCCTCACTACCGAATCCCGACGAGGCGCTCAGCGAGGCTGGTCACACTCCTGAATCAGTTTTGCGTGGGTTCTTCAACGGGTTCGCCGAAAACGCCAACCTCTACCGCAGCTTGCTAGGACCCAATGGCAGCGCACGCGTGATCGACCACATCCGCCGCCGCGCCGTCGCGGACCTCTCGGATGATCAGAATGTGATCGACCACATCCGCCGCGGCGCCGTTGCCGACCTGTCGGATGACCAGAAAGTGACGGACACCGGAGGTGTTCCGCGTGACCTGTTCGCCGCGTTCGCCGCCGGCGCCCTGCTCGGTGTGGCGATCGACTGGCTGCAGCGCGACCGCCCTCGCGAACCAGCGGACATGGCGGCGCTGACTTGGCCGTTGTTCGCCGCGGCTTACCAAGCCGACGGCTTGCCGCCGCCATAGTGGCCCGCCGATTCCTGCACAGCTCCATCCCATCGGAGTTGCAGGGCGCAAACACGTTCTGGGCCATGTACTTTAACGAACACCCTCCAAGAAAGGTAAGGGAAACCATGACCGAGCCGACCGTCATCAACGCCGCCGACCGCAAGCACAAGCGCTACGAGATCAGCGTTGACGGTGTGCGCGCCGGGTTGGCCGCCTACGTCGACACCGATACCCAGCGCATCTTCTACCACACCGAGATCGACGACAAATTCTCCGGACGCGGACTGGCCAACAAGCTCATCGCCGCGGCGCTGGCCGATACCCGCGCCACCGGTAAACGCATCGTGGCGATCTGCCCGTTCGTCGCGGCCTACACCGACAAGCGCGACGACTTCGACGACATCCTTGACCCGGTGACCCCGCAGGCACACGCGGTGGTCCGCACCGAACTCGGTTGATCAAGTCGCTGGTTTACATCGACAAGCAATCCGGCCGGTGCACAAAGAGGTTCGGTGCAGCCGCCGTCAAGACAAAACGGTCTTCGCGACGTCGGTCACGCTGCACACACATGACGTATCAACCAAGTGTGATTGCGAGCCTCAGTAGCTAGGCTTCCTGTTCTGGAGTGGAGCTTCTAGCGCTCGGCGTCAAGCGTCCAGGCCGAGAAATTCGCGGCGCATGGCGTCGAGTTCGGCGTCAGACTTCTCGCGGACGAGCTTCAGCACGTTCGCGGCCTCTTCTCCTACCGCAACACCTATCGGAGCTGGAGTTTGCTGGATAGCCTCGATCACGTAGTTCGCCGCCGAAGCGACGTCGAGTCCATGTTGTTGCATGTTGTCGAGCGCAGCAGCGGCAGCACCGAATTCAGTGCCGTAGAGTTCGCGTTGCTCGGCAGTCAGTGATTCTGCGGCCTCTTGGAGGTCCGAAGTGGCCTTTGCGGGTCCGCCGGTCGCCATGTTGCCTGGGCGAGCCATTACGAAGGTGACGCCAAATGGCTTGAGTTCGGCACGATAGGCGGCGGCGAATGATTCGAGTGCGGCTTTCGACGCGCACGCCGGGCCCGCGAACGGCACCGCGAAACTACCCGTCATCGACCCGACTTGAACAATCCGGCCCCGTGCGGCACGCAGCGCCGGCAGGAACGCATTTATCACGGCCAGACTGCCGAAGACGTTCACCTCGAATGCGTAACGCACCCGATCAAGCGGGATTGCCTCCATCGGGCCAACCGTCAGGATTCCGGCGTTGCTGACCAGCACATCAAGTCCGCCCGGGCCAACCTCGGTCGACACACTCCGGGTCCATGCCTCGACGGCGCTTTCATCGGTGACATCGCAGATCGTCATGTTGACCGCGCCCGCCGATGCCGCCTGAACCTCGGCTGCGTCTTTGCTATTTCGGGCGGTGCCAAATACTCGGTAGCCCATTCTCCCAAGCTGGAGCGCAACCTCCCGGCCGAGTCCGCCACCTGCCCCGGTGACAGCCGCAGAGCGAGCGCTGGAAGTGCTGTGAGTGACCATGATGTCCTCTCGACGGCGGATATTGATACGGATGCCAGTCTCGACAACTGCTAACTTTATCGATAAAAATACGTTTTTTGATTTATTTCTTTTGTTGAAGTCCTGGGAGTGCGGCGGGCCGCACTTGGTCGGCAAGGCAACGGGGCCCCCACAGCGCGCGCCGCTGCGCGGGGACCGGGGAGGGGCGACGTGTCCACGACCGATGTATCCAACAATGCGCGAAAAGCTCGCAGTCAACGGCGCGGGCACGCCAATCGAGGATCCGCCTCAGCACCCAACGTTACAACTACGACTGCGCCTACCCCGTTCGACGATGCAGTGAGCACGCCTGTCAACAACCAGTTGCCCTGGGCACCAGTTCTTTTGAACGCACAGCAACTGGCCTAAGGGGCCGGCGTTGAAGATTCTCAAGCGAGCATGGATACCACTGGTTGTTGTTGTGGCGCTAGCGGTGGGTGGCTTCGCCGTCGATCGGCTTCATGGGATCTTTCCCATAATCAGTTCAACGAAACTTGACCCCCGGGGCAAGACCCCGCCTTATGCCAGGTAGAAGGAGTCATCCACCTTTGAATTGTCAAACGCTTCCCCCATAACGGAAGGCTGCAAGCATTCGGCCTTGAATGCGCGGGTTCGATTCCCGTCATCGGCTCCACTTCTATCTTGGTGGCACCCTCGAAATATTCGTTCCGTCCGTTCAGCCTCTTAAGGCCTACATAGCTTCGGCAGGACCCTGATACAGCTTCCCCGGCGACGATCGGTTAGCGGTCCGCGTGGTCTGTCCTCCCCAGATCATCGCCGGCCGCCAAGATGTTGGGAGGCGTGGGTAGTGGATATCGTGCTCGGAGTCTCGATGGCGCCAGCCTCGGTTCAGATGGTTCTGCTGCAAGGCGAAAATGCTGACGGCGTCACGTTAGACGAGCAGGAGTTCGCCATCACCGCTGCCGACGACTCGCCCACCGTCAGCGCGTCTGATCGAGTGATCGCCGCCATCTTGGGTACCCGCGAAGATACAGCCGGTGCGGGCCTCGAGCTGTCCTCGGTCGGCGTGGCATACACCGACCAACTCGAAGCGGCAGCCCTACGCGACGCGCTGGCCGCCCACAAGCTTGAGAACGTCATGCTGGTCTCGGCGTTTCTGGCAGCGACCGCATTGACTCAATTTGTCGGCGGCGCAATGGGTTACGAGCGTACCGCGGTGCTTTTCGTGGAGCCCGCCACCGCGACTTTGGCCGTTGTAGAGACCTCCGACGGTTCCATCACGGATGTTCACCAAAAGCAGTCGAATAGCGAGTCCGGGCAGATTGCAGCCACCGACCTGATGCAAATGGTCGCCTGGCTCGACCAGCTGCCAACGCGCCCGGACGGCCTGTTGGTGGTCGGCTCCGGTGTCGACATCGCCCCGATCAAGCCGCAACTGGAAGAGGCGACGTCGCTTGCCGTGAGCGCGCCGGAGGAGCCGGCGACAGCGCTGGCACGCGGGGCGGCCCTGGCGTCCGCGAATGCGCCGCTGTTCGCTTCGTCGACTGCCGCGCTGGCCTATGCGCAAGACCCCGGCACGGGTGCGGTCGACGCGAGTGCCCTACCCGAATATCTGAGCATCGCCGATGCCGGACCAGGCGAGGATGATCTTGCGTATAGCGCTGTGGCGGACGATGAAGCCAGCGCCCCAACTGTCGTCATAGACGCCGCCGCTCCGGGTGAGAGCGGGCCCCGTCGTAGGCCGGGCCTGCTGGTCGGAAGTGCGGTGGCGGTGGCCGGCTTTAGCGCCGCGTTGGCGTTAGAGATAGCCCTGACAGTCGGCATCCACACGACGGTCGGTTTGCTGCCCGCCCCGCTCCACAATCTCATTGCCCCGGCCGAGCAGGCACTCGCGCCTGCACCTGGGCAAGTGGCGGCCACGAAGGCGGTGGCGCCCAAGCCGTCGAGTCCGCCCGCAGGCGTACCGCCGCCGGCAGCCCCGGTTCCCGCCGCTGTGGTTCCCCCGGCTCCGGCTCCCGCGGCGCCGGCCGTACCGGTTCCGCTGGTGATCCCGCCGATAGCGCCGGCTCCCGTGCCACCGGTCCTGCCCGACCCTCCGGCGAGCCCGCCCGTGGTCCAGGCCCCGCCGCACCAGTCGCCACCCGCCGAGCCGCCGCCGGTCCACGTCCCCCTGCCGCACTCGCCGCCACCGCACCAAACTCCTCCGGGGCAAGGGCCGTGGCCTCCTGGCGGCAACGGCGGCGGGCCCTCCGGCAACCCGGGAGGCGGCGGGCCTGTTAACGGCCCGGGCCCTAGCCACGGGAATCCCGGTGGCGGTGGGCCCCACGGCGGCGGACCAGTTAGTGGCCCCGGTCCGAGCCACGGGACGCCCGGCGGCGCGCCACCTGCGGGCGGCGGACCGGTCGGCGGTGGTGCGCCTCCCGGCGATAGCGGGCCGGTTGCCGGAGGTGAACCCCATGGCGGCGGGTCGACTGGCGGCGGGTCGACCGGCGGCGCCGAAAGCCCTGGCGGTGGTGGGCCGGTCGGCGGTGGTGGCGAGTCCGGTGGCGGCAGCCACGGCGGTGGTGGCGAGTCCGGTGGCGGTGGCTTCGGCGGTGGTGGCGGTGGCTTCGGTGGTGGCGGCAGTTCTGGCGGCGGGAGCTCTGGCGGTGGCGCCGAGAGTGG
>DATKEW010000247.1:0-10658 GCA_035511785.1 Mycobacterium sp.
GGCGATTTGGCTTACCGGCTTTACCGGCCGTCGACCCCGGGCCCGCACCCGATCGTCGTGTACTTCCATGGCGGCGGCTACGTCCTGGGCGACGCCATCTCGGATGATCCGCTGTGCCGGGACCTTTGCGTGCGCAGCGACGCGGCCGTGATTTCGGCGGACTACCGCCACGCGCCCGAGCACCGATTCCCCGCTGCGGTCGATGACGCCATGGCCGCGCTGCGGTGGGTCGCCGACGACGCCCAAGCGCTCGGCGGCAGACCGGGGCAGCTCGCGGTGTGTGGTTGGAACGCGGGCGGTGGGATCGCGGCGGTGGTATGCCGGCTGGCGCGGGACATGGGTGGACCGAACATCATGGGGCAGGCATTGCTGACGCCGTTGACGGCCGGCGACATGACTCGCGCATCCTTCGTCGAGAATGTGGACGGCTATGGTCTCACGACACCGCTGGTTCGGTGGTTCTGTGACCACTACATCGACGCGGCGGATCGAAGCGATCCCCGCTTCGCATCCCTATGCGCCGTCGACCTGTTGGGGCTGCCGCCGGCGATCGTGGTGACGGCCCAGTTCGATCCCCTGCGCGACGACGGTGAGGCCTACGCCGCCGCGCTCAGTTCGGCGGGCGTCCCGACGGAGCACGTCCGTGCCCGCGGCCACACCCACCAATCGGTGACGATGGTCGACGTGATCATCTCGGGTGCACCGGTACGCGCACGGATGGCGGACTCGCTGCGCCGCTTCTTTGCCGCGACGCGCGCGCCCGAACCCGCCTGAACGCCGTCTCGAAATAGACGAGTTTCGGCGTGGACCATAGCCTGCGCGGTCATAGCATCCCTATTTGCGAAGGACTTTCGTCGTTACATCGCGGTCGGGTTGATCGTCGCGTTGTTTGGTCCGATCACCGTGCTGATCGACATCGTGATTGCGGTATTCAGTTGGCGGAAACTCTCGTCGAAATAGAGCTTCATGTCTCCGCCACGGTGAAGTCCACCGTGTGCCAGCCGGTGGCACCGTCTGGGACGGGACCAAGCTGATCAGCAGTGCGTGGCAGCCGCCCGGCGGCCACGGCCTTTAGCCCGATAATTGCTCCGATCGTGGAACATAGAGGGAAGGTGATGGAGAGCACCCCACACCTATTGCGCAGAGTCACGTCTCGGCGTGACGCTGGCCGGGGGATCCCGCCTCAGCGAGGCCGACATTGGTGGTGCAGCGCGTCGAGCAGCTGGCCGACTACAAGAAGCCTCGGATCGTGGAGCTCGTCGACGAGCTGCCTCCTAGCTCCGATGGCAAAGTGCGCAAGAGCATGTCCCTCGTGGCAATACCTGACCGCTCGCTCGTGATTGTGGGCGCTCGTGATCGTGGGATGGTCCATAGGGCGGTCGTCGTGGCCACGTAGGTGACCGTCGACGGCCCGCAGGGTAACTTTCGTGCCCAAACGTGTGTGTACTAGGCGGTCGATCAGCAGCACGGGACGTGCATCCCGCAGGCACTGATGCAGAGGGGATTCCGATGACGAAGATCTACTACGAGTCCGACGCTGACCCTTCGGTGCTGGACGGGCAGCGGGTTGCCGTCGTCGGATACGGCAACCAGGGCCGCTCGTGGGCCCTGAATCTGCGTGACTCGGGCCTCGCGGTGGAGGTCTTCACCCAGGCCGACGCCTCCCGGGACCAGGCCGAGGCCGAGGGCTTCACGGCCCACGAGATCGAGGCGGCGAGCGAGTGGGACGTGATCTGCACCCTCATCCCCGACGATGTCATCCCCGAGCTGCCCATCGCACCCAAGCCCGAAGCGCTGTGGGTCCTGGCCTCTGGCTACGCGGTGGCCTTCGACCGGATCGACCCCAACTGCGACGTTGGCTTGGTGGCTCCCCGGATGCTGGGTCCCGAGGTGCGTGAGTGCTACGTGGAAGGCGTCGGGTTCATCACCGCGCTTGGTGTCCAGAAGGACAACACCGGAACCGCTCTGGCCCGCACGCTGGCCATCGGACGGGCGGTCGGCGGCTTGCGCCAAGGTGCTATAGAGATGACGCCGCGCCAGGAGGCGGTCCTCGACCTCGCCGTGGAGCAGGTGCTCGCCCCGGCCATGGCCCGGGTTTCCATGAGTTTCGTCGCGTTGCTGTCGGGGGTCGGCATCCCGCTCGAGGCGATCATGACGGAACTCATGCTTTCGGGCGAGATCGAGCGGAGCTACCGGCTGCTCCGGCTGGAGGGCTACGCCCGCCAGATGCGTTACCACTCGCCGACCAGCCAATACGGCCAGATGTCGCGGGCCGATCGGTACGAGAGCCTAGACGTCGCCGGGCTGATGCGCGAGGTGCTGAACGAGATCGAGTCGGGCAGGTTCGCCGACGAGTGGGACGCCGAGCGTGACGCGGGCTACCCGAACCTGGAGCGCCTGCGGGCCGAGAAGCTCGGCCCCGAGGTCGTCGCCTTCGAGGAGGACCTGCGCGCCCGCCTCGGCGAGCGGGCCAAGCCCCACGCCCGCTGACCCTAGCTACCTCCCTCACGGCCTGTCCTTTGAAAACCCCTGGGAACGCTGGGGCCCGGATCGGCGGAGGGTCGGATGACGGCCATAGCAGCGTGCCGGACCTGTGGCACTGAGCCGTTAGAGAACGCCCGATTTTGTCACGGCTCGTCGCGACCCTGCGACAGCCAACGCCGAGCCGATGGCGGCCAAGGAACCGGCGTGTAAGAGGCTGCCACCAGTGGACCTTCGCAGCGACGTGCGCGAACGCCTGGCGCCGAGCCCTTACGATGTCGCCAGAAAGTGATGGGTCTGGTCGGGTGTCACGCGCATCGGTGACTGCGTCATGCAGGATGAGTTGCTGACGATTCGAGCCGACGGGAGAGCCAACTTCTTTGCGCACGTGCAGTCCAGCGACGACGACGACCGGTGGGTGTTCTACGGCGGAATCTCGTTGCTCGATGTGAGCGGCGTCGTGCTGTGGACCAGGCCCAAGCTGATCGGCCCGCCAATGACGTGGGAGGACGAATGGGCGGCCTGGGACGAGAATTTCAACTTCCCGGTCGCGTGGTTCGAATCCGCCGCTGGCGCACGGATTAACCAGGCGCACTGCTGATCCCTTCAGTCCGTCCGATGGTCATTGGTCGGCCGTACTACGGCGACGCCCAATGACATCACGGGCCCATGCCCGACGAACTGTTAGTGTCCACTTCAGTTTCAGCTACCAACGGCGAACTACGACCTGGAGCACCGTGTGCGCGACGACGCCGCCGGACCGGCTGCAAAATGGCGGTGCGCGATGCCTATTCGCCGCCGCGCGGTGATTCCGCGCGGCGGGCCAGCCAAATCCCTTGAGTGGAGGCAATCATGACGCTTGCCGATCGACTGGCGCGAGTAGCGGAGACGACCGACCGGTGGGTCGGATGGTCCCGACTTCCCAAACCGTTGGGGCTCGCCGTCCTCGTCGGATTGCGTGAGCAGCTGCGCGCCGACAACCTCTACGACACCGGCCGCGGACCCGACGACCGCCCGCCCGCCGAAGATGGTGTCGCTTCCCGCCGCGACGCCCGCACCCTGGACGGCACGAACAACGACCTGCAGTACCCACTTATGGGATCGCTGGGCAGCCGATTCGGCCGAAACGTCCCGACCGCCTTGACCTATCCCGAAGACAGCGACCGCATCCTGGAACCCAACCCCCGCGTAATCAGCCAGCGGCTGCTAGTCCGCGACAGCTTCAAGCCGGCGACCACGCTGAACTTGCTGGCCGCCGCATGGATTCAATTCGAGGTTCACGACTGGTTCAGCCACGGCACCACCGACGACAACCCGTGGCAGATCCCCGTCGTGGCCCCCGATCCTTGGCCCGACCCGATCATGACCATCAAACGGACTCCGCCAGACCCCAGTCCGGACGCCTCCGGACCACCCACCTTCGTCACCAAGGACACCCATTGGTGGGATGGATCCCAAATCTATGGCAACACAACGGGATTCGCCAACGGACTGCGCACCGGGCAGCTGGGGCAGGTCAGGATCGACGACGTCGGCCTGCATCCGGAGGAGCTCGAGACCTACCTCGACCCGCACGGGGCGATCCGGGCCAACTTCTGGGTTGGATTGGCGCTGCTGCACTCCCTGTTCCTGCGTGAGCACAACGCCATCTGCCGCGAGCTGCACCAGCACTATCCCCAGATGAGTGACCAGCAGCTCTACGACAAAGCGTGCCCGGTCAACTCGGCGCTGATTGCCAAGATCCACACCCTGGATTGGACCCCGGCGATCATCGCCCACCCCACCACGGAGTCCGCCATGCGGGCCAACTGGTTCGGGCTGCTCGGGCAGCGCTTTGACGACCGCTACGGCCGCATCACCCCGAATGAGGTGTGGCAGGGCATCCCCGGCTCGCCCACCAACCACGACGGTGTGCCCTATTCCCTGACCGAGGAATTCGTCGCCGTCTACCGCATGCATCCCCTAATCCCCGACGACTACGTCGTGCGCTCACTGCGCGACGATCGGGAGCTGGAGCGCTACGAACTCCCCGATCTGGCGGTGCCTTACGTCCGAGAGCGCCTCGCGCAGTGGGAGGCCGACGACCTGTTCTACTCGATGGGTGTGGCCAACCCGGGCCAGATTACGTTGCACAACTTTCCGATCCATTTACAGGACTTCCACCGGGTCAACGACATTCCGATTGACCTGGCCGCTGCCGACATCCTGCGGATCCGGGAACGCGGAGTGCCGCGCTACAACGCCTTTCGGCGGATGCTTCGACTCAAGCCCGCCGCCACCTTCGAGGAGCTCACCGATAACCCGGTGTGGGCCGAGGAGCTGCGCCAAATCTATGGCGATGTTGAACGCGTCGATCTCATGGTCGGCCTGTACGCCGAGCCCAAGCCACCCGGTTTTGGGTTCAGCGACACCGCCTTTCGGATCTTCATCCTGATGGCCTCCCGCCGGCTGCGAAGCGACCGCTTTTTCACCACCGATTTCACCCCGGCGATGTATACCGAAGCCGGCATGGATTGGGTGCACGCCAACTCCATGCGCACCGTACTGCTGCGGCATTTCCCCGCCTTGGAGCCCACCCTGCGCTCGGTCACCAATCCGTTCGCCCCGTGGCCCAGAACACCTGCACGGCCGTGGACCCGGAAGTCCCCGCCGGTCACCATCACGCGCCGCTACCCTCCGCCACCGGGTCCGCAGCCGACCTACGTCCCCTATAGCGACGCCCTCGAACAACCCGGCGCCGACGAGGACCGCCAGATCGACGCGATCGTCGAGGCGTTGCACGGCAACAACGAATGGGCCTACAAGAAGTTTCATCACGGCCTGCGCGACGCTCACGCCAAGACGCTGGCCGTGCTGCGCGGCGAGCTCACCGTCTACCCGGACCTGCGGCCTGAGCTGGCTCAGGGCCTGTTCGCGCAGCCACGCAGCTATCCGGTGATCACCCGGCTGTCCACCACCTCCGGGGTGATCCGAAGTGACCAGGTACGCGGCGTACACGGCCTGGCGATCAAGGTCCTCCTCGACGAGGCCGGCGAGCGCATGCTGGCCGACGATGACGCCGCAACTCAGGACTTCCTACTGGTGACCCACCGGGAATTCCCCTTCGCCGACGTGCGGGCTTACCTACGCCGCGGCATGCCGTTGGCGTGGCTGCTGGCCCGGCTGTCCGATCCCGGGCTCAGTGCTGTCGGCGCGCTGCTCACGTGGGCCAAACCCGCCCTCGCCCGAGTGGGGGTGGCACTGCCCAACGCTGTGGAGATCTTCATCGAGCCCAACACGAACATCCTGGGCCAGACCTTCTATTCAGCGGCTCCCATCCGTTGGGGCGATCACGTCGCCAAATTCGAGATCGTGCCACATTCGGAGTCGGTGACGACACTGACCGACCGGCCGCTGGCAGCTGATGCGGGTTACGACGCCTACCGCAGCCAGGTGTTCGACTTCTTCGCCACCAACAGCGCCGAATACGAGCTGCGTGCCCAGCTGTGCACCGACCTGGCCCGGATGCCCATCGAGGACGCGACCGTGCCGTGGCCGGAAGAACTCAGTCCCCATATCGGCGTCGCCAAACTTCGCTATGAGCAACAGAATCCGGACTCGCCCGACCGTCGCCGGTTCGGCGACGACGTGCTGTCCTACAACTCGTGGCGCGGTCTGGCCGCACATCGCCCGCTAGGCCCCATCAACCGCCTCAAGCTCAAGGTCTACGAAGCCTCCAGCACCTTCCGCCACGACAAAAACAATGTCCGCCCGCTCGAGCCCACCATCGCTGACCTTCCCAAGTGAGCGTGCCGGCTCACTCACCGCCTCGACTCGAGCCCGGGCGGCGCAGGCGGTGACGAGCGGACTCAGCCCTAATTTGCAGTCAGCGGCGATTTCACCGGGCGCCGAACTTGACGCAGCCTTAGACTTCCCAGACATGAGCAGCCGGTGGCAGTTGCTCGAACGACCCAGGGAGCAAGCGACGATCCGCGCTGCGCTCACCGGCGACGAGCAGCGCGGCGTTGTGCTCATCGGTCCTGCCGGCGTCGGTAAGACAACGCTGGCACATACCGTCACCGACACCCTGCCCCGGGCAGTGCACTGGGCCGCGTGCACCGAATCCTCCCAAACCATCCCGCTCGGTGCCTTCATGCAGTGGGTGGGCTCGTCGGGCGCCCGCGACCCGATCGCGTTGCTCGCCGCGGCGCGCGAAAGCATCCTCGCCGGCGCCGAACCGGTGGTCGGTGTCGACGACGCGCATTTGCTGGACCAGCTCTCGGCCACTTTGCTGCACCACATCGCCATCGAGCGGGCCGGCCGCATTGTGGCCACCGTCCGAAGCGGTGAAGCCGTACCCGACGCCGTCACCTCGCTGTGGAAGGACGGCTACCTACAGCGGTTCGATCTGCAGCCGCTATCAAAAGAACAGAGCATTGCGCTGGTCGAAACGGTGCTCGGCGGCACCCTGGAAGGCCTGTCGGCCGACATCATGTGGACGGCCTCCGGTGGCAATCCGCTCTTCTTGCGGCACATGGTCGAAGGCGCGGTCGAAGCACGGACCCTGACCGAGGTCGACGGGGTTTGGCAGCTCCGCGGACCCACCGCCGTCTCCACCGGCCTGGCCGAACTCTTGGAGCACCGGCTTGATCACGCCGGTGCCGAGGCGGTGGGCGCGCTGAAGTTTCTGGCGTTGTGCGAGCCGCTGGACCTCGATGCGCTCGTCGAGCTGGCCGGTGAGGACGCCGTCGACGCCGCGGAGCTGCAAGGGCTGATCCGCATCGTGCATGACGGTCCCTTGCTCAACGCCCGCATCACTCATCCGTTGTACGGGGACGTGGTGCGCCGCCGTACCGGCACCGCCTCGGCGCGAAGGCTGCGCGGGCGTATCGTGTCGGTGCTGGCCGGCCGAGATATCAACTCTGCGGCGGACCGCATCCGCCTGGCGCAATTGTCCGTCGACAGCGATCAGGTCGCCGACAACGGCCTACTGGTCGCCGCCGCAAAGGACGCCGTCTTCCTGGCCAATCTGCCACTTGGAGAACGGTTGGCGCGCAGCGCATTTGAGCGCGGCGACGGGCTTCGCGCCGCAGAATTGCTCTCACGTGCGGTGCTGTGGCAGGGACGACCGGGCGAAGCCGATGAGATCCTGGCGCAGTTCAACCCCGACGACCTCGACGAGCTGCAGCTAGTGCTGTGGGGCATCCCACGGCTGTCCACGCTGTTCTGGTCGATGGGCGAAGTGGCCCATGCCGAGGACATCCTTGCCCTGATGCGCCGGCGGGTCACCCACCCCGCACTGCGGCTCGTCGTCGAGGCCACCGGGGCGGCGATGTCGGTGCACCAGAACAAGATTGACGATGGCATTGCGGCCGCCGAGGCCGTCCTGGCCGACCCCACAGCACCCAAACAGGCCGTCGACTTCGCCGCGTTCGCCGCTGGCCTAGCCATGCCCGTCGCCGGCCGCGGCGACAGCTTCGAACCGATCGCCGTACGGTGTCGCGCAGAGCAGAAGCCCACCGACGGGATGATCCGGTGGATGATCCGCTACGGCGACATCCTGGCGCTGACCCACACGGGCAAACTGGATCTGGCCGACCAGCGGGTGGTCGACTACAGCCGGTTCTCCTCTCAGGGACAGTTCGTCGGCTGGGCTATCGCGAAAATCATGGCCGGGCTCGTCGCCACTTACCGCGGGAAGTTCCCGCAGGCCATCGCGTCATTTGAGCAGGCGTTGGCCGCGCTCAACGCCGAGCACTCGTTGCCGTGGCGGTTGCCCTGCCGGCTGCTGCTGGCCCGGGCGTATGCCGGATTGGGCCGAACCGCCGAAGCTGAGCGGGTTCTGGCCGACGCCAACGAACACGCCGGTCCGCACTTGGCCTTACATGAGCCGATGGCGATCATCGCCAAGGCGTGGGTGGCCGCCGGCCGCGGCGGCGAACGCACCGCGATCGATCTGGCTCGCACCGCCGCCGACATCGCCCACCGAGCTGGCCAGTACGCAGCCGAAGCCGAAGCCCTGCACCATGCCGCCCGCTTCGGGGACCACACCGTCGCCGCCCGGCTCGGCGCGCTGGCCAAACGAGTCGACGGCATGGTGGCCGGGCTCTACGCCGCGCACGCCGCGGCGGTGGCCGGCTCCGATCCGCGAGCTCTCGATGCGGTGAGCACCGACTTCGAAAACGCCGGTCTCCTGCTCTCGGCGGCGGACGCCGCCGCCCAAGCCGTAGTGCTCTACGAGCGCAGCGGCTGTAACAGGCACACCACCGAAGCCGCGGCGCAGGCGCTGCGACTGGCCGGAATGTGCGGGGGAGCGATTACACCGGCGATCCGAGCAGCGGCCCGACCCCTGCCAATCAGCTCTCGGGAACGCGAAATTGGGGCCCTGATCGCAGAAGGACTGTCCAACCGGGAGATCGCCGACAAGCTCACGGTATCCGTGCGCACCGTCGAGGGTCACATCTACCGCGCCTGCATCAAACTCGATATCTCCGACCGCGAAGAACTAGCGGCCATCGTCGCGCGCAACGACACCACCTAGGGTGTGTGACCCGTCGGACGCACGACAAGCGCGCCACGACTGCAAATGACCACCGTTGTCTGATATCGGGCCGGTACGCAAGGCCCTTCACTGCGAGACAGCTAGTCAACTACGCATGACGCCAACATCGATCGCTACATAACGTCTTCATCGACAGCAGCAAACCGCCCTCAGCGTGCGACTGCCACGGCGTGTGCCACACGGCTTCCACGGTAACTGGATCGCCGATTGGTCGCCGGCCACCGCGTAGCGGTTGACGGACTCAGCGCAAAAACGTAGTCGTTGCGGTCACCGCCTGGCTAAGCCGGATGAGCTTGGTGAAAGTGTGGTCCGATCGCGCCACGCGTAGACAGTGCAGCATTCGTTATTTGCCTAACGATGTTTGACGTCGGAGCAACGATCCATCATCCGTCGACCAAGCCTCTCAAAACAAACGAGATATGAGTCTCAAAACTCTATGTCGGAATCACCGCAAACGCGGACGGCACCTCGTGGAGCCGTCTAACGGCCTATCCTTTGAAGACCACAGCAAATCTGGGGGCCGGAAAAAGCGGAGGGTCGGATGACGACCGTGGCATGCCGGACATGTGGGACCGAGCTGCTGGAGAATGCCCGGTTTTGTCACGGGTGTGGCTCACCAGTCCAAGAAGCCGATACCCGCGCGGAGTACAAACAGGTCACGGTTCTGTTCGCCGACGTGGTCCACTCGATGGACATCGCTGCGGCGCTGGGGGCGGAGCGGTTGCGCGAAATCATGATTGAACTCGTCAACCGTTCCACAGCGGTGGTGCAGCGGTTCGGCGGCACCGTCGACAAATTCACCGGCGACGGCATCATGGCGGTGTTCGGTGCGCCAGTGGCGTTGGAAGATCACGCCGTTCGCGCCTGTCGTGCGGCGCTGGGGATTCAAGATGAGACCATCCGACTGGCCGCTGAGGTCAACAACCGCGAGGGTGTCGATCTGCGGTTGCGCGTGGGCCTCAACTCCGGTCAGGTGATCGTCGGTGAAGTCGGTTCGGGACCGTTCGGTTACACCGCCGTCGGTGAGCAAGTCGGTATGGCGCAGCGCATGGAATCCGTCGCCCCGGCGGGTGGGGTGATGCTCACCGAATCTACGGCGCGACTCGTAGAGGGCGCGGCGAGCCTCGGCGAGCCCGAACTGGTTCAGATCAAGGGTGCCGACGCGCCGGTACCCGCGCGTCGGTTGTTGGGCATGGGAGAACAGCACCGCGGGATCAGTCGTTCTGAGTCGAAGTTGGTCGGACGGCGATGGGAGATGTCCGCCGTCGAAGGCTTGTTGGACCGCGCGATCGATGGCCACGGCATGGTGGTCGGCATGCTGGGGCCGCCCGGCATCGGTAAGAGCCGCCTCGTGCGTGAAGTCTCTGCGATGGCAGCCGCCCGGGGTGCCGACGTGTTCACCGCCTTCTGCGAATCGCACACCAGCCAGATCCCCTTCCACGTCGTGGGGCGGTTGCTGCGCTCGGTCACCGGCATCAAGGGTCTTGAACCAGATGCCGCGCGGGCGCGGATACGGGCTCAGGCTCCCGGCGCGGAGCCAGAGGACTTGCTGCTCCTGGACGACCTGCTGGGCATCGCCGATCCCGGTGTGCAACTGCCCAACATCGCTCCGGAGGCTCGGCGGCGGCGGTTGACC
>DATKEW010000248.1:0-7399 GCA_035511785.1 Mycobacterium sp.
TACGCAGAGGATGCCATCGCTTTTGCAGCGGCCACGATCGAAGAGGCCGAATCCGCCGCGCTTACCGCGATGTATTGCCGAAGTCGCGCGTCGCTGCTCAACCCCTGATCGAGCGAACGCATTTCGTTACCACGGTGACCGGAGCGGAACGCCAGCGGGTCGACGCCTTCGGTCGGCTTGATGAAGGCTTGCGGCAGGCCGCCGACTGGTACCTTTGGGGGCCTTATCTGAGCGAACGTCAGTGGGGCACCGTCCGTGAAGACTACAGCGCTGATGGTGACGCTTGGAACTACCTACCCCATGATCACGCGCGCTCCCGCGCGTACCGATGGGGCGAAGACGGCTTGGCCGGTTTCTGCGACGTCGAGCAGCGCTTTTGCCTCGCGTTGGCGTTGTGGAACGGCCGCGACGCAATCCTCAAAGAGCGCGCGTTCGGCGTCACCGGCGCCGAGGGAAATCATGGCGAGGATGTCAAGGAGTACTGGTGGTTCCCGGACGCCGTCCCCAGCCACGCCTGGAACACCTGGCGCTACCACTACCCCCAGAGCGCATTCCCGTACCGAACCCTGCTCGACGAGAACCGCAGGCGAGGCAAGTTTGATCCCGAGTACGAGCTACTTGACACCGGAATGTTCGACGACGACCGCTATTGGATCGTCGACGTGTGCTATGCCAAGAACGATCCCAGCGACATTCTGATGTCGATCCGCGCGACCAACGCGGGGCCGGACACCGAACTTCTGCACGTTTTGCCGACCGCGTGGTTCCGCAACACCTGGGCGTGGGAGAGCGGGGCGGCCGCGCCGAGGCTGAGCGCGACCGCGGCGGGGGTGGTGTCCGTCGAACATCCGTTCCTCGGTGAGCTTGAGCTCCTGGTGGGGGCGGCGCCCGACGGGGCCGACCCGGAGTTGTTGTTCTGCGACAACGAGACGAATACGACACGTTTGTACGGCGTTTCGGGAGCTACACGTTGGCCGAAGGATGGCATCAACGATCACGTTGTCTCGGGTGCCGACAGCGTCAATCCCGCGCGACAAGGAACTAAATGTGCTGCGTGGTACCGAGCTTCGGTCGATCATGCGCAGACCTTCGAGCTACGGCTGCGACTGCGTCCAGCCGGCTCGGGACAAGACCGCGCGCACGCGCTGGGCGCCGAGTTCACCGGCGTCATTGCCCGGTGCCGCGCTGAGGCGGACGAGTTCTATGCAGAGCTCACCCCGGCCGAAGCCTCCGAGGACGAAGCCGCGGTAATGCGTCAGGCGTTCGCCGGGCTGCTGTGGAGCAAGCAGTTTTATTGCTACGACGTGGGACGCTGGCTCGACGGCGATCCGGCGCAGCCCTTACCCCCGGCTCGACGACTGCAAGGTCGCAACGCCAGGTGGCGCAGCTTCCAGGCGTTCGATGTGATGTCGATGCCAGACACCTGGGAATACCCGTGGTTTGCGGCGTGGGACTTGGCTTTTCAATGTGTGGCGCTCGTGCATGTCGATCCCGCGTTCGCCAAATATCAACTGTTATTACTGTGCCGTGAGTGGTTCCAACACCCCACCGGGGCGGTGCCCGCCTATGAGTGGGACTTCGGCGACGTCAATCCTCCGGTGCTGGCGTGGGCGGCGCTCGAAGTGTTCGCGATCGACGGCGGTCGTGACGTTGACTTCCTGAGCAGGATCTTCGACAAGCTGCTGGTGAACTTCACCTGGTGGATCAACCGCGAAGACTCGAACGGATCGAACTTGTTCGAAGGCGGTTTCATGGGCCTGGACAACATCGGTCCAATCGACAGGTCGCACCTGCCCGTCCACGGCCTGCTCGAGCAGTCGGACGCCACCGGCTGGATGGCGGCCTATGCGTTGTCCATGGCGACGATCGCCGCGATCCTGCACGGCGTACGGCAGCGGCCGGCCCTGGACTTGGTGCAGAAGTTTCTCGAGCACTTCGCTGCCATCTCCGAGGCATTGGAGACCTCCGGTGTCTGGGACGAGCGCGACGGAATGTTTTACGACCGCATCGTTCTTAACGACGGCAACGTGGTGCCCGTGCGGGTGCGCTCTGTGGTGGCAATGATCCCGGGACTGGCCGCGGCCATGGTCAACGAGGAGGCCATCGACCAGACACTGATCACGGACAAGAGATTCGCCGACTATCTGCGCCGGCGTGGCCTGGGCGACACCGACGAAATGATCGCTGCCGGGATTCTTCGCGGCGATCCTGGCACGCGGCGGCTCCTGGTCGGCGTGATAGGGCTCGATCGGTTACGGCGGTTGTGCCAACCGCTTTTCGATCCCGACGAGTTCCTGTCACCCCACGGGCTGCGGTCGTTGTCGGCGGTGCACCGCGACCATCCATATGTTCTCGACATCGAGGGCGTGCACGCCACCATCGATTACGAACCCGCTGAATCGACCACGGCCATGTTCGGCGGGAATTCGAATTGGCGTGGGCCAGTATGGTTTCCGCTGAACTACCTGGCGGCGTCTGCGCTTGAGCGCTACCACGAGTTCTTCGGAGCCGATTTGACCATCGAGTACCCCACGAGATCGGGAACCACCGTCACGCTCGACAAGGTCGCGGCGGATATTTGGGAGCGGCTCGTTTCGCTCTTCGTCGTCGATGCGCAGGGACGCCGGCCGTGCTTTGGTGCGGTCGACCGGATGCAGACCGACCCGCGGTGGCGGAACAATCTCTTGTTCTTTGAGTACTTTCACGGCGACAACGGGGCTGGCTTGGGTGCCAGCCATCAGACCGGGTGGACCGGCCTCGTCGCGGACGTGATCCGCCGCCGCCATCACGCCTTTCCGGCCGTGTCCGAGGTCGTCCGAGCGCTGGTGACGCGAACGGAGGAGAAGTGATGACACCGAAGATCGTGCCGGGGCGGCCCGTCCCGCTCGGCGCCATGCCCGACGCTCAGGGCACGAACTTCGCGGTGACCTCGGGCGGTGATGAGGTGAGGCTCTGCCTGTTCGACGCCGACGGGGCGGAGACACAGTTGGCGATGCCCGACCGCGACGGCGACATTTGGCACGGCTTCGTGGCGGGGGTCGGGCCGGGGCAGGCCTATGGATTTCGGGTCAGCGGTCCATTCGATCCCGGGCGCGGCCTGCGTTACAACCCCGCCAAGCTACTGCTGGACCCCTACGCACGCGCGATCGCGGGCGACGTGCGGTTCGGGCCGGAAGTTGTCGGTCACTCGCTGGAAAACCCTTTGGCGCCAAGCCCTTTAGACTCAGCCCAACACGTCCCGCGGAGCCTGGTGTCTGCCGCCCTGCCGCCCGTCGCCGAGCCCAAGCCGCGGCGTGCGCTCGCCGACACCATCCTCTACGAGGTGCACGTCCGCGGATTCACAGCAACCCATCCGGGCGTTCCCAAAGAGCTGCGCGGCACGTATGCGGGCCTTGCTCACGATGCGGCACTGGAACACCTGGCCGACCTCGGCGTGACGGCGGTGGAACTGTTGCCCGTCCACCGCAGCGTGCCCGAGCAATTCCTCGTCGACCGGGGCCTGACCAACTACTGGGGATACAACACGATCGGATTCTTTGCGCCACAGGCGAACTACTCCGCCGCGGCGAGGGTGGGCCGCCCAGGCGGGGAGATTGACGAATTCCGAGCGATGGTCGACGCCCTGCACGCCGCCGGCCTGGAAGTGATCCTCGACGTGGTGTTCAACCACACGGCCGAGGGTGGAGCCGGCGGGCCGACCTTGTGTTTCCGCGGCCTGTACAACCCGGCCTACTACCGGCTTGTTGCGGCCGACCCGAGCAGTTACTTCGACACGACCGGGACCGGCAATTCGTTGAACACCGACCATCCCGCGACGCTCCGGTTGATCATGGACTCGCTGCGCTATTGGCTGTCGCAGATGGGCGTCGACGGCTTTCGGTTCGACCTGGCAGCGACCCTCGGCCGGGGGAACGGCGCCTTCGACCCGGTGTCGGCCTTCTTCGACCTCGTCGCTCAAGACCCGGTCATTTCGGAGGCAAAACTGATCGCCGAGCCGTGGGACGTCGGCCAGATGGACAGCTACGAGGTCGGCCGGTTTCCCCCGCTGTGGAGCGAATGGAACGGACGCTTCCGCGACACGGTCCGCGACTGGTGGCGCAGCCAGGACGGACGTCTTGCGGAGTTCGCGTCGCGGCTGTGCGGATCGTCGGACATCTACGGCGATCGTGCCGAGGGGCGCCGCCCGAGCGCGTCGGTCAACTTCGTCACCGTCCACGACGGGCTCACGCTGCGCGACCTCGTCTCCTACGACCAAAAGCACAACGAAGCCAACGGCGAGAACAACCGCGACGGCACCAACGACAACCGGTCATGGAACTGCGGGGTGGAGGGGCCCACCGATGATCCCGACGTGCTGACGCTTCGGGCACGGCAGGAACGCGCGTTCCTGCTGACCCTGTTGCTGTCCGGCGGCGTCCCGTTGATGCTGGGCGGCGACGAGTTGGGCCGCACCCAGCGGGGAAACAACAACGCCTACTGCCAGGACAACGAGATCACGTGGTTTGACTGGTCGGCGGCCGACGATGCGCTCATCGGGTTCACCACCGACCTCATCGCGCTGCGTCGCCGTCACCCGGTGTTCCGCAGGCGCCGCTTCCTCACCGGGACCTCCGCCGCGGACTTGCGCTGGTTCACGCCGTCAGGTGCCGATATGACACCCCAGGACTGGATGGATCCCGCTGCGCGCAGCATCGCGTTGTTCATTGACGGCTCAACGGATCCCGACATCGCCCCCGACGGCACGCCGTTGATCGACGATGACTTTCTGGTATTCGTCAACTCCTGGTGGGAGCCGTTGACCTTCTCCGTTCCCGGCAGCTTTGCGCTAGACCAATGGGACATCGTGTGTGACTCGTTCGACCCCGCGCGGACCGGACGCGCCGAGCAACAGCTGGAGGTCGGGCCGCGGTCCGCGGTGGTGATGCGATGCGCCCGTTAGCGAGGTGACGCTCAAGCGTTCTCGTCGTACCGGGCGCGCCGCAACGATCTTCGGCCGCGAGGCTTCCTAGTATTGCCGCGTGATGGATCGCTATGGAACCGATGTTCTCGCCGCGGGCCGGCGCAAGCCTCGCTCGGCCGAGCACCCGGCCGAGCTCGGCCTGGTCGTCGAGGACGTGGAGACCGGTTACGTCGGGGCAGTGGTCCGCGTCGAATACGGCCGCATCGAACTGGAAGACCGGCACGGCCACACCCGCGGCTTTCCGCTGGGCCCCGGGTATCTGCTCGAAGGTCGTCCGGTGATCCTCACGGCGCCGCGGCGCCCGGCGCCCGCCGCCGCGGGCAGGACGGCGTCGGGATCGGTCGCGGTGCCCGGCGCTCGTGCCCGGATCGCCCGCGCGAGCCGGATTTACGTCGAAGGCCGCCACGACGCCGAACTCATCGCACAGGTGTGGGGCGAGGACTTGCGAATCGAGGGTGTCGTCGTCGAGCACCTCGGCGGAGTAGATGACTTGGTGGACATCGTGACCGATTTCGAGCCCGGCCCGGGGCGCCGGCTGGGCGTCCTCGTCGACCACCTCGTCGCAGGTTCGAAGGAGGCGCGGATCGCCGATGCGGTGCGCCGGGGACCGGGTGGCCCGCACACCCTGGTCGTCGGTCACCCCTACGTCGACATTTGGCAGGCCGTGAAGCCGCGGCGGCTCGGTCTGCAGGCTTGGCCGGCGGTGCCGCGGCACGACGAGTGGAAACACGGCGCGTGTGAAGCGCTCGGCTTGCCCCACGCCAACCAGGCGGACATCGCCAGCGCCTGGCGGCGCATCCGTTCGCGGGTGCGTGACTGGAACGACCTGCAGCCGGCGCTGATCAGCCGGGTCGAGGAACTCATCGACTTCGTGACGCAACCGGCTGGCCCGTGAATACCGGGTAAACCCTCCGCTTAACGAGGGCCGTTGGTTAGGCTACGCTAAGTCGGAGGTCCCGATCCGCGGCACAGGAACCGGGTGCATGCAGGGCGTATACGGCATTTTCATAGGCACTTTCCTCATCGGCCTGCGCGAAGGCCTGGAGGCGACGCTCATCGTGAGCATCGTCGGCGCCTTCCTCAAGCGCAACGGTCAGTCGACTCGTCCGATGTTTGTTGGTGTCGTCCTGGCAGTGGTGCTCAGCGTTGCGGTTGGTGTCGGCCTGGATCTGCTCTCGGCGACCCTGCCGCAGGCCCAGCAAGAGATGATGGAGACGGTCATCAACGCCATCGCCGTGGTGTTTGTGACCTCCATGATCATCTGGATGAACCGCAACGCGGCGCGGCTCAAAGGCGAACTCGAGCGCGAAGCCCGCCAGGCGCTCAACCGTGGGGGTGCGCTGGCTCTGGTTGCCATGGCCTTTCTCGCTGTCCTCAAGGAGGGCTTCGAGACGTCGGTGTTCCTGCTGGCGGCGGCACAGACGTCGCATGGCAACCGCTGGTTCGCCGTGCTCGGCGGGGCCACCGGGATCGCGGTATCGATCGCGCTCGGCGTCGGCCTGTACTTCGGTGGTCTGAAACTCAACCTCGGCCGGTTCTTCCGTGTTACCGGGGTGTTTTTGGTGCTGATCGCCGCCGGACTGGTGATGGGCGCCCTACGCACGGCGCACGAGGCCGGCTGGGTGACCATCGGTCAACAACCGGTGTTCGACTTCTCACCCTGGATGCCCAGCCAATCCGTGCCGGGTGCGGTGATCACCGGGGTGTTCGGTCTACCCGCCGATCCTCGGCTCATCGAGGTGCTCGGCTGGCTGCTCTACGCGGTCCCCGTGCTGGTCGTCTTCCTGTGGCCCGCTCGGCTTGCCGCGGCGCCCCGCGCCCGGCGTCGCCTATTGGCCGCTACCTCGGCGAGCCTGCTCATCGTCGCGGCGCTCCTGGCGATCATGGTGCCCGTCGGCAGCTCTGTGCCCGGGGCGCGGGCCCGCACCGTCACCGATCGCCTCGGTCACACCGCCAGCGTGTCGCTCATCGCCAAACCGGACGGGCGCTTGCTGGCAATCACCGGCGAAGGCGGGTCGAACACCCGCGGTGTCGAACTCGCCGCGGCCGGCGACCAATCCGTGGCCGGCGTTGCCGTGCATGTCTGGCAGACGACCGTTCCCGCGGATCCGGGCCCCAGCCCGCCGACGGTCACGCTGCAGCAGTTGTCGAGCGTGACCGGCGGACGGCTGCCGGTGGGTGTGACGCTTGCCCGTACGCCCGGGCCATTCCAGGCCCAGTGGGCCGCGACCACCGTCTATACTGTTCTGGCCCAAGGTGATTCGGTGGTGAGCGCTCAAGCGACCAGCAACCGGACCGCCGTGCTCATCGGCGGCGGGCTTACCGGGCCGAAGACTGTCAGCGTCGGTGGGCTGCCTACCGACTGGTCCACGGCCAGCGTCGAAGACCAGGCGACGGCGGCGCAGATCTCTGACAACGCCCGCAAGCGGCAACTGTGGA
>DATKEW010000249.1:0-2793 GCA_035511785.1 Mycobacterium sp.
GGTGACAACCCATTCGGCATGGGTGAGGGCACACAGGCGCTGGCCGACATCGCCGAGCTGGAGCAACTGGCCGAGCAGCTGTCGCAGAGCTATCCGGGCGCCACCATGGACGATGTCGATCTCGACGCGCTGGCACGCCAGCTCGGCGACCAGGCCGCCATCGACGCCCGAACGCTGGCCGAATTGGAACGCGCACTCGTCAATCAGGGTTTTTTGGATCGTGGTTCCGATGGCCAGTGGCGACTTTCTCCTAAGGCCATGCGCAGACTCGGCGAGACGGCGTTACGTGATGTGGCAGAACAGCTTTCGGGCCGCCGGGGCGAACGTGACCATCGGCGCGCGGGGGCGGCCGGCGAGCTGACCGGCGCGACGCGGCCCTGGCAATTCGGTGACACCGAGCCCTGGCACATCTCGCGCACGCTGACCAACGCGGTGCTGCGGGAGGCGGGGACCGCGACTATCGACGGCCCGATCCAGATCACCGTCGACGACGTGGAGGTCTCCGAGACCGAAACGCGTACCCAGGCCGCGGTGGCGCTGTTGGTGGATACCTCGTTTTCGATGGTGATGGAGAACCGCTGGCTGCCGATGAAGCAGACGGCGCTCGCGCTCAATCATCTGGTGTGCACGCGATTTCGGTCGGATGCCTTGCAGATCATCGCGTTTGGCCGTTACGCGCGGACGGTGACCGCGGCCGAGCTGACGAGTTTGGAAGGTGTCTATGAGCAGGGCACCAACCTGCATCACGCGCTGGCATTGGCGGGCCGTCACCTGCGCCGGCATCCCAACGCGCAGCCCGTCGTGCTGGTGGTGACCGACGGTGAGCCGACCGCTCACCTGGAGGACTTCGACGGGGAGGGTTCGGCTGTCTTCTTCGACTATCCGCCGCATCCGCGAACGATCGCCCACACCGTGCGCGGATTCGACGAAATGGCCCGGCTGGGTGCGCAGGTCACGATCTTCCGGTTGGGCAATGATCCCGGCCTGGCACGGTTTATCGACCAGGTCGCGCGACGGGTCGAAGGACGCGTCGTGGTGCCCGATCTAGACGGGCTGGGAGCGGCCGTGGTGGGCGACTACCTACGGTCCCGGCGCCGTCGCTAGCCGCCGCGGTCGGCGTTGTCGCCCCAAGCGAATGGGGATAGGAATTCTGTGGACCGGGTACATGGATCGGGAAGGAGGAAACCCTGTGAGCAACGTTCCAGTGATCGAACTCAATGATGGTGTGCGCATTCCGCAGATTGGTTTCGGCGTGTTTCAGATCGACCCCAACGAGACCGCCGAAGCGGTGCAGCGTGCCCTGGACATCGGATACCGGCACATCGACACCGCGCAGATGTATGGAAACGAAAAGGAAGTCGGCCAGGGCATTCGTGACGCCGGTCTCGACCGCGCTGAGGTTTTCGTTACCAGCAAGCTCAACAACGGCTTTCACAAGCCCGATGACGCGCGCCGCGCGTTCGATAAAACATTGGCGGCCCTGAATTCCGATTACGTCGACCTGTTCCTGATTCACTGGCCGCTGCCCACGCTCTACGGTGGGGACTTCGTCTCCACCTGGAAAGTCCTCGAAGAGTTCGCGCGGGACGGACGCGCCCGCAGCGTCGGTGTCTCGAATTTTCAGCCCGCGCATCTGGACCGACTCGCCGGTGAAACCGACACCGTCCCCGCGGCCAACCAGATTGAGGTTCATCCATACTTCGGCAATGAGCGGGTCCGCGCCTACGGGCGCGATCACGGCATCGCCACCGAGGCGTGGTCGCCGATCGCCCAAGGCAAGGTGCTCGACGATCCGGTGATCAACCGTATCGCCGATGCCCGCGGCAAATCGCCGGCGCAGGTGGTGTTGCGCTGGCACATCCAGCGCGGCGACATCGTCTTCCCCAAGTCGGTGACGCCGGAGCGGATCAAATCCAACTTCGAGCTGTTCGACTTCGATCTGGACGATACCGACATGGACGCAATCTCGGCGCTGGACAAGGGTGAATCGGGCCGGAGGGGCCCTAACCCCGACACATTCGACTACGTGCCCGGCTAGCTACGCCACTGCGGCACAATGCTTCCGGCGCGGAGAAGTTGAGCTCCGACTCCCGGGCCGAATTCGGGTACCAGTGACTATCCGCGGGGGCTGCGGGGTTTGCGCTTGATGCCCACACCGCCCCATAGCGAGAAGCCGTGAATCTTCACCTTCGGCGCGCCGGGCGTGCCCTGGCCCAGGACGTTGCGGTCGAAGCCACCCATCACACCGTGTCCGTGGATCTCGACATTGACTTCGGGGGGCAGCAGGAAGTTCTGGACGCCCATGATCGAGATCACATGAATGTCAACTTCGGTCGACGTGAAGTCGGCGTAGCGCAGATCCACCACCCCGCTGCCCCACAAGGTGAACGTGGTCAGCTTCTTGGGCACATTCCATCGGCCGCGGCGCTCGAATCCGCTCATCAGTGCCAGCAGCAGCGTGGAAGGCGCCGGATTGGGCTTGCCGCCGCGGCGTGGATTGATCGGCGATCCCGGTAGGTCGGCCCTGAGCTCGTCCAGCTCCTCGTATGTGGTGGCCGCGTATGCCCTGGTCAGCCGGTCTTCGTAGTCCTTGAGCTGCAGGCGGCCCTGTTCGGCTGCGAAGGCCAGCAACTGCGCTATCTGGATGCGATCAGTGTCTGCCGCGCGCGACGATTCGTCGCGTGCGTCCTTTGCATCGCGTTGCGCTGAGTCGCTCATCATCCACGAGCGTACGACTTACACGTTTTGCTGCAAGAGGGTTGGCTAAACTGCAACCTTCCTCCCAGGCTGCGC
>DATKEW010000250.1:0-11005 GCA_035511785.1 Mycobacterium sp.
GACCTCGGCCTCCACTCGCGCGGTGTAGTTCGCGACCTCCCGGTCGATGTCCGCGGCGCTCCACCCCAGCACCGGGGCGACGAGGTCGGCCACCTCCCGGGCGCAGTCGACGCCGCGGTGCGAATACTCGATGGAGATACGCATCCGGCGGGCCAGGATGTCTTCTAGATGCAGGGCACCCTCAGCGACGGCGGCGTAGGCGGCTTCCACCTTCAGGTAGCCTGGTGCCTCTTTGATCGGGCTCAGCAGGCCGGGAGTTTCGGCCGCCAACGCCAGCACTTCGCCGATCAGCGAGCCGTAGCGGTCCAGCAGATGGCGCACCCGGTACGGGTGCAAGCCCTGCAGCGCGCCAACGTGTTCGGCCTGATTGATCAGCGCGAAGTAACCGTCGGCGCCCAGCAGGCTCACCTTCTCGGTGATCGACGGCGCGACCCGGGCCGGAACGTATTGGGCCGCAGCGTCGATGGCGTCCTCCGCCATCACCCGGTAGGTGGTGTACTTGCCTCCGGCGATTGCGATCAGCCCGGCCGCAGGCACCGCCACGGCGTGTTCCCGGGACAGCTTGGAGGTGTCGTCGCTTTCCCCGGCGAGCAACGGGCGCAGCCCCGCGTAGACCCCGTCGATGTCGGCATGGGTCAACGGAGTGGCCAGCACGCTGTTGACGGTCCCCAGGATGTAGTCGATGTCGACCTTGGTGGCCGCGGGGTGGGCCAGGTCGAGATTCCAATCGGTGTCTGTGGTTCCGATGATCCAGTGGTTGCCCCACGGGATGATGAACATCACCGACTTCTCGGTGCGCAGGATCATCGCAGCGTCACTGACGATCCGGTCCCGCGGCACCACCACGTGCACGCCCTTGGAGGCGCGCACCTGAAACCGCCCCCGCTGCTTGGACAACGCCTGAATTTCGTCGGTCCAGACCCCGGTCGCGTTGACCACGACGTGGCCGCGGACCTCGGTGATCGAGCCGTCCTCGGAGTCGCGGACGCGCACGCCGGTCACCCGGTCGCCCTCGCGCAGCAACGCGACCACCTGGGTGGAGCACCGCACGACCGCGCCGTAATGCGCCGCGGTGCGTGCGACCGTCATGGTGTGGCGGGCGTCGTCGACGACGGTGTCGTAGTAGCGAATACCACCGATCAACGAGCTGCGCTTCAGGCCCGGGCTCAATCGCAGGGCGCCGGCGCGGGTCAAATGCTTTTGCGGCGGAACAGATTTCGCACCGCCGAGGCGGTCGTAAAGGAAGATGCCCGCAGCGATGTAGGGACGTTCCCACACGCGCTTGGTGAGCGGAAACAAGAACGGCAACGGCTTGACCAGATGCGGCGCCAACGTGGTCAGCGATAGCTCACGCTCGTAGAGCGCCTCGCGGACCAGCCCGAATTCCAGTTGCTCGAGGTAGCGCAAACCGCCGTGAAACATCTTCGACGAGCGGCTCGACGTGCCGGAGGCGAAGTCGCGCGCCTCGACCTGTGCCACCTTGAGCCCGCGCGTAGCAGCATCCAACGCGCACCCGGAGCCCACCACGCCGCCACCGATGACCACCACGTCGAACTGCTCGGTGCCAAGTCGCTCCCAGGCCAGGGCACGTTGCCGAGGTCCCAGTGAGGAAGCCGCCCAGGTCTGGGCGCTCTGTGGTGCTTGAATCGGGTTGCTCACGGCAGAGGACTCCTCATTGGGGAAACTCCTGTCGGTTACTCGTCGGTAGGACTGCTCCCCAGGCTAGTTCGTCAGGCGAGTGCCAGGCGCGTTCAGTCCAGATCGTCGTGCGCCATCAGCCGGCGAGCCGCCTCGGTGATGGAGCCGGACAACGACGGGTAAACAGCGAGCGTCTGCGCCAACTCGTTGACGGTGATGCGGTTTTGCACGGCCACGGCGATCGGCAGGATCAGCTCGGATGCGATCGGCGCCACCACCACACCGCCGATGACCACGCCGGTGGAGCGCCGGCAGAACACCTTGACGAAACCTTGCCGCAGCCCCGACATCTTCGCTCGCGCGTTGGTCCGCAACGGCAGCATGATGGCCCTGGCCGGCACCGAACCGTCGTCGATCATCGATTGCGGCACTCCGACGGCGGCGATCTCCGGCCTGGTGAACACGGTTGCCGCCACCGTGCGCAACCGAATGGGGCTGACGCCTTCACCCAGCGCGTGGTACATCGCGATCCGGCCCTGCATCGCGGCGACCGACGCCAACAGCAGCAAACCCGTGCAGTCCCCGGCGGCGTAGATTCCGGGCACCGACGTCCGCGAAACCCGGTCCACGGTCAGGTAATTGCTGCGACCCAGCTCGATGCCGACCCGCTCCAGCCCGAGGCCGCCGGTGTTGGGGGTCGAGCCAATGGTCATCAGCGCGTGGCTGCCCTCAACCGTGCGGCCGTCGGTCATCGTGACCAGGACTCCGGCGTCGGTGCGGGTGACCGATTCCGCCCGGGCGTGCTTGAACAGTTGGACGCCGCGTTCGGCGAAGGACTCTTCCAAGACCAGGGCTGCGTCGGCGTCCTCGTAGGGCAGCACCCGGTCCCGGCTGGCCGCCACCGTCACCGGCACTCCCAGTTCCGTATAGGCGTTGACGAACTCGGCGCCGGTGACGCCCGAGCCCACCACGATGAGGTGGTCGGGCAAGGTTTCCAAGTCGTAGAGCTGCCGCCAGGTCAGAATGCGTTCGCCGTCCGGTTGCGCCGACGGCAGGATGCGCGGGCTGGCGCCGGTGGCGATCAGCACGACGTCGGCCTCGTGCTCGGTGGTCGTGCCGTCGCGATGGGCCGCCTTGACCCGGTGACAGGCCAGACCGGGCGTCGAGTCGATCAGCTCGCCCCGGCCGGAGATCACCTCGACCCCCGTGCTCTGCAGCGACGCGGTGATGTCGTCCGACTGCGCCGCGGCCAGCGACTTGACCCTGGCGTGGATTTGCGGCAACGAAATCTTGGCATCGTCGATGTCGATGTCGAAGCCCAGCCGGGGTGCTCGGCGCAGCTCACTGCGCAGCCCGGTGGAGGCGATGAACGTCTTGGACGGCACGCAGTCGTCCAGAACCGCCGCCCCGCCGATGCCTTCGGAGTCGATCACTGTGACGTGAGTTGTGTCCGGGTGCGAGGTGGCGGCCACCAGAGCGGCTTCGTAACCGGCCGGGCCGCCACCGATGATCACGATGCGAGTCATCACAGCTCCTAACCTATCCGGACCGGCCCCAAAGTTTCGAGCCCGCTGCAGCGCGGCGTGCGGTGTACCGGACGATCAAACTCCACGAAACGCGCGGATGAATAGCGCCCGCGCGTGTGCAGATTAAGCTTTCCCCGTGCCGCTCTACGCCGCCTACGGGTCGAACATGCATCCCGAGCAGATGCTGAAGCGCGCACCGCACTCGCCGATGGCGGGAACCGGCTGGCTGCCGGGCTGGCGGCTGACGTTCGGCGGCGAGGACATCGGTTGGGAAGGCGCCCTGGCCACCATCGTCGAGGATCCCCTTTCGAAGGTGTTCGTCGTCCTCTACGACATGACACCGGCCGACGAGAAGAACCTCGACCGCTGGGAGGGCTCCGAGTTCGGCGTCCACCAGAAAATCCGATGCCGGGTGGAGCGCCTATCCTCCGACACCACCACCGATCCCGTGCTGGCGTGGCTGTATGTGCTGGACGCCTGGGAGGGCGGCCTGCCGTCGGCGCGATACCTGGGCGTGATGGCCGATGCCGCCGAAATCGCCGGCGCGCCAAGCGATTACGTGCATGACCTGCGGACTCGGCCGGCCCGCAACATCGGCCCTGGCACTTCTTAGTTTTCTCGAGCGTGCGTGTTTGCGCACCGACACGCCGTTACAACCGGCATTCTGTGCACCTTCGCGACGGCGTCAGGCCACTCTGGCTCGCTCCAACTGAGACTGGATGCGGCGGACGAGTTCCCAGGGGCGGTATCTGACATCTTCCGCAACGATGGATACGACCGCCCAGCCCAGCTCCTGGAGTGCTGAATAGCGGCGCCGGTCACGGAAGAAGGCGTCGGGTCCGCTGTGCCAGGCGACGCCGTCGTACTCGGCCGCAACCTGATATTCGGGCCAAGCGAAGTCGAGCCGCCAGGTCCGACCGCCCACATCGACGACCTCGTACTGCAGCACCGGCTCAGGCAAACCGCCGTCGATCATGACCAGCCTGGCCTCGCTCTCCATAGGAGACTCCGCCTCCGGTGCGGCCAACGGAAGCAACCCACGCAGAGCGGCGATTCCACGCCGGCCGGACTGGCGTTCGGCCGCTCCTCGTAGATCGTCGGCGCTGCAGGTACCGCTACGCAGTGCGGCGTCCAGCGTTGCCAGTGCTCGCGACCTAGGCAAATTGCGCGCTACCTCGACTGCCGTCCACGCAGCCGTCGTGATCGGCCGTCCCGCAACCAGGGCCAGCGGTGCACCCTCGCGCCGGTGCACGACGAGGCCGTCGCCGGACCGAAGTTGCCGGCCCGGCGGATTGACCACGTGCAGATCCGCCGTTAGTTCGGTGTCGAATCCGTACACGGCGGCTGCGGTGCCCAGGCAAGCGGCAACGGTCGTCCCAGTAACCAAATCCAAACCGCGCAACTGCAACCTGCGGTCGACATCGCCGCGGCCGTAAACGCCATACCAAATCTTTTGCAGCCCACCACTATTCAGTTCGGCCTCCAACCCGCGACGTGTCATGAATGTCAACGCCTGGGCAGATGTGACCACTCCACCTTGCACGCCGATCAACCGGCTGAGCTCAGAATTCATGCGGTCATGGTCGCCGCAGCATTGCGTTGCGCATGCACCGAGAACGACCAGCTGTGCACAAGTCGGCATCTGTGTGACGGCGAGCGTGCGCTGTTGTACAGGCATCTGCGGCGTGTCGGCATACAAACGCGCACGTTCGCGCAGAGAAAAGGCCTAGCCCAACTCGAAGACGGCCGACTGCTCGATGATGTTGACCATCACGCGCAACCCGACGGCCAAGGCTCGCTCGTCGAGATCGAACGTCGGCTGGTGCAGGTCCAACTGTGGCCCCTCGCCCGACCACACGCCCAATCGCGCCATCGCGCCGGGAATCTCCTCCAGATACCAGGAGAAATCCTCACCGCCGCCGGACTGCCGGGTGTCGGCCAGCACATCGGGGCCGACGGCTTCGATCGCGTACATGAGGATGCGGGTCGAGACGTCCTCATTGACCACCGGCGGCACCCCGCGCCGGTATTGCAGCGTGTGCTCGATCGCCAGCGGCGACAACAAGCCTGCGACGGCCTCGCGGATGAACCCCTCGAGGGCCACCCAGGTCTGCCTGCTGGCGGTGCGCACGGTGCCGGCCAGCACGCCGCTCTGCGGAATCGCATTGGGCGCCACGCCGGCGTTGACCGCGCCCCACACCAACACGGTGCCGTTGCGTGGGTCGATGCGGCGTGACAGCACCCCGGGCAGCCCGGTGATCAGCGTGCCGAGCCCGTAGACCAGGTCGGCGGTCAGGTGCGGCCGTGACGTGTGCCCGCCGGGTGAATACAGCGTGATCTCGATCTGGTCGGCGGCCGACGTGATGGGCCCTTGCCTGACCGCGACCTTGCCGACCTCGAGCCGCGGATCGCAGTGCAGCGCGAAGATCCGCGACACCCCGGTCAGCGCTCCTGCGGCGATGGCGTCAATCGCCCCGCCGGGCATCAACTCCTCGGCAGCCTGGAAGATCAGCCGCACCCCGACCGGGAGCTCGGCGACCGACGCCAGCGCCAGCGCGGTGCCCAGCAGGATCGCGGTGTGCGCGTCATGCCCACAGGCGTGCGCGACGTTGGGCATCGTCGAGGTGTACGGCGCGCCGGTCCGCTCGGCCATGGGCAGCGCATCCATGTCGGCCCGAAGCGCGATTCTCGGCTCATGGTCAGGTCCGAAATCGCAGGTCAGCCCGGTACCGCCGGGCAGCACCTTTGGGTTCAGCCCCGCATCGGCCAACCGCTCGGCAACGAACTGCGTGGTCGCGTACTCCTGCCGGCCCAACTCCGGATAGCGGTGGATGTGCCGACGCCATCCGACGAGGTCGTCGTGGTGTGCGGCAAGCCACGACTCGGCGCTGTCGACCAGGCTCATGCGTCGGCCCTGCCGTGCCTGCGCTGCTGCGCGGTCAATACCCGGTCACGCTCATCGGGAGTTTCGGCGAGCTGGACGACCGTGCGCGCCAGCATGATCGCGCCGTCGACGACCGCGCGGTCGGCGCTGGGACCGGCGGCCGCGGCGGTGAACGCGCGCTGGTGAACCGTGGCGCCGCCGGCCTCGACCCCGATCACCGGATGGATCCCGGGCAGCACCTGGGTCACGTTGCCCATATCGGTGCTGCCCATAGGCAGCGCCGCCTCGAACTCGGGCGCCACCGGCTCACGCCCCAGCCTCCGCATCTCCTGCCGGCAAACGTCGGCCAGCCATCGGTCGGGTTTGAGCTCCGCGTATGCCGGTGCGGGGTTCTTGATTTCATATTCGCAGCCGGCGGCCAGTGCGCCTGCGGCAAAGCACGCAAAAATCCTTCCCTCCAGCTCTCGCAACGAATCCGATTCGACCGCCCGCATCGCATACTGCAAAGTCGCGTGACCGGGAATGACGTTGACCGCCTGTCCGCCGTTGGTGACGATCCCGTGGACCAGCTGCCGCGGCGCGAGTTGCTGCCGCAGCACCCCGATGGCCACCTGCGCGACGGTCACGGCGTCGGCGGCGTTGACCCCCAGGTGCGGCGCGACGGCCGCATGCGATTCCTTGCCACGGTAATCCACGATCGCTTCAGACAATGCCAAGGACCGGGCCGCAGCGATATCGGTCGGCCCGGGATGCACCATCACCGCCACCGCGACATTGTCGAACGTCCCGGCCCGCAACAGCAGTGCCTTGCCGCCGCCGGCCTCCTCGGCGGGAGTGCCCAGCAGCGACACCGTCAGGCCCAGATCATCGGCTACCTCAGCCAGCGCCAGCGCGGTTCCGACCGCCGACGCCGCGATGATGTTGTGGCCGCACGCGTGCCCGATTTCGGGCAGCGCGTCGTACTCGGCGCAGACCCCGACGACCAGCGGTCCGCTGCCGAAGTCGGCGCGAAAGGCCGTGTCCAGACCACCGGCACGCGCGGTGACCTCGAAACCCCGTTCGGCGACCAGCGCCTGCGTCTTGGCGCAGCTGCGATGCTCGGCGAATGCCAGCTCGGGCTCGGCGTGGATTGCGTGGGACAACTCGACAAGGTCGGCACCGCGATTCCGCACCACGTCCTCGACGATGTCCGATGCGGAGGTTGCGGGCATTCTCGCAGTATCTCATCGCGGAGCACCCGCTCCTGCGCGAACAGCTTGGTTAAGCTCGCCGACTGTGGATGACGCTGCGCCAGATCCCACCGAACTGGCACGACGGGCTGCACAGGTCATCGGCGAGCGCACCGGGATCGACGAGCACGACGTCGCCGTCGTTCTCGGGTCCGGGTGGGCGCCGGCGGTCGCTGCCCTGGGTTCCCCGACCGTCGTGCTGCCCCAGGCTGAACTGCCCGGGTTCGCGCCGCCACGCGCAGTGGGGCATACCGGTGAGCTGATGTCGGTACGCATCGGAGAGCACCGGGTGCTGCTGCTGGTCGGTCGAGTCCACGCCTATGAAGGGCATGACCTGGCCCACGTCGTGCACCCGGTGCGGGCGGCGTGCGCGGCGGGGGCGCGCTTCGTCGTACTCACCAACGCGGCCGGCGGACTGCGCCCGGACATGCAGATCGGCCAACCGGTGTTGATCAGCGACCACCTGAACCTGACCGCGCGTTCGCCACTGGTCGGCGCGCAGTTCGTGGACCTGACCGACGCCTATGCGCCCCGGCTGCGGGAACTCGCCCGCGAGACCGATCCCGAGCTGGCCGAAGGCGTTTATGCGGGCCTCCCCGGCCCGCATTACGAGACGCCCGCGGAAATCCGGATGCTGCGGGTGCTGGGCGCCGACCTGGTGGGCATGTCGACGGTGCACGAAACCATCGCCGCCCGGGCGGCCGGCGCCGAGGTACTCGGCATATCCCTTGTGACAAATCTGGCCGCCGGTATCACCGGTGGGCCATTGCGCCACGCCGACGTGATCGCCGCCGGTGCCGCATCGGCGAGCCGGATGGGCGCTCTGCTGGCTGCCGTCATAGCCCGGTTTTAGATGCCATGACGCCCGAGGAGTGGATCGCGCACGACCCCGACCCCACGACGGCCGCCGAGCTTGCCGCGTGTAACCCCGACGAGCTCGCGGCCCGCTTCGCCCGACCGCTCACCTTCGGCACCGCGGGATTGCGCGGCCCGGTGCGCGGCGGGCCCGACGCGATGAACGTGGCGGTGGTGTCGCGCGCCACCTGGGCGGTGGCACAGGTCCTCACGGATCGCGGGCTGGCCGGTTCGCTGGTGGTCGTCGGGCGTGACGCTCGGCACGGCTCGGCGGTCTTCGCCACTGTGACGGCCGAAGTGCTTGCCGCCCAGGGCTTTTCGGTGCTGCTGCTACCGGGCCCGGTGCCCACGCCGGTGGTCGCGTTTGCGGTACGCGGCACCGGCGCCGCCGCCGGGATACAGATCACGGCATCGCACAATCCGCCGACCGACAACGGCTACAAGGTCTACTTCGATGGCGGGATCCAGATCGTCTCCCCCACCGACCGCCGGATCGAGACCGCAATGGCCGCGGCTCCGCCCGCTGACCAGATCGGCCGCAAACCCGTCGAACCCGCCGGCACCGACCTGGTCGGGCGCTATGTCGAGCGCGCGGCCGGGGTGCGGCGTGCCGCCGGTTCGGTGCGGGTGGCCCTGACACCGATGCACGGGGTGGGCGGTGCGGTGGCCGTCGAGACGCTGCACCGCGCCGGCTTTGACCAGGTGCACACCGTCGGTGCCCAGTTCGCGCCCGACCCCGACTTCCCCACCGTCGCGTTCCCGAACCCCGAGGAGCCCGGTGCTACCGACGCTCTGCTCGCCCTGGCCGCGGACACCCACGCCGATGTCGCGATCGCGCTGGATCCCGACGCCGACCGATGCGCGGTCGGCATACCCACCGCGTCGGGGTGGCGGATGCTGTCCGGCGACGAAACCGGTTGGCTACTCGGCGATTACATCTTGTCTCAGGGACAGTCCGGAGCCGCGGTGGTGGCCAGCACCGTGGTGTCGTCGCGGATGCTGGCGGCCATCGCCGCGCATTACGGCGCGATCCACGTCGAGACCCTCACCGGCTTCAAATGGTTGGCGCGCGCCGACGCGAACCTGCCCGCCGGCAACCTGGTGTACGCCTACGAGGAAGCGATCGGCCACTGTGTCGACCCCGCCGCGGTGCGTGACAAAGACGGCATCAGCGCCGCGGTGCTGGTGTGCGATCTGGTGGCTTCGCTCGACGAGCAGGGCCGGTCAGTGTCCGACCGGCTCGACGAGCTCGCCCTGCGCCACGGCGTACACGACGTTGCGGCGGTGTCGCGTCGGGTTGCCGACGCCGACGAAGCCGCCGCCTTGATGCGCCGGCTGCGGGCAGCTCCGCCGCGACGGGTGGCCGGCTTCCCCGCGACCATCACCGATATCACCGACGCGCTGATCTTCACCGGCGGTGACGACAAGGCGTCGGCCCGAGTGGTGGTGCGGCCCTCCGGGACCGAGCCGAAGCTGAAGTGCTACTTGGAGATTCGCTGCTCGGTGCTGGGCGACCTGCCCCTCGCCCGACAGCGCGCCGGCACGCTGCGCGACGAGCTGGTCGCCGCGGTGCGGAGCTGGTGAATAGGTCCGATGGCCCGGCTCGCCCCCTCGCCGCTACGCGGCGCGCATCGTCACGCGGCTAGCGGGGCCCGTACTGTCGGTCGCCGGCATCGCCGAGACCCGGGACGATGTATGCGATCTCGTTGAGCCCGTCGTCGACGGCCACGGTGAACAGCCGCGCGTTCGGCGCCACTTTCTCAAGCGCCGCAATGCCTTCCGGTGCGGCCACCACGCACAACACTGTGATCTTTGCCGCGCCGCGGCTCTGCAGCAGGCCGATGGTGTGTTTCAGCGACCCGCCGGTGGCCAGCATGGGGTCCAGCACCATCACCGGCAGCGCGCTCAGGTCGTCGGGCAGCGACTCCATATACCCGCTCGGCTGGTGAGTTTCCTCGTCGCGGGCGACGCCGACGAAGCCCACCCTGGCATCGGGTAGCAGCGCGAGCGCCTGGTCGACCATGCCCAGTCCGGCACGCAGCACGGGCACCAGCAGCGGCGGGTTGGCCAGCCGCACACCCAGCGTCTCGGCCAGTGGGGTGCGGATCGGAAATGTCTCGCGGCCCGCGTCCCGGGTGGCCTCGTAGACCAGCATCGCCGTCAGATCGCGCAACGCGCTCCGGAACCCGGCGGTATCGGTGCGTTCGTCGCGCAACGTGGTCAGCCGGGCAACAGCCAGTGGGTGGTCGACGACGCACACATCCATGGAGTTCGAGCGTATATAACAATCCGACCTCTTTTGCTTAAAGGCCCGCTGACACGCTTGCGTCTGTCCCGTCAAGGCGCCAAACCCGCTCATATACTCCCGGGGTGCTGCGCGAAACGCGAAGTCCGCGAAGGCTGATCGGCTGGGCATATCGCGTCCTCCGAATCGCCGGGGCGGTGGCGCTGACCGGGCTGGCCGCCACCCCGTTGGCTCCGCGCGTGGACCTCGCCGCGGCCGGGCTGCCCCGGCCCGCGCACGTGGTAATCGTGGTGGAAGAGAACCGTTCTGAGGGCAACATCATCGGCAGCAAGTCGGCGCCCTTCATCAACGCGCTGGCAACTCACGGCGCCAACATGGCCCAGTCCTTCGCCGAAACACATCCCAGCGAGCCAAATTACTTGGCGCTCTTTGCCGGCAGCACTTTGGGAGTGACCACGGACGTGTGCCCGGTCGATGGCGGCGCCGTACCCAATTTGGGCTCCGAGTTGCTCGCCGCCGGATACACATTCGTCGGTTATGCCGAGGATCTGCCCGCGGTCGGCTCACCAGCGTGCAGCGCGGGCAAGTACGCGCGAAAGCATGTGCCGTGGGCCAACTTCACCAATGT
>DATKEW010000251.1:0-3829 GCA_035511785.1 Mycobacterium sp.
GCCGCCGATGCGGCGCTGGCTCGCGGAGCGCCCGCGGCCGCGGCGGAGTTGATCGAGTTGGCGATCGGGCTGGGTGGTGACACGTCATCGCGTCGGATACGGGCGGCCCAGCACCGTTTCCAGGCCGGCGATACCGACCAAGCCCAAGCGGTGCTCGCGCCGACCATTGACGGGATGGCGCCCGGCCCGGCTCGGGCGATCGCGTTCGACCTGCTTGCCGGAATGCGTATCTACGACAACAGCTTCCTGCTGGCCGCCGATCAACTGAAGGCTGCGCTCGACGACGCCAAAGGCAATCCTGCGGTGCTGGTGCAGACTCTGCTCATGCTGTCGTTTGTCCAACTCAACGTCGACGAGTACGGCGAATCATTGAGACACGCGCGCCAAGCGGTGACGGTTGCCGACGGACTCGACCTTCCGATGCTGACCAGTCAGGCGCTCGCGATGTGGGTGCGGGTGAGCTTCACGTGCGGACAAGGGTTCGACGAACACGATCTGAGGCGCGCGCTCGAACTGGAAGACCCCGACATCGACGTGCCAATTCCGTTCCGCGCCAGCGCCATCAATGCCCTGATACTGGCCTGCACGGGTCGGCTCGAGGAAGCCCGCGCCCACATGCATACCATACGGCAGCGCTGCGTCGAACGCGGCGCCGAAGGCGACATAGTGGCCGTTGCCGGATATAGCGCATGGGTCGATATCTGGCAGGGACGCTTCAGCGATGCCGCAGACGTTGCCAACGACGCCGTGGAGCGCGCCGAGCAACTGGGCGGTGACCATGTGCTCGTGATTCCGTTGAGCGTGCGGGCAGCAGTCGCCGCCTACACCGGGCGTGAGCGGGACGCCCGCGCCGACGCTCGTGAAGCCATGAAAACCTACCAGCGACGCGGCTCGCCCCGGCTGCCGGGTTACTGGCCGACCATGACGTTGGGATTTCTGGAGGTTTCGCTTGGTCGCTACGCCGAGGCGCTGACCGCCTTGCAGCCGGTCTTATCCATCTTCAACACCACTCCCGGAACCGAGATCCTCACCGCCTGGTACATCCCGGACGCGGTCGAGGCGATGGTCGCGCTCGGTCGCTTCGACGACGCCGAGCCGCTGATCGAGGCGCTGGAACGTAACGGCAGCCAACTCGACCGCGCCTGGATGCTGGCCGTCGGCGCGCGCTGCCGCAGCATGTGGCTGGCCGCCCGGGGTAACGTCGTAGCCGCCGAACACGTCGCCCACCGAGCGATGACCGAGCACCAGCGGCTACCCATGCCTTTCGAACGCGCCCGTACCCAGCTGCTGCTCGGCCAACTACAGCGTCGGCAGCGCAGGAAAGAGGCCGCCGCGGCGACCCTGCACGAGGCGTTGCGCGCGTTCGAAGGCATGGGAGCCCCGCTTTGGGCCGAACGCGCCCGCGCCGAGCTCGCACGCACCAAAGTCAGCCCCGCCCGCGAGCCCGGGCTGACACCCACCGAACAGCGGGTCGCCGAACTTGCGGCCTCCGGCATGACCAACCGCGACGTCGCGGCCGCCTTATTCATCAGCCCCAAGACCGTCGAACACAACCTGGCTCGCGTCTACCGCAAACTCGGCATCCACTCACGCGCAGAACTCGGGCAGTGGATAAGGCGACTCAACGTTAGGGAAACACCCGATTCGCCAGGTGCTGCGGACCACTAGTGTCCATTCAGTGGGCAGGGCAGCGCCGCAGGTTACGTGCTATCTCGCAGAATGGTATCGGCCGGAGGTCACCCAACAGCCGCTCGACGACACCGTCGCCAAACTCGACGTCGTCGCAGCCGCGATGCGTGTGGAGGGCTCACTGGTGAAACTGCTTGTGACACTGGCGGTGCCCACCGACGAGGTCACCTACGGCGTCTTTGCCGCGTGCTCGCCAGACATTGTCGTCCAGGCTTGCCGGCGCGCTGGCATCCCTCTCGAGCGGCTTAGCTCCGATGTGGCGGCTCGGATAACCCGAGCGGCGCGGGATGAGGGGCGGCGGTTTGCCCCAACCTTAGGGAAACCCCCGATTCCTCACTAGCCGCTTCCTGCAAAAGTAGTTCCGGTCAGCAAACCGGGCGGCCGTAACAGACGGTTAGCGATTCGAACGATGAGATGACAAAGGAAATCCATGGGTGCGAACATTCCCAAAGCCAGCGGCGTTCGACGTCTCGAGCGCTTCTTTGCGGCACCCGAGCGCCGACGCTCGACGCCAGTTGACCAATCGCCGCTGGAGGTGCTGCAGCAGCTGCCGGCGCTGGTCGTCTTGGAGCGGCTGCCGGCGCCGACCCTGGCCGTTGACCGCGAGGGAACCATCCTGTTCGCCAATGGTGCGTTCAGCGACATGCTGGGCCACGCGCCCGACGAGCTGTTGGCGATGAAGTTCCGGGACATCTTCTGCAGCCTGGCCACTCATCAGTCCGCGGTCACGCTGGTTCGTGCCCGCGCCGACCGGCTTGTCAAGCTAGCACACAAAGACGGCCACCCCGTGTGGGCCAGCATGAGTAAGTCGGCCATGCGGCGTCACGACGACACTTTCGTGCTGGCCACCTTCCACGACCACACCGAGGAGCTCTGGCTGAACAGCGTCGTGTGATAAAGCGCCGCTCCTACCTCGCCTTTGCCTACGGCATGGCTATCAGCATGTCCAGCGCTGAGTGCTCCGGCTATGAGCCGTATTAGCTGACTTCGCGCCGAGCTCCACGTGGCGTCGCCAGGCTTCTGCTAGGGGGTGCGAGCTCGTTCGCGACGCCCGCCCGCGAGGCTGGCGGTTGCCGCGGGATCGATCCGTAATCGCATCACGGTGGGCAGCGAGCGCCGGTGTGGGCGTTAATGGTTCAGGCCAACGGCGTCGGCGTTGGTGTGTGGTTTCGGTGTCGGGTGCGCGGCGTCAACGATGCGGGGCAGTACCTGCTCGACTTCCCTGACCAGTTCGGGCAGCGCGGAGTCCGATCCGGCGAGGTGGTTGAACAAGGCGTGCTGGAACAGGCCGTCGAAGATCGCATACGCCGTTTCGGGTCCGACGCTGGGTGTGGTGGCGCCCAGTTCGGCGTAGCGGGTCACGACCCTCCAGATCATCGCCTGCAGACTGGCGCCGATCTCGAGCACGTCGGGGTGCAGAGAACTCTCGAACATCGACTGTGATCGAACGTCATACCAGAGTCGGTGCATGACCGCGTCGTCGCGCGCCGTCTGTGCCAGACCCAGCGCGAACACGTTGATCAAGGCGTCGGCGTCTGGTGCGTCGAGGGTCATCTGGTCAAAGCGTTTGGCGCACAGCGCTTTGTATTCCTTGACGCAGTACAGGATCAGCTCGAGTTTGTCGGCGAAGTAATAGTGCAGGACCCCGTAGGAAAATCGCGAGTTCTGCGCGATTTCGCGCAGGCTGGTCCTGGCGTAGCCCAGTTCACCCAGGGCTTGCAACGCGGCGCCGGCCAGTTCGGCGCGGCGTTCAGCGAACTTGTCGACCAGCCGCCGGGAGACACGTTCGCGGTTGGTTTGCAGTGGACCATCGGGCGGCGCAGCCGGCTGTTGGAAGGCGTCGCCGGTCACGATATCGACCTCCCTATTCCGACCCGCCCGTCGCAACCACTCTAAAATACACGCGGTCTGGCCAGTTGGCCAAGAAATTCTTGACAGGTGATCAGGGCCTGTTTAACGTGTGATCCGCGTCACGACGCTTCCGACCATGACCACATCGTCGGCGCGTCCACCAGCTACCCACAGCGAGGAGGAAGTAGTGACCGCAATCGATCTCACGGGAAAAAATGCCCTGGTCACAGGGGGTGCGAGGGGGCTTGGTGCGGCGATGGCGTCGGCGCTGGCCGAGGCGGGAGCGTCG
>DATKEW010000252.1:0-4458 GCA_035511785.1 Mycobacterium sp.
GTGTCTCGGGATCACGCAGGAGGTGGTTGCACACATCCCCCATGGACCCGAAATCAATGCGGTCGCGCCGCCGGGGCACGAACACGCGCGAATGTGCGCCCTCAAAAGAGTCAAAGTACGTCAGGTAGAAGAAGTTTCGTACCCACCGGTCGATGCCTAGCAGGTTGAACGGGGTCGGCGAGATGAAGTACAGCGGCACGGCGTTGGTGTGAAAGAACGCGCGTACGTCCGAGATGCCGTTCAGCAGGCGGCGCGGCTCGGGCTCAGGTCCGCCGGCATGCACGATCACGCCAGCCGCGGTGACGTGGACGACTGGGTCCTCCCCAGGGACCGCGGCGGGGGCAGGGGCGCTACGGTCAGCGCCACGGCGGTGAGCTCACATACCTCCATGCCACAAGTGTGCACCTGCCTATGGCCGTGTGGAAGCGTGGAGTGCCCCAACGCCGGCCTCGTACTTCGTGCTAACACCAACAACTTTCGTGCTTACACCAACAACTGGAGCATCGCCCCTGGGGCCGCACGGCGAACGGCCCCGGTTTCCAGAGATGCCTAGGTAGTTACTAAAGGGAATTACTAAGTCCAGAAGCGACCATGCATGAACATCCGGCGGTTGACATTCGACCGAGTCAGAATTGTCTGACCCCCGGATCTCGGCGCGGCCGCCGTTGTGATTGACCCCGCGTGTTGCACGCACACCGCTCCATGCCCCCGCTGCGGGGCGAAGGGATGACCGCAGCCGAGGTTTCGGCCCTGCCCCAACCCATACGCATCAACCGTGGAGACGTTGCACCACAACCACATAGCACGCCGATGCTCGCCGGGCTTCGACTCCAACCAAGCATGCGCTGAACCTCTGGGCCCCGTCGTCAAGGTCGTTCGTCCTCGCCACGCTGCGGGCGCTCCACCTTGACACGGGGTCGGTTCAGCGCTGTCCACCCCGAGGTCGAACCAGCTCAAAACGCCCTTGACAACGCCCCACCCCTTCAGGGATGACAACGCCCCGCCCCTTCAGGGATGACAACGTCATGAGTGCGGTCGTGGCGGCGGGACGCAGCAGAACGCATGACGGCCGTTCCTAAGTCGAAGTCACCAAATGGTTCACTAACGATGAGTATCTCGTCGTCGAATACGAACACGCTGCGCTCGTCGGCGGCGCTCGCGTCAAGATCGACGGATACTGCTGGGAATTTCACATCCGGGACGGGTGCTTTGTTTCGATGCGCGAGAACATCCATCCCAGCAACCCGGCCACGAGCATCCTGTTGAGCCTTGTCCTGCGGGCGTTTCCGTAGAAGTTGCCTGAGTAATCACTACATGCAATTACTTGGTCCCGAAGCCGGACCGGGGCGGCAAGGGGTCACTGGCTGGGGTGCTGGCACCGCGCCGGAACCCTCACCGCGTTAGGCTGAATCATGTCCGCGGACGGTCCGGTGACGGTGCTCAGCGAAGACGAGTGCTGGAGTCTTCTGTCCAGCGTGTCGTTGGGACGATTGGTCACGATCATGGGCGGGCAGTCCGAGATCTTCCCGGTCAACTTCGTCACCCAACGGCAGACGGTGCTCTTCCGAACTGCCCAGGGCACCAAGCTGTACAGCGCAGTGATGAGCGACCAGGTGGCTTTCGAGGCCGACGACCACACTGCCGCCGAAGGGTGGAGCGTGATCATCCAGGGCAGGGCGCATCTGCTGTCGGCCGACGCCGAACTCCTGGACGCTGAGGAAGCGCCGTTGCTGTCGTGGCCCGCGACGTTGAAGCCTCACTACGTACGGGTGATCGCCTTGGAAATCACCGGCCGGCGGTTCAAGTTCGGTCCCGAGCCGGCTCGCGAATCCAGCTTCGCTTGATGACCCGGAGCGAACTCCCCGGCTCCCGGAGGTGCCTGGGTAGTCACTAGATGGGATGACTCCCCCTGGCACAGACGAAAGAACACGCGGGGCGTCGCCAGCGCACCCCTGGTACGGCGAAGTCGAGACAATGCGCTTGAGCGCCGGTAGATAGGGGACCACCATTATGTCTAGCTCGAATGATCCAATGGCGGCGGTGCTCCGATACGTCGATGCCTTCAACAAGGGTGACGCGAAGGCGATGGCAGCGGTATGTGATGACCCGATGCAGATCCTTGACGGCATGTCGCCGCATGTGTGGCAGGGGCCAACCGCCAGCGAAGACTGGTGGAGGGACGTGCTCAAAGAGGGCAAGCACATCGGGGCGTCGGGTTACAACATCGCTCTCGGCGAGCCACGGCGTGTCGATGTCACGGGCGACTACGGGTATGTCGTTGTGCCCGTCACGATGACCTTCACCCTTCGGGGGAAGCGGGTCAGGCAGACCGGCGCAGTGTGGACAGGCGCTTCGCAGGCTCAGCACGGAGTGGCGTCTGACGGCATGGGCATGGGCCAAAGGCACACCCGACGCGTAGAACGCGAACATTGCCATTACAACGCGCAATCCGACACGCCGTGCCCACATGGGCAGTCGCGGTCGCAGAGTGTGGCGTTAGCCACAGACAGCCACAGCGGTGGAATGGAAACTTGCTCGCGCAGCGTTGTGCCGGAACACAACCACAAAAGAAAAAACGACCCGGCTGTTCTCTTCCAGCCGGGTCGTTTCTGTTCGGCGCCTGGCGACATCCTTGTTGCGCGCACGGTGCGTGACCTGGTGGTCGGCTCGGGCACGGGCTTCGAGGACCGCGGCAGTGTCGAGCTGCGTGACGTGCCCGGCACCTGGCAACTCCTGGCGGTCGACCGCCCCGGCCCGCGGGCGGGATCGGCCGAGGCAGAACTTGCGTCAATGCCCACTCCTGAATGCCCAGTCCTGGCCGTCGGACTGCGATACGCCGCTCGGACCGCGCCGTGGAGGTGATCGCGACGCGCGCACCGTGGATTCTCCGCGGGATGGCCAGCCTCGCCCCGGCCGCCGCGGAACAGCCGGAGTCAGCGCGCTCGGAGGTGTCTGAGTCCTCGACATCGTTGACAGGTGAGTCGAATCCAGATACCACCGACGCCGATACATCCGTGCTGGACCCCACGTTCACGAGCTGCCTAGGGCGGCGTTAAGAGGAACTAGTAGAAAGCGCAGGGTGGCGGTGCCGGCAACGTCTACGTCACCGACGGCAACCACAACCGGGTGCTCAAATTCCCGGCGGGTTGAACGCCGACGCCGCGCGAGCCGTACGGGCAGTTGCGACTCGACCAGAGCCGGATCCTCTACCCGCCCTCGGCTCCCGTTCCCGTCGCCCGCCTGAGCGTGGCCAGCGGTAATCAATAAGAATTGATCACCGGCAAGCCCGTGAGGTCCGAGGAGGAGCGGCAATGGCGGAACGGTGGTTCTCCGACCAGGAGCTCGCGGAGATGGCACGGCCCACTATGGACCGTGCGATCGAGGCGCTCGATCGCGGCGACACCGACGGTGCACGAGCGCTGTGCGAGGAGATGAAGCACGAGTGGCGCCACCTGCACGACCTGATGGCGGGCGGTCTGCTGGGCCTGATCAGCTTCGTGCAGGAGACGCTGGGCGATGAGGGGGTGGCCGAGGCCTGGCGCTACGGGAATGAGCGCGGCTGGCGGGGTGACGTCGAGAAGATCGAGGGCAGCGACCGGCGGCAGATCGTGCACGCGCTCGCCGCCACGTGGCGGGCGCACTCGTGCTCGGGCACCGGGCCGAACCCCGGTGCGTTCGAGATCGAGGAGGACGAGGAGAAGTTCACCTTCCGGATGAACCCGTGTGGCTCGGGCCAGCGCCTGTGGCGAAACGGCGCCTACCGCGGTGAGCGCCCGCTGGGCGTGACGCACGAGGCGCACGACTGGAGCTATGGGCGCAAGGGCTTCCCGCTCTACTGCACGCACTGTTCGTTCATGAATGAGATCCAGCCGATCGAGTGGATCGGGCACCCGATGTACCCCTCCGACCCGCCCGACGACTACGACCGCGATCCCTGTACCTGGTACTGGTACAAGGACCCGGCGGACATCCCGGAGCGGCACTGGGCCCGCTACGGCCTGGGCAAGCCGGCCGCCGGGAGCGGCGCCTGATGCTCGGCCTGACGCCGTCGGGACGGCGGGTCATCGTCACCGGCGCGACCGGGGGGATCGGCCGCGCGCTCGCCGAGACGCTGCTGGCGTGCGACTGCGCGGTGGCGGCCTGCGACGTGCCGGGCGCGCCCGTCAGCGACGTCACGGCGGTCAGCGCGACGTTCGACGTTCGCGACCCGGAGGCCGTGCGCCGTGGCGTCGCCGACGCGATCGAGTCGCTCGGCGGCTGCGACGCGGTGATCGCCAACGCCGGGATCGTCGACACGATCCACCGCGCAGAGCGCTTCTCCGACGAGGAGTGGCGCAAGGACATCGAGACGAACCTGTACGGCGCCTTCTGGGTGGTGCAGGCGGCGTTCGAGGCGCTGCTGGCCTCCGGCGACGGGCGGATCGTGCTGATCTCCTCGGTCGCAGCCGAGGTCGGGCT
>DATKEW010000253.1:0-35418 GCA_035511785.1 Mycobacterium sp.
AGCAGGACGCCATGCCGGCCAAGGAACTGCCGTCCGGTGCGAGCACCACACGCATCCAGAGCAGGCCCAGCCAGCCGACGGAAGCCAAGACGTCGCGCCTCTCGGTGCCCGGCACCCCCGTCAACGCGACTCCCGGCAACCGGGCCGCACCCGGGCTCGAACGGCCGGCCGACCCGCGCGGGCCGGGTCAATCCGCGCCGCCGACACGTCCCCCATCACCACCGCCACCGGCGCCTGCACCATCGGCCGGTGAAACCAACTCCATGCCGGTCGCGACGAACCGCGACAACAACAGCGACCCGGCCGATCCCACCGCCGCCCTCCCGGTCATGCAGCCGGATGCCGACGACTCGGATGCGGCCACCGAGAAGATGAACACCCGCGGGAAGGGCGACAACGGGGACAATTCGCGTCCGCGCCGCCGTGGCGGCGGCGGTCTGTCCGCCCAAGACCTGCTGCGCCGCGAGGGACGTCTGTAGCCCGTCAGGCCCGTTACGCCTCAGTCGTGCTCGCCGTCGGGGCGGTCCGGCTCCGCCCGGACGATGACCCCGGCATCACCGGCCTCCTCGATCTGCTTGTCGGCTTCGGCGGACGGATCCGGAGCGAGCAGCACCTGTATCGCGTTATTGAGGAACGCGACCGTCGGGACCGCCAGCAAGGCGCCGACGATCCCGGCAAGCACACCGCCGGTAGAAATGGCCAGCACCACCGCCAGCGGGTGAATTGACACCGCGCGACCCATCACCAACGGCTGCAGCAAATGGGCTTCGAGTTGATTTACCGCGACCAGCAAACCCAGCGTAATCAGCGCGTAGACAATGCCTTTCGCGAGCAGGGCCACCACTACGGCCAGAAAGCCGGCGATCACCGCACCCACCAACGGAATGAAGGCACCGAGAAACACCAGCGAGGCCAATGGCAGCGCGAGCGGGATGCCCATGATCGCCAACCCCGTACCGACGCCGGCCGCGTCGGTCAGTGCCACCAGGAACGTGGCCCGCACGTACCCGATCAAAGACCCGTATCCCGCATGGCCCGCCTCGCGCACCCTCTCCCGGGCATCGACGGGAAACAGCTTGGTGACGTATTGCCATATGTTGCGGCCGCCGTAGAGGAAGAAAATCAGCGTGAACAGCGCTAACACCGCCGCCGTGACCAGCTCCGTGATGGTGGCCGCGGTGGACAGTGCGCCGCTGGTCAACTTCGCCTGATTGTTGTGCAGCGCCTGGATCGCGGCGTTGCCCGCGTTGTCGATCTGTTCACCGCGCAGATGCGCCGGCCCTTCGATCAGCCATCTGCGAGTGGATTCGATGCTGCGTGTCACCTGCTCGGTCAGATCGGGCAACCCGTAGACGAACTGGACGATGACGAAGGCCAGGATGCCGCCCAGAATCGCGAATCCGGCCAGCAAGACCACTGCCACAGCCCCACCCCGCGGCACGCCCCGCCGGTCCAGCCAGTCAACCGCCGGCACCAGCAACGCGCTGATCATCAAAGCCAGCAACACGGGGACGACGATGACTTCAAGCTTTTTCACCACCCACAGCAGGGCGACGAACGCGGCCAGGATGACCAGCAAGCGCCACGCCCAGGCCGCGGCCCTGCGGACAAGCGGTTCGACCGCGGCGTCGTCGAGGTTTGCCGGCATTTGGCCAGCCTATCCGCCGACGGGCGCCGCCAAACGTGTCCGGACGGGTCTGCGGGCCGGGTCACGGAGCGTCGGGGCGGCACGATCCGGTTACGACGACGACACAGTCGGAGCTGCGTCTCGATGGCTGCGCCACCTGCGCGGTTACCCTAAAGCACGTGTCGCACGACGCACCCGTCCGCAAGCTCGACTTCCCACGCGTGGAGACACCGCGCGGGAAGTACTGGTGGGTGCGATGGGTGGTACTCGCCATCGTCGCAATCGTGCTTGCCGTCGAGATCGCCCTTGGCTGGGACCAGGTGGCCAAAGCCTGGACGAGCCTGTACGAGGCCAACTGGTGCTGGCTACTCGCGTCGGTGCTGGCGGCGGCCGCCTCGATGCACAGCTTCGCCCAGATTCAGCGCACTCTGCTGAAATCGGCCGGGGTGCACGTCAAACAATTGCGGTCGGAAGCCGCCTTCTACGCCGCCAACTCGCTGAGCACCACACTGCCCGGCGGGCCGGTGTTGTCGGCTACCTTCCTGTTCCGCCAACAGCGGATCTGGGGCGCCTCAACGGTGGTGGCGTCGTGGCAGCTGGTGATGTCGGGTGTGCTACAGGCGGTGGGACTGGCACTGCTCGGGTTGGGCGGCGCTTTCTTCCTGGGAGCAAAGAACAACCCCTTCTCGTTGCTGTTCACGCTGGGTGGCTTCGTCGCGTTGTTGCTGCTGGCCCAGGCGGTGGCGTCGCGGCCGGAGCTGATCGAGGGGATCGGCAGCCGGGTTTTGTCGTCGCTCAACTCGATTCGCGGCCGGCAGGCCGACACCGGCCTGCAGAAGTGGCGCGAAACGCTCATGCAGCTCGAATCGGTGAGCCTGGGCCGGCGGGACTTGGGAGTGGCGTTCAGCTGGTCGATGTTCAACTGGATCGCCGACGTTGCCTGCCTCGGCTTCGCCGCCTACGCGGCCGGCGACCACGCGTCGGTGGCCGGGCTGACCGTTGCTTACGCGGCCGCTCGGGCGGTCGGCACGATACCGCTGATGCCGGGCGGATTGTTGGTTGTCGAGGCGGTGCTGGTCCCCGGCCTGGTCTCGAGCGGCATGTCGTTGCCCAGTGCCATCTCGGCGATGCTGATCTACCGGCTGATCAGCTGGTTGCTCATCGCCGCGATCGGCTGGGTGGTGTTTTTCTTCATGTTCCGCACCGAGAACGTCGCCGCCTCGGACGACGACGAACCCATTACGGGTCCGCTGCCCGTTGTGCGGCACCAGAGCGACCCGACCGAGACCGCCCTGCAGGGGCCCTTACCGCCGCCTGATCGGAATCCGGAACACGACAGCTAGCCGACGTTGTTCTGCCGCGGCGGGCCCGGAAGCGCGCCGCCCGCTGCGGGCGGGACCGGGCCTGCGGCATTACCGGGCAGGGCGGGCAGACCACCCGCCGCGCCCTGCGCCTGCTGCATAAGGCCCATCGCCTGAGGGACCGTGACCGGCAGCTTGCACTGCATCGACAGGTTGGTCAGCGGCTGCGCGATTGAGGTCATGTCGCCGACGACCTTGGGGTTGGCCTCGAAGTAGGACTTCAGCGATGTCAGCGATTGAGGGCCGGCCTGCTGCTGCAGCATGGTGGTCATCGTCTGGTTGGTCTCGGGATGCGAGTCCAGGTAGTCGCCCATCGACTTGGAGACCGAACCGATCGTCCTTGCGACTTCACTGGCCGCACACGGGTCGTTAGCACCGGTCGCCGGAGGCCCTGCCAAAACAGCGACAGCAGTGCCCGGCACTGCGGCGGCGATCAACCCTGCCGACAACCTGCGGCGTCCGGTCGCAGTGCCTGTCTTCATGGATAACTCCTTACGGTTTGCGAAGTCTCGCGAGTTCTGACACTTCGCAAACGGCTGTGATAGAGGGCCCAATTTTTCGCGAAGTTCCCCTCGAATTCCCCAGAGCTCCGCGCGGCAAGCGAAATCCTGCCATCCCGGATAGCGGGGCTACCACCTGGTGTGACCGATATCCCGATTGGTCACCGGTTCACAACGACTTCGCAGCGTCACGGCAACTTCGGTGTCTCCGCAGCTCAGGAACCGGATAAGCGGACATAGTCCACAGGCTCCTGCGGTATTGTCGCCAGCACGCGTTACGCGAGAAGACCGGGGAGCCCGAAATCCAGCAGTTCATGATGCGCCTAAGCCGCCGCCTGCGCAGGCACCGCTGGTTGATCTTCACAGGCTGGTTGCTGGCGTTGGTGCCGGCGGTCTATCTGGCGTTGACGCAGTCGGGAAATCTCACCGGCGGTGGTTTCGAAGTGGCCGGCTCGCAGTCGCTGCTGGTCCACGATCAACTCGAGGATCAATATCACGAGCTGGGGGCGTCCTCGTTGGCTCTGGTGGCGGCCCCCCGCCCGGATGCCAGCTACCAAGACATCAGCGACGCAGTGGCGCAACTGAGACAGATTGCCAGCCAATTCCCCGGCGTGACGGAGGCGCCCAACCCCACCCAGCGGCCGCCGCAACCCGACCGGCCCTATGTGCTGTCGCTGCGACTGGACTCCCGTAACGCCGGCACCAGTGACATCGCCAAGCAGTTGCGCCAAAAGGTAGGCATCAAGGGACACCAGTCCGGGCAGACCGCGAACGGCCGGGTGCGGCTTTACGTCATTGGGCAGGGCGCGCTCAGTGCTGCCGCGGCGGCGAACACCAAGCACGACATCGCCGAGGCGGAACGCTGGAACCTGCCGATCATTCTGATCGTCTTGCTCGCGGTATTCGGTTCGCTGGCTGCGGCGGCGATCCCGCTGGCGCTCGGCATCTGCACGGTCCTGGTCACGATGGGCCTGGTCTACCTGTTGTCGGAATGCACCACCATGTCGGTGTTCGTGACCTCGACCGTGTCCATGTTCGGCATCGCGCTGGCCGTCGACTATTCGCTCTTCATCTTGATGCGCTTCCGCGAGGAACTGCGCGCCGGCCGTCAGCCACGCGAAGCCGTCGACGCCGCGATGGCCACCTCCGGGCTGGCGGTGGTGCTGTCCGGGCTGACCGTCATCGCCTCGCTCACCGGGATCTACCTGATCAACACCCCGGCGCTGAAGTCGATGGCCACCGGAGCGATTCTGGCCGTCGCGGTCGCAATGCTGACATCGGCCACCTTGACGCCGGCGGTGCTGGCAACCTTCGGTCGCGCGGCAGCCAAGAGGTCGGCCCTGCTGCACTGGTCGCGCCGCCCGGAGAGCACTCAATCTCGGTTCTGGAACCGCTGGGTGGGATGGGTGATGCGCCGGCCGTGGATGTCGGCGCTGGCGGCGTCGATCGTCCTGCTCGTGATGGCGGCACCGGCGACATCGATGGTGCTGGGCAACAGCTTGCTGCGCCAGTTCGACTATTCGCACGAGATCCGTGCCGGCGTGGGAGCGGCATCCGAAGCGCTCGGACCCGGTGCGCTCGGCCCGGTTCAGGTGCTGGTCACCTTTCCCGGCGGCGGCGCCTCCTCACCCGAGCACAGCCAGACAATCGCCGCGATCCGTGAACGAGTGACGCAGGCTCCCAAAGTCATCTCGGTGGCGCCGCCGCAATTCGCCGACGACAACAACAGCGCCTTGCTGTCCGCGGTGTTGTCGGTCGATCCCGAGGACATGGGTGCCCGACAAACCGTCAGCTGGATGCGCACGCAGCTACCCCAGGTTCCCGACCAGGGAGCGGCACGGGTGGACGTCGGCGGCCCGACTGCGTTGATCAAGGATTTCGATGACCGGGTGTCGATGACCGAGCCGCTGGTGTTGCTCTTCGTTGCGCTCATCGCGTTCGTGATGCTGTTGCTCTCGATCCACTCCGTGTTCTTGGCGTTCAAAGGCGTGCTGATGACATTGCTGTCGGTTGCCGCCGCCTACGGCAGCCTGGTGATGGTTTTCCAGTGGGGCTGGCTAAAGGGTCTCGGGTTCGCACAGATCAGTTCGATCGACAGCACCGTTCCCCCGCTGGTGCTGGCGATGACCTTCGGGTTGTCGATGGACTACGAGATCTTCTTGCTCACCCGCATCCGGGAACGCTTCCTGCACACCGGAAATACCCGCGACGCGGTCGGATACGGCGTGAGCACCAGCGCCCGCACGATCACCAGCGCAGCCCTGATCATGATCGCCGTGTTCACTGGCTTCGCGTTCGCAGGCATGCCGCTGGTCGCCGAGATCGGTGTGGCGTGCGCTGTCGCGATCGCGGTGGACGCCACCGTGGTCCGGCTGGTCCTGGTACCCGCGCTGATGGCGATGTTCGCCCAGTGGAACTGGTGGCTGCCCCGGTGGCTGTCCCGTGTCCTGCCGTCGGTGGACTTCGACAGGCCGCTACCCGAGGTCGACCTGAGCGACATTGTGGTGATCCCCGACGACATCTCGGCACTGACGGCACCCAGTGCGGACCTGCGGATGGTTCTCAAGTCGGCCGCGAAGCTCAAGCACTTGGCGCCCGACGCCATTTCCGTGGCGGATCCGCTCGCCTTCACCGGTTGTGGGCGCAATGGCAAGGAGACCGAGGTCGGCCCCGGAGAGGCCCCCGCAGACGGCCCGGGAAACAACCGGGGCCAGGGCCCAGCACAGATCCCCCACCAGGTCGACATCCGCGATGACAGCGTGGAGGTGAGCCCAGCCGATTCGAAGAACGGCACCAACGGTCACCCGGCGGCCAAGAAGCTGGTGGGCGGCCTGGCGACGCGCAACGGCATCGCCCGGGCGATTGCCGGGGGTGATCGGCCGGTCCATCCGGTCACGCTGTGGCGGGGGCGGCTGTCGGTCGCCATCGACGCGCTGGAGACCGACCTGCAGACCGGCACAAACGCCAGCGAGGAGCCGCAGTACGAACGGCGGAGCCCGGTGGAGACCACCAACGTGCAATTGCCCACCGGCGACCGGCTGCTGGTCCCAACCGGCGCGGAGGCGTTGCGGCTCAAGGGCTACCTGATCATGCGCCGTAACAGTAGCCGCGATTACGCCGAATTTGCTGACATGGTCGACACATTGGAACCCGAAACCGCCGCTCTGGTGCTGGCCGGAATTGACAGGTATTACAGTTGTCAACCACCCAGGCAGCAATGGATTGCCACCCAGTTGGTCCGTCGGCTCGCGGATCCGCATCCGTCCGATTTCACCGATGATCAGTTGTCTGAACCAGACGCCGAGGCGGAATGGGAAGAGGTCAGGCAGCGCTGCTTATCGGTGGCCGTAGCGATGCTGGGGGAGGCGATGTGACGTTGGCAGCCGACCGACGCTCCGTGCCGCCGCCCCAGCCGCCGGCCGTTGAACAACCTAGGCCCGACAGTGGATCTTCCCACGATCCCGAACAGCCGGTGGAGTTCTGGCCGACCGCCGCCATTCGCTCGGCGCTGCAGGGCGGTGACATTGACACCTGGAAGCGCATTGCCGCCGCGCTCAAACGCGACCCGTACGGGCGGACGGCCCGTCAAGTCGAAGAAGTCCTCGAGGGCACGCGGCCGTATGGCATCGCCAAAGCGCTGTGGGAGGTGCTGGAGCGCGCTCGTGCCCACCTCGAGGCCAATGAACGTGCCGAGGTGGCCCGCCACGTGCGCCTCCTGATCGATCGGTCCGGGCTGGGAGAACAAGAATTCGCCTCCCGCATCGGGGTGGCACCCGAGGATCTGGCCGCCTATCTCGACGGCAGCCTCAGCCCGTCGGCCTCGCTGATGATCCGGATTCGTCGCTTGTCGGATCGGTTCGTCAAGGTCAAGTCCGGGAGTTCAGCGCCGAATCCAACTGATCTCCTCACCTGATCGGCACCACGGCGGACACCAGCCAGTCGCTGCCGCGCTTCATCAGTCCCACCCGCAGTGCCGGCGCCGCCTGACTGGGTGGCTGGCCGGGCGTGTTCTGGGTCACCCGGAGGATCACCGCCACACTGGCCGCCGACGGCCCGATGGCCTCGACTCCGGCCGCCAGCGTGGCCGCCTGCGCCGTGATGTTGTGCTGAGCCAGATCGGCGCTGGACTTCGTGTATTGCTCCTTGAACGCCCCGGCCTGGTCCGGCACCATCATCGCCGCGGCTCGATCGATGGAGCTCGTCGGGGCGCTCGGGGTGAACGACGCCATCGCCTCTGCCATCCCGGTGGCGATCTGCACCACCTGCCGGGAATCCTTTTTGAAGTCGCGGTCCGACCTCGTCCAATGCGTGTAGCCGGTCAGCACCGCCGCCGTCAGGGCGGCCGCGCATAACAAGACAACGGCCAATCGCAGCCCGGGAGCGTCGTCGTCGGTACCGACGCTCACCGAATCGCGGCGCAGCAGCCAGAAGTTGACCCCCAGACCCTCGGCGATCAGCACCAGCAGCACCGAGCAGGCGGACACCCACCACAGCGGCCAGGCCAGGATGACTCCGATCATCAGCAGGCCGGCGACCGCCGCCAGCGGGGCCACGATGTCGAACGCCAGCAGCCGCCACAGATTTCTCATCGGATCGACGCCAGCCCGGAGATCATCAGCTTGCCGTCCACGTCGGAGACATCGAGCCGCAAGTTCCAGTGCACGGTCTGCGGCTTGGCGCCGACGTTCTCGCTGACGGACGTCGCGACCAGCATCACCGAGTCGGTTCGGCTGGCGAACGGCGGCAACTTGGTGGTGACAACCGGCCGAGCGACACCGGGCTGGGTGTCCAGGTCGTGATGCACCGTTTCGATCGCCACCGCGTCGATCCGGCCGGAGCTTTTTGACTGCAGTTTCTCGATCACCTGCCGATACGGCTGCATGGCCGCGTCGAAATCGGCGTTGAGTTCACCGACCGTGCCGTCGTGCAGCTTCTGCAGGCTGGCGTCGATGTTGCCGGTGTTCATGTTGATCAGCACACCCGTCCAGTCGGCGGCCGTCTGCATGACGCGGCTCAGATAGGTGCGTTCGCCCGCCTCGTCGCGGTGTGCGGACCAGATGATCACGCCCAATACGACCGCGCCGACCGACAGCAGGCCGAGAACGGTCGATGCGATCCCGTAGTGCGAAAAGATCTCATCGCCGGCGACTTCGGATTCTGAAGAGCCGGCCCCGGAGCCGGCATCGCCGGATGTGTCATCGGGCTCGACACCATCCGCTGAGGTCGCTGGCTCGGTTTGCTCGACGTCAGGCATCGACCGATCGTTGCACCCGAAAAGAGATGGAAGGATGGCGGGGTGACAGTAGAGGCCATCCGCTCGGGCATCGACCTGAGCCACGTCGACGATAATGCCCGCCCCCAAGACGACCTGTTCGGTCACGTCAACGGCCGCTGGCTGGCCGAATATGACATACCCGCAGACAGGGCTACCGACGGCGCCTTCCGCGGCCTGTTCGACCGGGCCGAAGAGCAGGTGCGGGGCCTGATTGTCGAAACAAGCCAGCGCGGCGCGGCAATGGGCACCGATGAACAACGCGTCGGCGACCTCTACGCCAGCTTCCTCGACGAGGAGACCGTCGAACGCAGGGGCGCCCAACCGCTGCACGACGAGCTGGCCACCATCGACAACGCCGCCGATTCCGCGGCACTGGCCGCTGCCCTCGGCGCCCTGCAGCGCACCGGGATGGGTGGCGGCGTCGCAGTGTACGTGGACACCGATTCGAAAGACTCGACCCGTTACCTGACGCACTTCACCCAATCCGGCATCGGATTGCCCGACGAGTCCTATTACCGCGACGAGCAGCACGCCGAGGTGCTGGCGGCCTACCCGGGACACATCGCGCGGATGTTCGGCCTGGTGTACGGCGGCAATGCGGGCGATCACGCCGAGACCGCGGCCCGCATCGTGGCGCTGGAGACCAAACTTGCTGCGGCACACTGGGATGTGGTCAAGCGCCGCGATGCCGACCTGACCTACAACCTGCGCACGTTCGCGGAGCTGCAGACCGAAGGGGCGGGCTTCGCCTGGGCCGGCTGGGTGACCGCGCTGGGCGGCACCCCGGAAAAATTCGCCGAACTTGTTGTGCGCCAACCTGATTACCTCACTGCATTCGCTGGGCTGTGGGACAGCGAAGACCTCGAAGACTGGAAGCGCTGGGCGCGTTGGCGTTTGATCCGTGCCCGCGCCCCCTGGCTGACCGACGCCATCGTCGCCGCGGACTTCGACTTCTACGGCCGACTGCTAACCGGTGCCGAACAGATCCGGGACCGCTGGAAGCGCGCGGTGTCGGTGGTGGAGAGCCTGATGGGCGATGCGGTCGGAAAGCTTTACGTGCAGCGGCATTTCCCGCCGGACGCGAAGGCCCGCATCGACGCGCTGGTGCACAACTTGCAAGAGGCCTACCGAATCAGCATCAACGAGCTGGACTGGATGACGCCGCAGACCCGCGAACGCGCGCTGACCAAGCTGAGCAAGTTCACCGCCAAGGTCGGCTACCCGACGAAGTGGCGCGACTACTCCAGGCTGGTGATCGACCGCGACGACCTCTACGGCAATTACCAGCGCGGGTACGCGGTCAACCATGACCGTGAGCTGGCAAAGCTCGGCGGCGCGGTGGACCGTGACGAATGGTTCATGACACCACAGACCGTCAACGCCTATTACAACCCCGGCATGAACGAAATCGTCTTTCCCGCAGCCATTCTGCAGCCGCCATTCTTCGACGCCGAGGCCGACGACGCTGCCAATTACGGCGGTATCGGGGCGGTGATCGGCCACGAGATCGGGCACGGCTTCGACGACCAGGGCGCCAAATACGACGGCGACGGCAATCTGGTCGACTGGTGGACCGACGACGATCGCACCGAGTTCGGCGCGCGCACCAAGGCGCTCATCGAGCAATACCAGGAGTACTCGCCGAGAGGACTCGACGACAGCCACCATGTGAACGGCGCATTCACCGTCGGCGAGAACATCGGCGACCTCGGCGGGCTGTCCATCGCGCTGTTGGCCTACCAGCTGTCGCTGAACGGCCGGCCCGCTCCGGTCATCGACGGCCTCACCGGCGTGCAGCGGGTGTTCTACGGCTGGGCTCAGGTGTGGCGGACCAAATCCCGTGAAGCGGAAGCGATTCGGCGGTTAGCAGTGGACCCGCACTCACCGCCGGAGTTCCGGTGCAACGGCGTCATCCGCAACGTGGATGCCTTTTACGACGCCTTTGACGTAGCCGAGGACGACGCGTTGTTCCTGGAGCCACAGCGCAGGGTCAGGATCTGGAACTGACCCCGCCGGCTACCAAAGCCTCGATCCTGGCGGGTACGTGCTTGTGCCACGGTGTGCCGGCGTAGTGGTCGCGCCATCCCGTGGACGTGAGCATGTTCGGCGCGACGCCGGGAACGACGGTATCCCCGTCGTCGTTCATGTAGTCGAGCCCAAAACCGTTGGGCAGGGCCGCATGCCCGGGGAGCATGGTCTCGGTGATTTCGATGGTCGCCTCGGAATTGCCGGCCGCCGTGCTGACCCGGGCCCGGCCACCGTCGACGAGGCCAAGGGCCTGGGCGTCTTCGACGCTCACGCGCAGCGCCCCGTCGGCGTCGCGTTTGCGCCAGGACGGGTCGCGGAAGATGTCGTTGGCGGTGTAGGCGCGGCGCTCGCCCACCGACAGCACGATGGGGAATTCCGGCGTGGTCAGCCGGGTCGGTGCTGCCGTCAACGCCCTTAAGTCGTCCAGCATTTCGGGAATCTCGAGGGCGATCTTGTGATCGGCGTGGCTGATCAACGCGAAGTCGTCCTCGTAGTTGTGCACGGTGAACGTGACACCCGACGGGCTGTCGAGGATGGCGTCGAAGAGCGCGTTGCCGTCGGCGTGGCCGGCGCGCCGCATGGCCTCGGGGTATGCCATCGCGGTCTTTTGAGCGAGCCCCCACAGCGCGGCCGCCCCCGCCAAACCGTCGGGCAGCGTCGGCCCGAGGGTTTCGTAGAGCACGTAGGGCAGCACCTTCGCCACGGCCGGGTTGCCGGCCACCGCCCCGAGGAACGCCTCGGTGTACGCTTGGCGCCCCCGTTGCGCGGCCTCACGCAGCGGTCGCAGGTCCGCCTCGTCAACCACGCCGAGCGCCCGCACCAACCGAGCCCAGATCTCGGGTTCGGGCAGGGTTCCGGGTAATGGTTCGAGCAGCGGTCGGCGCAGCTGAAAGACGTTGTGCGGGAACTCGAAATTGAAGAACGTGGCTTCCGGCTTATCGAACTGGGACGCCGCAGGGAGCACGTAGTGGGCGAGCCTGGCGGTCTCGGTCATCGCGACGTCGACGACCACCATCAGTTCCAGTGCCCGGAACGCTTCGCGGCAGGCGGTCGAGTCGGCCAACGAGTGGGCGGGATTGGCGCTCTCGACGATCATCGCCCGGAACCGGTCCGGATGGTCGGTCAGGATCTCCTCGGGCACCGCATTGGACGGAACCAGTCCGGAGATGATGGGCGCGCCGGTGACCGGCGTGCGACCGGAGACCGTGCTGAACAGCGGGGCGAACGACGAATGCAGGTGCTGGCCACCCTTTTTCGCGAAATTGCCGGTGAGGATCCACAGCAGCTTGTTCAGATACGAGCACAGCGTGCTGTTGGGCGCCTGCTGAATGCCGAGGTCTTCGAACACCGCGACACTGGCCGCGGAGCCGATGCGCCGCGCGGCGGCCCTCAACAACTCCTCGTCGACCCCACACCGCTCTGCGTAGTCAGCGATCGGGACTCCGCGCAGCGCGTCGCGGACGGTGTCGACGCCGTGCACGTGCTCCGCGAGAAACGCTTCGTTGCAAAGGTTTTCCTGGACCAGGACGGCCGCCAGCCCGGCCAGGCACCAGGCGTCGGTACCGGGCCGCGCCCGCAGGTGGAAGTCGGACATCTTGGCGCTGTCGGTGAGCACGGGATCGATCACGATCATCGACCGGGTCGGGTCTTTGGCAATCTCGTTGAGCACCACCCGTGCTCGAGGGAAGCTCTGCGACATCCATGGGTTCTTCCCGACGAACACCGACACTTCGGCGTGCTCGAACTCGCCTCGCGTGTGACCGCCATAAAGATGCGCGTCGACCCACGCCTCGCCGGTCTTCTCCTGCGCCAGCGCATTTGACCGGAAGCGCGACCCAAGGGCTTTCAGGAATGCGCCGCTGTAGGCCCCGCCCAGATGGTTGCCCTGCCCGCCGCCGCCATAATAGAAGATCTTGTCCCCGCCGTAGGTGTCACTGATGCGCTTGAACCCTTCGGCAATCTCGACAATCGCCGTGTCCCAGTCGATCTCCTCGTACGTGCCGTCGGCGCGTCGGCGCATCGGAGATGTCAGCCGAGCGCGGTTGTTCTGGTAATGGTCCAGCCGCAGCGCCTTGTTGCAGGTGTAACCCTGCGATCCCGGATGCTCCTTGTCGCCCCGGATACGAGCCAGTCTGCGATCCTCGACTTGTACCACGATGCCGCAGTTGCATTCGCACAGGATGCATGCGGTGGACTTCCATTCACCGGTCATCGCGGGGGTTCCTTTCTCCGCATAGCGGCCAGCAGCGAGTTGCGCAGCTGGCGGTGAACGAGATCAAGGGGTGCCAGGTCGCGCTGCACCCGGGCCAGCACGATCGCGCCCTCGATCGCCGATGTCGCCAATACCGCCAATTCGCGGGCTTGGTCTGGCGATATCCCGTCGGCGACGAAGCGTTGCGCGATCAGGTCGTTCCACCGGTCGAACACCGCTGCCGCGCGCTCGACCACCGGGGCCGTCCGCTCGCGGTCGTGCTCTCTGCCCTTTTCAGAGCCGGCTTCGACCGAGACCGCCACGACGGGGCACCCGGCGCGGAAATCACTGTCGAGCAGTTGATGCCGGTACTTGTCGATCAGCGTGTCCAGCAATTCGAGGCCTCCCCCGGCCTCGGCGATGATGGCACCGACGTGCTCCCCGGCGTAGTCCACCGCCTCGCAGAGCAGTTGCGTTCGCCCGCCCGGAAAGTAGTGATAGGCCGAGCCGCGCGGAGCGCCGCTGTGCTCGAGAACGTCCGAGATCGCGGTGGCGTGCGCGCCCCGTTCCCTGATCAACAGCGCGGCAGAGACAACCATCCGCTCGCGTGGGCTTCGCATCGCCACTCCTCAGTCAGACTTATGTATGATGCTATACATAATTCCCGGCAAGCGAAAGCGCGGCCAAGAAGGGTTGGTCGTCAGCTAACCGCGCGCTCGCGGCCGCGAGGGCCTCGTGGCGGCTATGTCTGCCAGTCGTTGGAGCCGTCGTTCTTCTTGTAATCGCCGCCGGTGGAGTTCTTCACAATGATCGGATCGCCGGCGCCGAAGTTGTCGAAGAACCACTTCGCGTTGGTGGGGCTGATGTTGATGCACCCGTGGCTGACATCGCGCTTGCCCTGGTCATCCACCGACCACGGGGCGCTGTGCACGAAGTCGCCGACGTTGTCGAACCGGACGGCCAGTTCGACCGTCACCTTGTAACCGTAGGCCGAACTGACCGGGACCCCGTAGGTCGAGGAATCCATTACCACCGAGGGCATCTTCTCCTGGACGTAGTAGGTGCCGTTGGGGGTTTGGTGATTACCGGCCGACATGCCCATCGACATCGGGATGGTCTTCTCCACGGTGCCGTTGCGCGTGACCGTCAGTTGATGCGTGCTGTCATCCGCTGTCGCGATCAGCGTGTCACCGGTTCGGAAGCTCGACACCGCGCCGCCGGCGTCGACGGTCACCGCGGTGTGGGCGGGCCAGAAGCTCAGCGGGCGCCAGCGCAGCTGCGTCGGCGTCATCCAGTAAAACTTGCCGGGCACCGGTGGGACGGACGAAACGTGGACGGCGTCGATGGCGGCGCCGGCGTCATCGACCCGCCCGGGGAAGTTGATGATGATCGGCTGGCCGACCCCCACCGTCGAGCCGCCGGCGGGGAGGATCTTGGGTGGCCCGAACGGCGGCGTGCCGGTGAACGGCGTGGGGTTCTGCCCGGCGGCCGGACCCGCGGCCACCGGTTGTGCGAACGGGTTGGGCAGCGGCGGCGGCGCCAGCGGGTTGGGCGGAGGGGGCGCCGCAAGCGGATCAGGTGCAGGCGGTGGCGGTGGCGCCACCAGGGGCGGCGGGCCGGGCGGGTCTGCGGGCGCGGCGACCGCGCCGGGATCGCCGGGAGCCGGGTCCGGATCCGCCAGGGCAGGACCGGCGCCCAACACCAGCACGGCGGCGAACCCAGCAGCGTTCAGAGCCGCGAAGAGGCGTCCCGTCGTCCAGCTCGACATATGCATCCCTCCAGTCAAGTTCTCGGAACAGTGTCGCATAGCTCCGGGGCCAGCTAACCCTTCCGCCGCCGAGGGCGGGCCGATCAGCGGCGCAATTCATGCCGCTGAGCTGCGCAGCTATGAATTGCGTGAGCTTGGCGGGGCAACATCCAGCATCTGCCGGTTGGCCGCGGCGCCGGCCAGCGCGACGCCCATCAGCACCGCCGATGCCGTCAGCATCAGCGCAACACCGCGCTCATAGGACAGTCCGCCCAGCAGCGAGCCGGCCATGATGCCCACTTGAAACGCGGTCACGTACAGGCCCGAAGCACCGTCGGGATCGTCGGCCCCATTGCGCATCGCGGCGGACTGCATCATCGGCGATACGGCAGTGGCCATCGCGCCCCATAACACGATCGCGCCGGTCCCGATCACAGCCGTCGCCGCGGCGGTTCGGCCGCCGAACGCGAGCGCAGTCAGCACCACGAACGCGGCCGTCAACCCCGCCATGCACAGAATGATGGCTCCCTTGGGCCGACGGTCCAGGTGCCGCGCCACCAACCCCACCCCGAGCACGCCGGCGGCTCCATAGGCAGCCAGCACCCAGGCCAAATTCGGCCCGCGCACACCGACGACGTCGCGGATGATCACCACGATGTAGGTGTACGAGACGAAATGGCCGGTGACGCCGACCATGGTGATCAGGCTCACGATAACCAGCCCGCGATTGCGATGATGACGGGCGCGGGGACCCACACACTTGAGCTGGTCGGCGCTGAGAACCATCTCGGGCAGCAAAAGCCGGGCCGTCACGGTGACGACGACCGCGGCGACGGTGACGCAGACCGCGGCCAAGCGCCAGCCCCACATCAGGCTCATGGCCGCTGTGAGCGGGCTGCCGATCACCAGCGCCAGGCTGGTTCCAATGTAGATAGACATCGTGGCGCGGCCGGCATGGCTCGGCGGAACCAGCCGGGTGGCGATCGGGGCGATGACCGACCACAGCAGGCCGTGCGTGACCGCGCACAGCACCCGCCCCACGGCCAGCACCGCGAAGTTGGGTGCCAGCGCCGAGATGAGCTGGGACGCGGTCAGGCACACCAAGCTGAACACCAGCGCGCGCCGACGTGGCCAGTGCGCCGTCCAGCGCACCAGCGGAAACGTGGACAGGGCCGCCACCAGCGCATACCACGTCAGCAGGGTCCCCACCGCGACCACGCTGACGTGCAGGTTCCGCGCGATCGCCGATAGCGCCCCCACCGGCAGAATTTCGGCGGTGACATAGGTAAAGGCCGCCGCGGCCAGCACCGATAGTTGCGCGGCGACCCGTGGCGTCCACGTTCGCGCGGCAGTGGCGGTAATTCCGGTTTCGGCAGTCATGGCGTCGGCATCGGCCGGGCATCCCGGTGTCTGAATCTTAGTTGCTGGCGCGATCACCATGCCCACACGGTACGCAGTGCCGCAACGGGATCACCCGATCCCGGGTTGCAACACGGGCATCAACAAGGTCACCGATCAGGAACGAACCAGTCGCGCGATCGCGGCCGACGCTTCGGCCAGCTTATCGTCTGCCTCGTTTCCGCCCTCGGCCACGGCGCGGGTGACGCAGTGGCTCAGATGCTCGTCGAGCAGATTCAGCGCGACCGACCGCAACGCACTGTTAACCGCGCTGATCTGGGTCAGGACGTCGATGCAGTATTTGTCTTCCTCGATCATTCGCGCGATGCCACGCACTTGACCTTCGATGCGCCGCAGCCGCTTGGCGTAATTGTCCTTCTGCTGCGAATATCCGTGTGCGGTCGTCATTTCCCTCTCAAAACCCCTCCCGGTACGCGGCTGACTCGAGGCGGCATGCGGTCGATGCCGGCGGGCGAACCGGCCCGATCGTGATTCAGCCAGTTTACGCTATACCCCAACGGGGTATAACCCGCGCATTCGCGGCACGGTTGGCCCGGCATACTTGGAAAATGGCCACAACCACCGACGCGGCGCCAGTCCCTGACATCAAACCGCGCAGTCGTGACGTCACCGACGGCCTCGAGAAGGCCGCCGCCCGCGGCATGCTGCGGGCGGTCGGCATGGACGACGAAGACTTCGCCAAGCCACAGATCGGGGTCGCCTCGTCATGGAACGAGATCACGCCGTGCAACCTTTCCCTGGACCGGCTCGCCAAGGCGGTAAAGGAAGGGGTGTTCTCGGCCGGCGGCTACCCGCTCGAGTTCGGGACGATCTCGGTTTCCGACGGCATCGCGATGGGTCATGAGGGGATGCATTTCTCGCTGGTGTCGCGGGAAGTGATCGCGGACAGCGTCGAAACCGTAATGCAGGCCGAACGGCTGGACGGCTCGGTGTTGCTGGCCGGCTGCGATAAATCGCTGCCCGGGATGCTGATGGCCGCCGCCCGGCTGGACCTGGCGGCAGTGTTCCTGTATGCGGGCTCCATCCTGCCGGGGTTGGCCAAGCTCTCCGACGGCAGCGAGCGCGAGGTCACGATCATCGACGCGTTCGAGGCCGTCGGCGCCTGCGCGCGCGGGCTGATGCCGCGCGAAGACGTCGACGCCATCGAGCGCGCCATCTGTCCCGGGGAGGGGGCGTGCGGCGGCATGTACACCGCCAACACCATGGCCTGTTCCGCCGAGGCGCTCGGCATGTCCCTGCCGGGCAGCGCGGCGCCGCCGGCGACCGACCGGCGCCGCGACGGCTTCGCGCGCCGCAGCGGCCGGGCCGTCATCGAGCTGCTGCGGCGCGGCATCACAGCCCGCGACATCCTCACCAAACCGGCGTTCGAGAATGCCATCGCGGTGGTGATGGCGTTCGGCGGCTCGACCAACGCGGTGCTGCACCTGTTGGCCATCGCGCACGAGGCCGACGTCGAGTTGTCGCTGGAGGATTTCACCCGGATCGGCTCACGGGTGCCACACCTGGCCGACGTCAAGCCGTTCGGCCGTCACGTGATGTCCCACGTCGACCACATCGGCGGAGTGCCGGTGGTGATGAAGACGCTGCTCGATGCAGGCCTACTACATGGTGACTGCCTGACGGTGACCGGCCAGACCGTCGCCGAGAATCTCGCCGCGATTGCCCCGCCGGACCCGGACGGCAAGGTGCTGCGTGCCCTGGACAATCCGATCCACCCGACCGGGGGGATCACCATCCTGCGCGGATCGCTGGCACCCGAGGGTGCGGTGGTCAAGACGGCCGGTTTCGATTCTGACGTATTCGAAGGCACCGCAAGGGTTTTCGACGGCGAGCGAGCCGCGCTGGACGCCCTCGAGGACGGCACTATCACCGAGGGTGACGCGGTGGTCATCCGTTATGAAGGCCCCAAGGGGGGCCCCGGGATGCGCGAAATGCTCGCGATTACCGGCGCGATCAAGGGCGCCGGCCTCGGCAAAGATGTGCTGTTGCTCACCGATGGCCGGTTCTCCGGCGGGACCACCGGCCTGTGCGTGGGCCACGTCGCGCCGGAGGCGGTCGACGGCGGACCCATTGCCTTCCTGCGCGACGGCGACCGGGTCCGGCTCGACGTAGCCGGCCGCACCCTGGACGTGCTCACCGATGCGGCCGAATTCGAGGCTCGGCAAAAGGATTTCACTCCGCCCCCGCCGCGTTACAAGACCGGCGTGCTGGCCAAGTACGTCAAGCTCGTCGGCTCGGCCGCCATCGGCGCAGTCTGCGGCTAGCCCTGCCGGGGCCGGAATCGACCGGCCAGGCAGGGCGAATTGGTGTCTGGCTTAACGGACTTGAAAACTATTCGTGTGTCGCCGCGGCGCGCGTGCGCATGCCGAAGTAGGTGGCGGTCATGCCCAGGCAGGCCAACACCACCCCGGCCACGACATTCGACCAGATCATGCCGGTAGTGAGCGGGAGGCCTCGCAGAATCCACGGCGAGACGATGACCCACACCCCAAGCACCGGCAGTGTCCAGGTCATGCCGTGACTGCGGTCCAGTCCGGTCGCGAACCCGTACGCCATGAATGCGACTGCGATTCCGGCGATGAAGTCGCACCAGGTAAGCGATGTCGTCGCGCTGAATCCAACGATCCACGGTGACGCAGCCACGTACAGGCCCGTCAGCAGAGCCAGACCGAAGGTGAAATGCGCACCCATCGACTCGGCAACGCGCTCATAGCTCGCGCGCAGAGCCAACAAATCCGGGTGGTGATCGATTGATGAATGGACTGTACTCATTTTGTGACCTTTCTGTTATGCAGCAAGCCCGTTGTGTAACAAGCACTGTGAGCCGACTGCAACCCATCCATCTGCTGTAAAGATTACGCTCGATCGCCCGACGCCAGCAACGAAAATCGGGCGCCGGCAGGCCAGTCCACCCGGCGAATTCCCTGGCCGCGTAGCGTCATTAGGACATGGACATCGTGGACCGGCTGCGACTCGACGTTCCGGTAGGTCAAGCGGGAATGGGCGGCGGACTGGCCGGCGCATCGCTGGCGGCCGCGGTCGCCAAGGCGGGCGCCCTGGGAACGATCGGCATCACCACACCCAGCCGACTACGCACGTCGATCGATCGGGTACGCGAACAGGCCCCGGGCCGCGCCGTCGCGGTAAACCTGTTGATGCCCTTCGTCCGTCGCCACCATGTCGCGGTCTGCGTCGAGGCGGGCGTGGACGTCGTAGTGCTGGCGTTCGGCGAAAAGCGGCGCCTCGTCCAGTATCTCCGCGATGCCGGGATCTTCGTCTTCGTGATGGTCGGTACCCAGACCGAGGCGCGCGCCGCTGTCGCCTGGGGCGCTGACGGTCTCATCGCTCAGGGACGCGAGGCCGGCGGCCATCTCGTCGGAACCATGCCGGCCCTGGACTTCCTGCCGCACGCTCTCGCGGCGGCCGGGGGGCGTCCAGTGTTTCTGGCCGGCGGTATCGCCACCGGCGCCGACACCCGCGCCGCCCTGGCGGCTGGAGCCAGCGGTGTCATCGCCGGTACGCGATTCCTCTTGACGCACGAGGCGAATGCCAGCCGGGAGTACCAGCAGCGAATCATCCACGCGGACAGCACCATCGAAACCAACCTGTTCGGTCTCAGCTGGCCGCTGCGCCACCGCGTCGTACCCAACGCCGCCACTCGGCGGTGGTGCGGGACGGGAAAGCCAAAGCGCTACCGGCCGCCCTCAACGCGGCAAGCCGCCCACTGGCTGCGCTGGGCTATTTCGACGCCGGCGCGTTGATGCGTCTGCAGTCACCGGCGCGTCCGTTCTTCACCCCGCTGGCGCCGCTCGCCGGGATGCCCGATTCGTGGGTGGACAGCGCAGCACTGTACGCCGGCGAGACGGCGTTGCGAATCAGCGAAATAACGTCTGCCGAGCAGGCGGTCAAGGATTTGCACCCGCGCTGACGCTAGCGCACCAACGCGAGCGCAAAACCGTCCCAGTGCTTGGCCCCGACCGTCTGGATCACCGCACTGTCCAGCCGAGGGTGCTCACCCATCGCCTGCAGCGTCTGGCGCGTCGCCGCCACTTTGGCATCGTCGGATTCCGGGTCCAGGATCTGGCCGGCGCGAATGACGTTGTCCACCACAATGACTGATCCGGGACGGGCCAGCCGGATTGCCCACTCCAGGTACGCGGCGTTGTTCTCTTTGTCGGCGTCGATGAACACCAGGTCGAAGGGGCCACCGGTCACGGTCGGCAACGTGTCCAGCGCGGCGCCGACTATCACCTCCACCCGGTCGGCGACACCGGCCCGTTGCAGGTTGGCCCGTGCCACCTCGGCGTGCTTCGGCTCGTACTCCAGCGTCACCACCCGTCCCTCGGGACCCGCACCACGCGCCAGCCAGATGCTGCTGCAGCCACCCAATGTGCCGATCTCGAGGATGCGGCGCGCCTGGATGGCGCCGGCCAGCAGGGACAGGAATTTGCCCTGCTGCACCGAAACGGCGATGGGGGGCAACCCGGCAGCGTTGCTGGACTCCACCGCCGCGGCCAATGCCGGATCGTGGCCAACCACTGTGCTGTCCAAGAAGGCATCGACGTCTTGCGGGGTTGGTTTCTCGGTCATGTCGCCCACGCTAGCCGCGCGCCTTCGCCTGCGCAGGAGCGGCTCAGTCGGCACCCGGTAGGGCCGGGGCACTTACCAGATACCCGTATGGGGTATATAGTGATGGCGTGGTTGGCCGGCACATCACGGGCAACCCGGACGGAGTTAACCATTGCGGCTCCGAAGGAGTCCAAACACAGATAAGGGTGATTCACATGGCGAACTACGAGGCGGGAACATTGCTGACCTGCGGCCACGAGGGCTGCGGGTGTCGCGTTCGCATTGAGGTCCCATGCCACTGTTCCGGCGCGGGCGAGCCGTATCGCTGCACCTGCGGCGACGAACTGAACCCTGTCCAGTAGACGTCGCCCGCCGGTCGTGCGTTCTCAACGTCCGAACGTGCGGCCGGCGAGCTCGACCTCGGCCGCCAGCCGCAGCGCGACCGCCGACGCACCGACCGCCACCGAGTAAGCATCCGGTTCGATGCGCCAGCTTCCGACGCTGCCGTCGTAACGGGCAAGCAGGCGCGGATCCGCCTCGATGGTCACCCGGCCCGTCGCGCCCGGCGCTAACTCGATCCGCTCGAATCCCAGCAACACCAAGCGCCGCTCACCGGCTGCGGCGGTCAGATACAGCTGTGGGACGTCGGCTCCGTCACGGTCGCCGGTATTGACGACGGTGAATGTCGCGTTCACCGTGTCGCCGCCCGTTACCACTAGGTCGTCGTACTGAAACCTGGTGTAGGACAAGCCATGACCGAACGCGAACATCGGCGTCCGGCCGGTTCTCGCGAACCAGCGGTAGCCGACATCCGCTCCTTCGGAATAGTGAATGGTGGTCGGCGTTCCCCACGGGGCACCGAGGTCGGGCAGTTCCGGGCGCGGCGTCTGATCGAGATCGGCTGGGAAGGTGAGAGGCAGCCGACCCGATGGATTCACCTGGCCGGCCAGGATTTCCGCGATGGCCTGACCGCCGGCCTGGCCCGGATACCAGGCCTGGACAATGGCGTTCACCGAGTCTCGCCACGGCATGTCCACCGGGTTTCCCGTCTCGAGCACCACAACGGTGTTGGGGTTGACGGCCGAGACCGCCGCGATCACCGCGTCCTGTCCCCACGGCAGCGACAGGTCAGCGATGTCGAAGCCCTCACCTTCGACACGGACCGCGAACACGATGGCGATGTCTGCTCGACGCGCCGCCAGCACAGCCTCAGCCGGGCTGATGCCGGGGTCGAACTCGATGTGCGCGTTGGGAAACCGCTTTCTGAGTTCGTCGAGCGGGCTGGATGGCAGCAAGTACAGATTGCGCAACGAGGCCGTCAATCCGGGTCCGCCGATCGGGATTACGTCCGCGTATCCGCCCGGGGGAACGACGGCGCTGGACCCGCAGCCCGTCGGTACGCCCCGGTGCGCGTAGCCGCCGATGACCGCGATGCGTGCCGCCGAAGCCGGCTGCAGGGGCAGCGCGCCGCGGTTGGTCAGCAACACGGCGCCCTGCCGGGCGATTTGCAGCGCAATCTCGTTGTGCGCGTTCATATCCGGAGGGGGTGAGGGGCCCCATCGGTCGATTCCGACCGCGAACATCGACCGCAGAATTCGCCGGACCATGTCCGACAGGCGCTCTTTGGAAAGCCTGCCCTCGGCGTAGGCGGCACGCAGGTGATCGGAGAACGCCTCCGACTGCCAGAACAGCACGTCGAGCTGGGCACCGCATTCCTGGTCCAAGCCGTGCAGCGCGCATTCCCAACCCGGTGTCCCACCCCAGTCGGACATGACCCAACCGCGATATCCCCAAGAACCTTTCAGCACGTCGTTGATCAAGACGTGGTTAGCCGCGGCGTATTGACCGTTGACCTTGTTGTAGGCAGCCATGACGGCGCCGGGTGCCGACCGTTCGATGGCGATCTCGAAGGCGAGCAAGTCGGATTCGCGGTGCGCGTCGGGATCGATGACCGCGTCGAGCCAGTGCCGGTTGGTTTCGTTGCAGTTCAGACAGTAGTGCTTGGTGGTAGAGATGACGCCTTGTTGCTGTATGCCTTGGATCGACTCCGCGACCATGGTGGCGCTCAAAAGCGGGTCTTCCGAATGGTATTCGAAGTTGCGCCCGTTGCGCGGGTCGCGTGCCAGATTGATCGCGCCGGCCAGTTGCACGTTGATCCCCCGGCTGCGTGCCTCGCGGCCGATCACCTCGCCGGCGGCGCGGGCCAGCGCCGGGTTGAAGCTGGCGGCCAGCGCCTGGCCCGAGGGCAGCGCGGTCGCGGTGTCGCCCGGGCGATAGCCGGGGTTGGTGACACCGAGCCCGGCGTCATTCATGCGCAGCGCCGGGATACCCAGGCGCGGAGCGCCCGGCGCGTAGCCCGTGCTCGTCGCGACGTCGGCCGGGATGCGCTCGTCGCGCAGCGGCCACATCTCACTCGGGCCGATGAGGCAGACCAGCAGCGCAAACCGCTCGTCGTCGGTCATCCGCGTCTCGATCTCCTGCGCCCGGACGTCAGCGTCGAGTTCGCTCATCGCACACCCTCTTTCGCATACACCACACGCAACACGTGCCCGACTTCCGCGCCCATCACCAGCTCGGTCAGTGTGCACATCGTCGCAACGAACTCCGGCCCGTGCGGCGGATGCGCCTGGCACAGGTGATGCGCCACCTCATGGAGCACCACCAGCTCGCGCAGTGCCCAGTCAGCGGTGTCACGGTCGGGAACCGCGATAGTGCCTGCGCCATCGCGGTTTTCGTAATGCGCCGCGGTGGCTGCGCGCCGTGTCCGTACCCGCATCGGCGACACCTCGGGCCAGTGTTGCCGCACCGCCGGTAGCGCAAGCACCTCGTCAACATAGCGCTGCACCGACGCAACCGACCCGAATCGCCCCTCCGGCGGGAGAGTCAATTGCGTGCCGAAGAACTCCACAACGGGTGATCCGTGCTCGGCGGCACGGTCGAACAACGTCCGGACGAACTCCTCAGCCGCGTAAACCTTCGAGCGCTGAGAGTCTCGTGGCGAATCCCCCGCGGTCACCGGCGCAGGGCGGAGCGGGCCCCGGGCAGCTCGGGGCTGCTCCCGAGCCGTGCTCGCCGACCGGCCCGATCACCCGCGCGCCGTGCCGCCGACGAATACCCGGCCGAGGCCCGACTGGCCTGCCAGGTACCGCGCGCCTTCGACGCACTGCGGTAGTGGTCGTGCAGCTCGACATCCTTGTCGCGCAAGGCGATAGCGGTACCCGGCGGCCGGCGACGGTCCTTGGTGGCTTCGCGCCGGGCCTCGTCGCGGGCCTCGGACAGACGCCGCCCGACGCGAGCCCCGAACGCCAGCTGGAAGTTCAGCCGGGCAGTGATCGTCGGCGTGGGCCGGTGTGCACCCGAGGCCAGGTAGGCGTCTGACGCCCGCACCATCTGGACGACCAGGCCGGCATACAAGGCGTGAGTCGCATCGATGTCCTCGGCGAACCCGTAGGCATAGACGAACGTCGAATTGGATGCCACATCGCAGCGCACGTCATTGGCCGCCGCGATCACCACGAACAGCTGCACATATGTCCGCAGCCCCCTGGTGCCCGCCGCCCCGATGGTGATGGTCTTCTGCGTCGGGGTCTGCGCCGCCGAACGGTTGGACGAATGCGCTCTCGCCACCGCCAAATCGATGGATGCCGCCGTCGCCAGCCGTTGCGCGGCGCTCATGAACGCATCCGCCTCATGGGGATTGTCGGTGCCCTCGGCCTGACGCAGCAGTGCGGCGATGCGCGACAGCATCTTGTCGTCGGTCATAACGTCAAACTACGGGAGCGATACGACACTCGGTTGGTGGCAGAGCCGACAGCCGCTCAGAGCCGTTTCAGGATCCAGGAGACCACGTCGTCGAGGACCTGGCCACGCTCCGGATCGTTGAAGACCTCGTGGTACAGCCCGGGATAGACCTTCAACGTCACGTCGGTGGATCCCACGCATTCGACCAGGCGGCGGCTGCCCTCGACGGGAATCAGCCGGTCGTCGGAGCCGTGCACCACCAGCAGCGGCGCGGTCAATGCCGGTGCCCGCCGCGGCATGGTCTCGCCGACCTGCAGCAGCGCGCGCCCGATGCCGGTGGGAACCTTGCCGTGGTAGACCAGCGGGTCGGCGTTGTAGGCGGCCACCACGGCGGGGTCGCGAGATATGGCGTTCACGTCGAGTTCTTGCACCGGAAGTCCGGGTGCGACGACACCGAGGACTTTGGCGGCAATTGCCATCAGCGGGCTCACCTGGTCCTGGGCGGCCACCGCCGGGCCCGACAGCACCATCATGTCGTAGTTGTCCGGGCGCTCGACGCCATAGGCGAACACGATCCCCCCGCCCATGCTGTGCCCGAGCACGATGCACTTGAGGCCGTGGTGTTCCCGGGTGGCGATGCCGACCAGGGTGTCGAAGTCGGCGGTGTATTCGGAGATATCCCGCACCAGCACCCGCTTGCCGCCGGACCGGCCGTGGCCACGGTGGTCCAGCGCGTAGGTGACCAGCCCGGCGTCGGCGAAGCGCTGCGCGACGTGGTCGTAGCGGCGGGCATACTCGCCGAGACCGTGCGACAGCACGACCACGGCTCGCGGCGGGATGTCCGGCGTCCAGACGTCGTAAACGATGCGCACGCCGCCCAGGCCGTCGAAATTCCGTTCAGTGCGGGTCATGGAAGGTCCTAGTCATTAAGGGCAGCGTAATGGCTCCCCGGCCACGCCTTTGGTGTCAGGGGTCACAGACTCTGCGTAGGCTCACTCGGGTGAGCCTGCTCGCGGATAACTCAGACGACCGAGAAATCCCCGCCGCCGGCGCGACCGGCCGGGATTTCTCAGCCCACGCCGAGCCGTATCGTCGCGAGCTGCTGGCGCACTGCTATCGGATGACCGGGTCGTTGCACGACGCGGAGGATCTGGTGCAGGAGACGTTCCTGCGGGCCTGGAAGGCCTACGACCGTTTCGAAGGCAAGTCGTCGATACGAACCTGGCTGCATCGCATCGCCACCAACACCTGCCTGAGCGCGCTGGAGGGGCGGCGCCGCCGGCCGCTGCCGACCGGGCTCGGGAGTTCGAGCTCGGACCCGGCCGCGGAGCTGGTGGAGCGCCGCGAGGTGCCCTGGCTGGAGCCACTGCCGGACGTGACGGACGATCCGGCCGACCCTTCGGTCATCGTCGGATCCCGGGAGTCGGTGCGGTTGGCGTTTGTCGCTGCGCTGCAGCACCTCTCGCCCCGGCAGCGGGCGGTGCTGCTGCTGCGCGACGTGCTGCAGTGGAAGTCGGCCGAAGTGGCCGAGGCGATCGGGACCACCACGATCGCCGTCAACAGCCTGCTGCAGCGGGCCCGCTCGCAGCTGGAGGCCGTCGGGCCCAGCTCCGCTGATCGGCTGGCGGCGCCGGAGTCGGCGGAGGCGCAGGACCTGCTCACGCGCTACATCTCGGCGTTCGAGAGCTATGACATCGATCGGTTGGTGGAACTGTTCACCGCCGAGGCGGTCTGGGAAATGCCGCCCTACACCGGCTGGTACCAGGGCCCGCAGGACATCGTCACCCTCATTCACCGGCAGTGCCCCGCCGAATCAGCCGGCGACATGCGCATGATCGGTTTGACGGCCAACGGTCAGCCCGCCGCGGCGATGTATATGCGTACCGGTGAGGTGCATGTGCCGTTTCAGTTGCACGTGCTGGATGTGCGCGGCGACGGGGTCTCACACGTGGTGGCGTTCCTCGACGACAGGTTGTTCGCGAAATTCGGACTGCCGGAGTCACCATGACCGAATCCCCGGTCATCGCGCCCGCGCCCGGTAAGCCGCTTCTGCTGTTGGGCGCCTTCGACATCGACAGCGTCGGCTATGTCGCCGAAGAGTTCTTCATATCCGGCACGGCCTGGTCCTACGCCCCGGTAAGGGAGCTGGGTCCGGATGGTCGGTGGGATGTAATGCGTTCCAGCACAACCGATTACACCACTCGGATCGTGGTGCTGACGCCGGCCGATCGCGCGCGGTTCAACGGGACCGTGCTGGTCGAATGGCTCAATGTGAGTGGCGGCATCGACGCACCGGCCGTGTGGTTGATGGCGCATCGCGAAATACTGCGCGCGGGCTACGCCTATGTCGGGGTCTCGGCCCAGAAGGTGGGAGTGGACGGCGGTGCGAGCCTGCTCGGGATCGACATGTCCCTGAAGAGCCAGGATCCGACGCGATATGCACGGCTGAACCACCCCGGCGACGCCTTCGCCTTCGACATCTTTTCCCAGGTCGGTGGGCTCGTCAGGGATGCGAGCGATGCCATTCTGGGCGATCTTCGCCCACAACACATCGTCGCCATCGGTGAGTCGCAATCCGCGATGTTCCTCACGACCTATGTCAACGCCGTCGATCCCCTCGCCCAAGCCTACGACGGTTTCCTGGTCCATTCCCGATTCGCTTCTGCCGCACCACTGGACGACATTTCCATCTTCGACGAATCGCAAACCGGCATGCCGGAAGCGGTCGCCTTCCGTCGCGACCTACGCGTCCCGGTCGTCACGATCATCACCGAAACCGACCTCTTCGGCGCCGTGCGACATGGCTATTACTTCGCCAGACAACCTGACAACGAATCGCTGCGGGTCTGGGAGATTCCCGGCGCCGCTCATGCCGACAATTACACGATCCAGGTGGCGCCGATCGATAGCGGCTCCGCGCCGCTCGATGACATCGTGGCGGCTTACGCGCCGACCAACGTGCTGATGGGCCAGCAACTTGGGCACTACATCAACTTTGGGCCGCAACACCATTACGTGGCGCAGGCCGCGCTCGCCGCGCTGAACAGGTGGGTCCGTACCGGCGAACCGGCGCCCGTAGCCCCGCCCATCAGTGTGCGCGAAGCCGACCAGCCCCAACCGATTTCGGATTCCAACGGGCTCGCCCGGGACGGCGTGCGGACCCCGTGGGTGGACGTACCGATTGCGCGAACCTCTGGCGTGGGTGCCTCAGAAGGCGGCTCCGAGAGCGTCATGTCCGCGATCTTCGGCTCCGGCGAACCCTTCGACGCCGCGACTGTGCAGCGGCTCTACCCGGGCGGGGCCGGAGAGTACCTGGAACGATTCACGGCCGCGCTGGACACCGCGATCCAATCCGGGTTCATCCTGCCGGCGGATCGTGCCGAGATCCTCCAGCTCGCCGACGCGACATACCCGCGCGACCGATCACAATAGGCGGCTGTCCGGCGGCGGGCCCTCCACCGGTGGCCCGGCCCGGCTCCCGATTACGCTGAAGCGATGCCCTCCAACTCCGAGATTCGCCGTGCGGCCGACCGGGCCATCACCACGACATCATGGCTGAAATCCAGGCATTCGTTCTCATTCGGCAACCACTACGACCGGGGCAACACCCACCACGGGCTGTTGCGGGTGAACAACGACGACATCATCGAGCCCAGAAGCGGATTCGAGACACACCCACACCGAGATATGGAGATCGTGACCTGGGTACTGCAAGGCGAACTGACGCACCAGGACTCCACCGGCAACCGCGGGGTGATCTACCCCGGCCTCGCCCAACGCATGTCGGCGGGCAGCGGGATCCTGCATTCGGAGAAGAACGATTCGTCAACGGATCCAGTGCATTTCGTGCAGATGTGGGTGGTCCCGGATGAGGCCGCTATCTCACCCAGCTACCAGCAGCACGAAATCGACAAGGAACTGTTGAGCGGCAATCTGGTGGCCATCGCCTCGGGCATGCCCGGACATGACGCCGCCATCTCCCTGCACAACCGCAATGCCGCGCTGCACGGCGCACGGCTGGCACCCGGTGACACGGTCGAGCTACCCCCGGCGCCCTACCTGCACCTGTTCGTACCGCGCGGCCGGGCCACCGCGGAGGGGCTCGGCGAGCTCGATGAGGGCGATGCGATCCGGTTCACCGACGCCGACGGCCAGCGGCTGACCGCGACCGAGCCGACGGAACTGCTGGTTTGGGAGATGCACAAAAAGCTGGCCGGTTAGACCACATACAGTGGGCACGACAGACAGGAGCCGGCATGTCGAAAGTGCAGCCGCGGCACGCGGTGCCCAACCCCAAACACAACGTACGAGCGTTACGGAGTGTGCGGTTCTGGGCATTGCCGATCGGCGCCACGCTGGCGCTCATGTCTGCGCTCTGCGCGCTGTACCTCGGCGGCATCCTGAATCCGACGACCAACCTGCGGCATTTCCCCATCGCCGTGGTGAATGAGGATGCCGGACCGACGGGCAAGCAGATCGTCGACGGTCTGGCCGCCGGATTGAACAAGGACAAGTTCGACATCCGGGTGGTTTCCCCCGACGAGGCCCGGCATCTGCTGGACAGGGCCCAGGCGTACGGCGAGGCGGTGATACCGCCCACTTTCTCGTCGAGGCTGCGGGATTACGGCGCCAGTGCAGTCACGACGACCCGCGCAGAGCGGCCGGTGATCACCATCTCGACAAACCCACGAGCGGGCACCCTGGGCTCCAGCATCGCTGGCCAGACCCTGACTCAGGCGATGGCCGTGGTCAATAACAAAGTGGGACAACGACTTACCGCAGAGGTGGCGGCTCAGACCGGCGGCGCACCGCTGGCCGGGGCGTCGACACTGGGTCTCGCCAGCCCCGTCGACATCAAGACAAACGTGTACAACCCGCTACCGAACGGAACCGGCAACGGGCTGTCGGCCTTCTACTATGCGCTGTTGCTGTTGCTGGCCGGATTTACCGGCAGCATCGTGGTCAGCACGCTGGTGGACTCGCTGCTCGGCTACGTACCGGCCGAATGGGGCCCGGTGTATCGCTTCGCCGCGCAGGCCAATATCTCGCGCTTTCGCACGTTGTTGGTCAAGTGGGGAATCATGGTAGTGCTGGCGTTGCTGACGTCGGCGGTCTATATGGCGATAGCCCACGGGCTCGGCATGCCCATACAGCTCGGCTGGCAGTTGTGGCTGTATGGGGTATTCGCGATCATCGCGGTGGGTGTCACATCCAGCTCGCTGATCGCGGTGCTGGGCTCGATGGGATTGCTGTTCAGCATGCTGGTTTTCGTGATCCTGGGGTTACCGTCGGCGGGCGCCACGGTCCCACTGGAGGCGGTACCGTCGTTCTTCCGGTGGCTGGCCGGATTCGAGCCGATGCACCAGGTGTTCCTGGGCGTGCGGTCGCTGCTGTATCTCAACGGCGTCGGGGCGGCCGGTTTATCCCAGGCATTGCTGATGACGTCGGTCGGCCTGGTCATCGGGCTATTGGTGGGCGGCATCATCACGCACCTGTACGACCGCAGCGGATTCCACCGGCTCCCGGGGGCGGTCGAGATGGCGATCGCCGAGGCACATCAAACGCAACATAAATGGCGAGCGGGTAAGCAAAAAAGTTCCGGCAAGGCGAAGCGTGAAACCCCGAGCGAGCCTGAGCCGGCCACGCCAAGCGAGCCCGAGCACGAAAGCCCAAGCGCCCAAACGTAATTCCGCCGCGCCCGAAGTGTCACACGTTTGTTATTTAAGTTGACAGTGAGACCTGTGTGGCTGATGCTGTGCATGTTGCATTCACACTCGGGCCGAAAGGGCTACCGTGCTGACCCGACCCGCAGGCTTGCGCCGACTGGCGGCCTGCTGCACCGCCGTGGTCGCGTGCGTGACGCTGTCGAGCACCACGGGACAGCCTGTCGCGCGCGCCGCCGATGGCCGGGAGATGCTCGCAAACGCCATTAGCACCACCCAGGGCTCATACCTGGTCTACAACTTCGGCCCCGGTCACCCCACGCCCATGCTCAACGCCGGCGGTGGCTGGTATGAGATGAACAACGGCGGCCATCTGATGATCGTCAAGGATGCGGCGGGACGGCTTGCACCGCACCTCTTGGTGGACAGCCACCAAGGGGACCAGGCGCGCTGCGAAAACAATCCGGGGGCCCGCACCGGCGAGGGACTCTGGCAAGCCTCGGAGATCTACCCGCCCCTGCAGGCGTGGCAGCGGATGGGGCAACCGACAATCGCGATCAACGCCAACTTTTTTGACGTGCGCCCGCAGAAGGGCGGCTCGTGGCGGCAGACCGGCTGCAGTTCACCGCTGGGCGCATTTGTGGACAACACCCACGGGCAGGGCCGCGCCAACCAGGCGGTCACCGGCACCGTCGCCTACCCCGGCAAGCAAGGCCTTTCGGGCGGGGGTGAGAGCTGGAGCGCGCTGACGACGATGATCCTGCCGTCGGGTGGTGCGCCGTATGTGGTGTGGCCCAGGGGCAAGAACGACTACGACTCAGCCACTCCGGTGGTCCAGGACTTGCTCAACAAGAACGAAAGGTTCGTCGCGGTGTCGGGCATCGGGCTGTTGGCACCTGGCAACACCGGGCAACTCCACGACGGCGGTCCCAGCGCGGCGCGTACGGCGCTGGCCTACGCAAAGCAAAAGAACGAGATGTACATATTCGAAGGCGGTAGCTACACACCGGACAACATCCAGGACCTCTTCCGCGGCCTGGGCAGCGATACGGCAGTCCTTCTCGACGGCGGTGGGTCGTCGGCGATTGTGCTGCGCCGCGAAACCGGCGGCATGTGGGCGGGTGCCGGGTCGCCGAGAGGATCCTGCGACACCCGAGAGGTGCTATGCGATTCCCACGAGCGCGCTCTGCCGAGCTGGCTGGCCTTCAACTAGCCACGGCCGCAGCGGTTTTCGTAGCACTGGGCCCGAATCGGAAGATCAGCAGACTTGCCGCCACCACCGCCGCCGTGACTCCGAACACCGGCGCGACAACGTATCGCGACATCGTCGCGCCGAAAAAAGCGCCGGAACACATCGTGAAGACAACGCCGAATCGCAGCTTTTCGCGAGCACCCGTGCCACCGGCCAGATGGCTATCTAGACCCAGGCTGACAATTGTCGACGTCAACACCGTGGTGGAGAGTTCCTGAATCCCGAACTGGCGGGCACTGGAGTGCTGCAGACCGAAAGTCACAGCGAGAATGCCGATCAGGATCAGTTTGGTGTTGTCGTGGTAGCGCAGCACACCCGTGCCGCCCAGGATCGACAACGCTGTCAACAACACGATTTCTGTCGCCAACACCGTGGTGATCCACGATCGCGTCCGCGCGCCGAAATGCCGTAACAACCGGCCACTGACGATCGTGGTGCAGACGAAGGTGGGCAGCGCCACCACGACCGCGGTCAGGTCGATGCTGGTTTTCGGGGCGAGCCAGAAGCCCAGGAAGATCACGTTTCCCGTCATGTTGGCCACGAACACATGGCCAAGAACCAGGATGCTGATCGCGTCGGCCAAACCCGTGGCAAAGGTCAGCAACAACAGCGCCGCGACGGTCAGGCGCTCCGACACCGGCGAAGTAACGGCCATGGCAGGATCTTTCGGCGCAGGCGTGGTTCGTCTGGGGCCGTGCTACGGACGAGGCGTCAAATCCAGCGAGGTGATCGTCGTCATCCTGGTCACCAGCCAGCGCGCGTTTGCACGTTTCATGAACAGCCGGTAGGACAGATACTTCAATGCCGGGATGTTCTTGGTCAGCGGACTGGTCGACGTGGTGTTGGTGTACACGATGACGACGGCGTTCGGATCATCCAGCGATTCGACCGCCGCGCCGGTGACTTGGGTATTGTTGGTTATTTTCGCCTGCTTGTTGGGACCCACGATCGCGTCGACGAATTTGCGGTACTGGGCCTCGAAATCGCCGCTGAGATAGGTCGCCGCGCGATCAGCCAGGCTATCCATGTTCTCCGGCGTGTAGGTCCACAGCGTTGTGATCGCGTTGGCCGCGGTCCGCGCCACTTTGAGTTTGGTTGCGGCGGTGGCGCGGTCGGTCAGGTAGGGCTGCAGGGTTGCGCCCGCGAACGCCGCGGAACCGACGAAGAGCACAGCCGCCAGCGCAATGGCGATGGCCATCCGCTTTCCGGCCAGTCGTTTGGCCCGGAGGCGTTTGCGTTTCGACTTCGTCGCAGTCTCGCCTGCCTCGTCGGCCTCGTCGGCCTCGTCGGCCTCAGCATCGCCTTCTGCCTGTTCTGCGGAGGCACCTTCGATCTCATCCGAGGAGTTTTCGGATTCTGTGGCGGATTGTGTTGCCGCAGGGGTGATTTCGTCCTGCCCGGCAGAGTCGTCGCCCTCGGCTTCTACCGTTGCCTTGGCTTCTGCGGCTGCTACGCCCGCGTCGGCGGTCAGATCACCTGCAGCAGGTTGCTGATCTTCCACTGCTTCCCTTCCTCAGTTGCGGTTACCGCCCACCGATTCCCGTTTTCGATTACCTGTTTCTCATCCGGCGACTTGGAGGTGACTGCGGTTGCCACCATCACGGTGACGGTGCCGTCGTCGTTCCACCGTTCCACGCCGGCGTCGAGGACCGTGCCGGTGGCCGGTTCGGCGCGGGCGACCTGGAGCAGGATCTCGTTCGCCTTGTCCGTGTACTGCTTGGCGAAGTCGCCGGTCGCTTGGGCCAATATCCGCGTTACGTAGTCGTTGGCGTGGAATGGATCGATGGAGGTGAACTCCGTCATGAAACCGGTCACGTAGTTGAGCACCTGGCGGTTCCTAGATGCCTCACGCTCAGCAGACTGATGGGATACCAGCATCAGTGTCGACACCGTGATTGCCGCCGCCATCAGCAACGCGGCAACGGTGATCATGAGCGGGTATGCCCACGGCCGGTACGGCGTCGGTGGGTGCGCGACGAGCAGAGGTTCCTCGCCGGGCGCAAACTTCCGGCGGGGACTCATTTTCCGTTCCCCGGCGGTTTCGGTTTGGTCAGTACGGTGAGGTCGTCGACATGCCAGCGGTCGTTCGCGTCTTTGGCGAAACTCGCCCGAACGGTCGCGCTGATGTACCGTTCGTCGGGCGCCGCGCCTCGCCGACCCTGCATGAACAACAGCATCGTCGCCCGATCCGGCGTCGCCGATTCCACGGAACCGTCGGTCACCCAATACTCGTTGATGACCGGGTTGCCTTTTTGGACCATGTCCTGCTGAGCTGCCAGCTGGCGTCGATATTTGTCGGTAGCCAGCGATTGGGCGCGCGCGAAGTCGTCGTGCAGCGTTTTCGGGTCGTACGTCAGCATCTGTGCGACGATCTTCGGTCCCTGCACCGCGATCTGGACCTTGGTTTGTGCGCTCGCTCGATCTCGGGAGTACACCACCGCATAGCTCACGGCCGTGCCTCCGAGGCACGCCGCCGTCGCGGCAAGCACCGCAACCGCGGTCCAGCGCCGCATGTTCGGCGGCCGCTGGTCCGGCTCGACGCGCCGCACCTCGGTGCGCAGCAGCATGTCGGCGAACGTGCGGCGCCGCGAATCCCACAGCGGCCACAGCCATCCCACCACCGATGCCGTGTCGAGGAGGTGGGCGAGGTCCCTGAGTAGCAGCCCCCACATCCCGATGCCTTCGCCATCGCGGTGTACCACAGTGATTCCACACAGCGCGCGCCCCAAGCTCCAGCCGGTGATGGTCGGCAGCACCAGCCGGTTGACCAACGTCAGCACGATGGCCAATGCGACGACCGAGACACACACCCGCCACCAAACCGGGTGCCGTGAAACGGTCAATGCGACCAACGCCATGGTCGTCGCCAAGGCGGCACTCGGCAGCACATCGACAGCGAATGCACCGGCACGAATATGCCAGGGCGCCAACGCATTCTGCGGTGACTCTGGAACGGCCGCCGCGATCTTAGCCTCTTCGACCACCACCGTCACTTCGTCACCTGGTCGAGCTTGGAAATCTTGTATTGGCCGTCGGCGGTTGCCATTTTCACCCGCAGGCGGTAGCCGGTCTCATTTTCCGAATTATCGCTGGACACCTTGACGCGCATTGCGACGAGCACATCGATGGAACCGTCTTTGTTGTTGCGCTCGACCGCTGCCCGCACATCGGACACCTGAACGTGGACGTTCGAAGCCTGGTAGGCCTGAACGAGCATGCTGGTGTACAGCAGGGCTTGGGAGCGGAAGGCATCCGTACCGCAGTCGATGATCTTCTGTTCACTCGCGATCATCGCGTTGGTGTCCGGCGCCTGGGTCGCCGAAACGCAATCGATCGCCGCTTTGACCGCCGCGGCGTCATTGCGCGCTATCGCCTGGCTTTCGTGGTGGTAACGCAGCGCAAAATAGCCGCCGGCCCCGATGCCGCCGGCGGCCAGGACCAACGCCGCAGCGATACCGGCCAGCCACCCGCGACCCATCCGCGATCCGCGGCGCTCTACCCCCGCGGCCGCGGCGTCGGCGGCAGCGTCGGCGTCCGATCCTTCGGAATCCTCGGGAGCGTCTTCGCTGCTGATCTGGTCGGCGTCACCCTCGGACGCTGGCGACTCCTCGGCTGCGTCTTCGCTGCTGGTCTGGTCGGCTTCGACCTCGGATTCTGGCGACTCCTCGGCGGCGTCTTCGACGCTGGTCTGATCGGCGTCACCCTCGGACGCTGCCGACTCCTCGGCCGTCACCTCGCTGCTGGTCTGGTCGGCGTCACCCTCGGAATCCTGACGGTTCCTCCGCGCTGGCCTTCGGGAGAGCCTTCGCAGACGACGAGCAATCGGCATCGGTGGGGGGTTCAGCGGGCCGGCGCCAGCATCTCCTTCCATCCGTCGTCTCCTGTTTTCGTCGAGTTTTCGACGGAGTATTTGACTCCGTCGGGCCCTAGCAGTTCACCACTCTGGGGACTGTATACCGCCGAGGGGGGCCCGCTCGGAGTGTAGACACACGGGTTGGGCTGCTGTCCGTTGCACTGCACGGTACCCGATCCCGGCCGCGACAAG
>DATKEW010000254.1:0-7874 GCA_035511785.1 Mycobacterium sp.
AGCCGCAGCAACGGCTCGGTGTTGGAGCTGCGCAGGTTGAACCAGCTGCCGTCGCCCAGATCCACCGTCACCCCGTCCAGGCGATCGATGGAGTTGATCCGGCTGCCGAACGACTTCAACACGGCGTCCACACACTCCGATACGTCGGCGACTTTGAAGTTGATCTCGCCGGACGATTCGTAGCGTTGGTAGTCGGCGGTCAATTCCGACAGCGGTCGTTCCTGCTCACCCAGGGCGGCCAGCACATACAGCGCGGCCAGCATGCCGGAGTCGGCGCCCCAGAAGTCACGGAAGTAGTAGTGCGCCGAGTGTTCGCCCCCGAAAATCGCGCCAGTCTCGGCCATCAACCCCTTGATGTAGGAGTGCCCGACCCGCGAACGCAGCGGTGTGCCCCCACGCTCGGTGACCAATTCGGGCACCGCGCGCGACGTGATCACGTTGTGGATCACGGTGGCGCCGATCTCGCGGCCAAGCTCGCGGGCGGCGACCAGGCTGGTCACCGTCGACGGCGAGACCGGTATCCCGCGTTCGTCGACCACGAAGCACCGGTCCGCGTCGCCGTCGAAGGCCAGCCCGATGTCGGCGTCGGTGTCTCGCACATGCGCCTGCAGGTCGAGCAGGTTCGCCGGGTCGAGAGGGTTGGCCTCGTGATTGGGAAACGAACCGTCGAGTTCGAAGTACAACGGCGACAAGGTGATCGAGCCGATCGGGCCGAGCACGGCCGGCGCCGTGTGCCCGGCCATGCCGTTGCCGGCGTCCACGGCCACCCGCAGCGGGCGCAGCCCGGAGGTGTTCACCAGTGAACGCAGGAACTCGCCGTAGTCGGCCAGCACATCCCGATCCGCGATGGTTCCGGGCTGCCCGCCATAGGTTGCGACGCCGGCGATCACATCATCACTGATCATGGTCAGCCCGGTATCCGCGCCGACCGGTTTGGCGCCGGCGCGGCACAGCTTGATGCCGTTGTAGGCCGCCGGGTTATGGCTGGCGGTGAACATCGCGCCGGGGCAATCGAGCAGCCCCGAGGCGAAATAAAGCTGATCGGTGGACGCCAAACCGATTCGCACCACATCCAGGCCCTGGCCGGTCACCCCGGCCGCGAAAGCCGCGGCGAGCGATGGCGAACTATCCCGCATGTCGTGGCCGATGGCCACCTGCCGCGCACCCTCAGCGCGCATCAGTCTGGCGAACGCGGCGCCGACGTCGGCGACCAACGACTCATCGATCTCTTCGCCTACCAGCCCGCGTACGTCGTAAGCCTTGATGACACGGTGGACAGCCGCGGCGGGCCGAGACATGCGGGTCTCCTGACGATGTGGACTCTTCGACGTCAGCCTATCGGCCCGGCAACGTTATGGGCCGAAACGGTGCACAGGGGTTCGCCGCGGCGCTAATCGGCAGGGTCCGGCAACACCCGCAAATGTCCGCGGCGGCGTCCGGAACGATGCTCGGGTGACGCGAGCAGACCACTGCTCGGCGCGGTGGCATGGGCTCCGGTGTGGTGAATGGCCGGATCGGAGAAGCCATTCAATGGCGTGCCGGTCGCGCCCCGATAGGACAGTCCCGCATCGCCCGGACCCTCGCGCACCGCGTCCGCCAGAGCGACCAGGTCGTCCTCGTCGGGGTTGGGAAGCGGGCCGGCGTGACGCACCAGGTCCCACCCGCGGGGTGCGGTGATCCGGCCCGCATGGCCGACGCACAGATCCCATGAATGCGGTTCGCGCGCGGTAGCGAGCGGGCCTACCACTGCCGTCGAGTCCGAGTAGACGAACGTCAGGGTCGCCACGGCGTAGTGCGGACACCCGGGCCGGCAACAGCGACGGGGAACGTTCACGATCGAAAGGCTATCGTGGACAAACGCCGCCGAAGCGCCGGACACGCGCAACCGTTCGGCCCACTATGTCCAACCGTTACCATCGGCGCGTGGGCGATTCGCGCAGCTCCCCGAGCAACGGTCGGTCGGGAGGCCGATCGGCTTCGCACCGGGCGACGCGGCGGGGCCGCGACATGCGCGGTCCCCTGCTGCCGCCGACGGTGCCGGGATGGCGCAGCCGGGCCGAGCGTTTCGACATGGCGGTGCTGGAAGCCTACGAACCCATCGAGCGGCGCTGGCAGGACCGAGTGTCCGAGCTCGACGTGGCGGTCGACGAAATCCCGCGCATCACCGCCAAGGACCCCGACAGCGTGCAGTGGCCGCCCGAGGTCATCGCCGATGGGCCGATCGCGCTCGCCCGCTTGATACCGGCCGGCGTCGATGTCCGCGGCAATGCCACGCGGGCGCGAATTGTCTTGTTCCGCAAGCCGATCGAGAGACGGGCGAAGGACACCGTCGAACTTGGCGAGTTGCTGCACGAGATCCTGGTGGCTCAGGTGGCCATCTATCTGGACGTCGAACCCTCGGTCATCGACCCGACGATCGACGACGAATGACTCAGGCGGGTCAAATCTGGGGCGGGTCAGATGATGCCGCGCTTGAGGCGGCGACGCTCCCGCTCGGAAAGACCGCCCCAGATGCCGAAGCGCTCGTCGTGCGCCAGGGCGTATTCCAGGCACTCATGACGCACCTCGCAACCGAGGCAGATCTTCTTGGCCTCGCGGGTGGAACCACCCTTTTCGGGAAAGAAGGCCTCGGGATCGGTTTGCGCGCATAGCGCGCGATCCTGCCATTGGTCAGTGGTGGGCGGCAGCGGCTCGGGTTCGAATGCGACTGGCGCAACAGGAACCACGGTCAAGTGCGGCCGCGCAATTGGCGCCGGCGCCGAGCCGATTGTGGTGTGCGGTGTGCTTGCCATAACGCCCCGAAGGTGCTCATAAGACATGCGTCGTCCGCCTCCTCAGCTTTGATTTTGAGAGAGTGAATGTTTCCCACTGTTCTGATGTACAGACAATTCGAACAAGTGATCGAATCTCGGTCTGCGACACCGGAACCGGCCGGCCAACCGGGAAATGACACTGATGTGATTAGACACGGGTTGACCTGCCGGGTCAAGCACTTCGGCGCATTTCCATACCATCTCGTGATCAAATTTCGGCGTTTCTGTTGTTGTCGGTTCTCGGCGTGTCGGTCACAACTGTTCACAACTGCCGATTTCGGTCGTCGAAATGGTCCCGCTATCGCCCGCTACAGCACCATCCTCGGGCCGGTACTGTCGTGCGGTGTGAAGGTCACCGTGCTGGTCGGCGGCGTCGGCGGCGCCCGGTTCCTGCTTGGAGTCCAGCAGCTGCTCGGCCTGGGTCAGTTCAGGGCGCAAGAGCGCCCGGATACCGAAGCCGCCAGCCACGAGCTAACCGCAGTCGTCAACATCGGCGATGACGCATGGATCCACGGAGTACGTGTCTGCCCGGATCTGGACACCTGCATGTATACCTTAGGTGGAGGCGTCGATCCACAACGGGGGTGGGGTCACCGCGACGAAACCTGGCATGCCAAAGAGGAATTGGCGCGTTACGGTGTGCAGCCGGACTGGTTCGAACTCGGCGATCGCGATCTCGCCACTCATCTGGTGCGCACTCAAATGCTGCGGGCCGGCTATCCACTGTCGGAGATCACCGCGGCGCTATGCGACCGCTGGCAACCGGGTGCGCGGCTGCTGCCGGCCAGCGACGACCGTTGCGAGACGCATGTGGTGATCACCGATCCGGCCGACGGCAGCCGCCGGGCGATTCACTTCCAGGAGTGGTGGGTGCGCTACCGGGCGCAGGTGCCCACGCACAGCTTCGCTTTCGTCGGCGCTGAAAAGGCCAGCGCCACAACTGAAGCGATGGCGGCCATCGGCGACGCCGACGTCATCTTGCTGGCACCGTCCAACCCGGTGGTGAGCGTGGGCGCCATCCTATCCGTCCCGGGCATTCGGGGCGCGTTGCGCGAGGCGGCCGCTCCGATCGTCGGCTATTCACCGATCATCGGTGGAAAGCCGTTGCGCGGCATGGCTGATGCATGCCTCAGGGTGGTCGGGGTGGAGTCCACCGCCGAAGCGGTCGGCCGGCACTACGGGTCACGGCGGGGCACCGGGATACTGGATTGCTGGCTGGTGCACGAGGGCGACCACGCCGACATCGAGGGGGTCGCGGTGCGCTCCATACCGCTGCTGATGAGCGACCCGGAGGCGACGGCCGAGATGGTCAGCGCCGGACTGGACCTTGCGGGCGTGGCGGCGTGACGGACCGGGGTTTGACGGCGCCGCCGGGCGGCGAACACGGCACGGCTTCGACGGTCGAGATCCTGCCCGTCACCGGGCTGCCCGAATTCCGGCCCGGCGATGATCTGAGTGCGGCCGTCGCCGCGGCCGCGCCCTGGCTGCGCGACGGCGACGTCGCGGTGGTCACCAGCAAGGTGGTGTCCAAGTGCGAGGGGCGGCTGGTGCCGGCGCCGCAGGACGCCGAGGAGCGCGACCGGCTCCGGCGCAAGCTGGTCGAAGACGAGGCGGTCCGGGTGCTGGCGCGCAAGGGCCGAACCTTGATCACCGAGAACCGGCTGGGGCTGGTTCAAGCCGCCGCGGGCGTGGACGGTTCCAACGTCGGCAGCGACGAACTCGCACTGCTGCCGGTCGATCCCGACGCCAGCGCAGCCGCGCTGCGCGCCGGCCTGCGCGAGCGGCTCGGCGTCGACGTCGCCGTGGTCATCACCGACACGATGGGGCGCGCCTGGCGCAACGGTCAGATCGACGCCGCGGTCGGCGCGGCGGGTCTGGCTGTGCTGCACAGCTATTCGGGAGCCGTCGACCCATACGGCAACGAGCTGGTCGTCACCGAGATCGCGATCGCCGACGAGATCGCGGCGGCCGCCGATCTGGTCAAGGGCAAATTGACCGCCATTCCGGTGGCCGTGGTGCGCGGGCTGCCCGAAAACATCACAGCCGACGATGGCACCACGGCCCGGCATCTGCTGCGACCGGGCGACGAAGACCTGTTCTGGCTCGGCACCGCCGAAGCCCTTGAGATGGGTCGCCAGCAGGCCCAGCTGTTGCGCAGATCGGTGCGCCGGTTCGGCGACGAGCCGGTGCCACCGGACCTGCTCGAAGCCGCCGTCGCCGAGGCCCTCACCGCACCGGCCCCACACCACACCCGCCCGGTACGGTTCGCGTGGCTGCAGACCCCGTCCACCCGGATCCGGCTGCTGGACCGGATGAAAGACAAGTGGCGCTTAGACCTCGCCGGCGACGGCCGGCCCGCGGACTCGATCGAACGCCGGGTGGCGCGCGGCCAGATCCTTTACGACGCGCCCGAGGTCGTCATCCCGATGTTGGTCCCCGACGGCGCGCACAGCTACCCCGACGCCGCCCGCACCGACGCCGAGCACACCATGTTCACGGTCGCAGTCGGAGCGGCCGTGCAGGCGCTGCTGGTCGCCTTCGCGGTGCGCGGGCTGGGTAGCTGCTGGATCGGCTCGACGATCTTTGCCGCCGACCTCGTCCGCGCCGAGCTCGAGCTGCCGGCCGACTGGGAACCGTTGGGCGCCATCGCGATCGGCTACCCCGCGGAGCCGGCCGGCTTGCGCGACCCGGCAGCGATCGCGGACTTGCTTATCCGCAAGTGAGCCGTGGACCCGGAGATACTTGACCCATGAAGATGTTCGCGGGCAAGGCGGCGGCGTCGGCCGACAAGGTTCGCGGAGGCTACTACACCCCTGCCCCGGTGGCCCGCTTCCTGGCCCGCTGGGTGCGCGAGGCCGGCCCACGGATTGTCGAGCCGTCCTGTGGCGACGGCCGAATCCTTTGCGAGCTGGCCGCCCTGGGCGGTCAGGCGCGCGGCGTCGAACTCGTCGCGCACGAGGCGGCCAAGGCGCGAGCGTTCGCTCCCGTCGACGCCGAGAACCTGTTCACCTGGCTGGCCAAGACCGAGGCGGCCGGCTGGGACGGGGTCGCGGGCAATCCGCCCTATATCCGCTTCGGCAACTGGGCATCCGATCAGCGACAGCCGGCTTTGGACCTGATGCGGCGCGAGGGCCTGCGCCCCAGCAGGTTGACCAATGCCTGGGTCCCCTTCGTCGTCGCGAGCACCGTCTTGGTGCGCGACGGCGGACGCGTGGGCCTGGTGCTTCCCGCGGAGTTGCTCCAAGTCGGCTATGCCGCACAATTGCGCGACTTTCTGCTGAGCCGGTTCCGTGAGATCACGCTGCTGACGTTCGAGCGACTGGTGTTCGACGGCATCCTGCAAGAGGTCGTGTTGTTCTGCGGTGTCGTCGGTGCCGGCCCCGCGCAGATACGCACGGTCAATCTCCCCGATGCCGGCGCCTTGGCCTCAATCGTGCCAGCGGATCTGAACGTCGAGCACCTTCCTTCAGCGCCCGCGCTCATGCACGAAAAGGAGAAGTGGACCAAGTACTTCCTGGACCCCGACGCGATCCAGCTGCTGCGAACGCTCAAGCAGTCCGGCGACATGACGCGGTTGGGCTGTATCGCCGACGTGGACGTGGGCATCGTGACGGGCCGCAACAGCTTCTTCACCTTCACCGATGCGCAAGCCCGCGAGCTCGGACTCGGGCCACACTGCGTGCCGCTCGTCTCGCGCAGCACGCAGCTGTCCGGTCTGGTGTACGACACCGACTGCCGGGCATGCGATGTCGCAGCCGGACACCGGACCTGGTTGCTCGACGCGCCCCGCGACCCGAGCGATCCCGCTCTGGTCGCGCACATCGCCGCGGGTGAAGCCGCGGGCGTCCACCGGGGCTACAAGTGCTCGGTGCGCAAGCCATGGTGGGGTACGCCGTCGTTGTGGGTACCTGACCTTTTCATGCTGCGCCAGATCCACTTGGCGCCACGGCTGACAGTCAACGCCGCCGCGGCAACCAGCACCGACACGGTGCATCGGGTCCGACTCAACCGCGGCCCTGACTCCCAGATAGACCCGACCGCGCTTGCCACGGTGTTCCACAACAGCGCGACGTTCGCCTTCACCGAGATCATGGGCCGCAGTTACGGCGGAGGGATTTTGGAGCTGGAGCCGCGGGAGGCCGAAGAGCTGCCCATTCCCCCACCGGCGTATGCCAGCGCCGAACTCGCCTGCGACCTCGATCTTTTGCTGAAGGCCAACGAGATCGACAAGGCGCTCGACGTGGTGGACCGTCATGTCCTGGTCGACGGACTGGGCTGGTCACCGGATGTCGTGGCGCAGTGCCGGTGGGCGTGGGCGGCGCTGCGTGATCGCAGGACGAAGCGGGGATCGCGATGAGCGTGCGGGAGTCGGCGATCTCGATCCTGACCGACTGGCGGGCACCCGATCCGGAGCAGGATTCGTTGCGGCACGCCGTGCTGGCCTTCGTGCAGGGGCGCACCGACGCCTGCCGTCGCGAATGCGTGCCGGGCCACGTCACCGCATCGACGTTGGTGCTCGACGACAGCGGCACCCGGGTGCTGCTGACCCTGCACCCACGGTTGGGCCGGTGGGTGCAACTGGGCGGGCACTGCGACGAGGACGACGCCGACGTCGTGGCCGCGGCACTGCGCGAGGCCACCGAGGAATCTGGCGTCGCCGGTCTGCGCATTGCACCCGAACTGGCCGCGGTGCACGTCCACCCGGTCGTGTGCTCACTGGGCGTGCCGACTCGCCACCTGGACCTGCAATTCGTGGCGCACGCGCCGGCCGACGCGCAGATCGCGATCAGCGACGAGTCGGAGGACTTGCAGTGGTGGCCGGCCGACGCCTTGCCGGACGGGACCGACCACGCGCTCGCCTACCTCGTCGCGCGCGCCCGCGCGACTCGTTAGTCGCCGAGGTCGACGTTGGCGCGGAAAAGTGCGACTTGACCCCACGCTAACGTCGATCTGGTGATACTCGGTCAGCGCGGCAGCAGTGATCGCTTCACTGCCGATGAACACCTCGCCCATAACCGGATCGTGCTGAGGAGCACCGACATGTTCATCGAAATCGACGCC
>DATKEW010000255.1:0-19216 GCA_035511785.1 Mycobacterium sp.
CCGGTCACCGTGTTGCCCAGCGACGCCACCGACCCGTTCATCGCGTTGGCCGCGCCTCCGGCGTCGGACAGGATCAGGACGGTGTCGCCGATTCGGTTGCTGTCGTCGGAGTTTGTGAACACCACCGCCGCCCCGGGCATCCCGTTCGGGTTTTGGATGGGCGGCTGCGCAGGAGTGAAGACGTTCGGCGGCGTCGAGCTGATGTCGCTGCCCTGAATCAGCAGGGTGGTGTAGTCGGTGGGCGCGGCCGACGTCGAGGTACCCGCGCTCGTCGACGTTGCCGCGCCCGACGACGTCGTCAACGGCGACGCCGTCTTGGACTTGCGCTACACGCGGGGACCAGCGTGCCCGCGAGCACGGTAGCCGCCGCCACGCTCGCAACCGCGATCATCCGGGTCGTCATCGGCCGGCACCCCCCTTCGTCGTTGTGTCCTCGGTACCGTAACCAACCGCCACGCGGTTTCACCAGCAAACCCACTGGTTCACGATCACCGTTTGGCGGATGTTTACTCCGAATCGCCCACCCGGCTAGCGGGCCGCCTTTTTGCGTTCGATATCGGCCAATGCGGCGGCCAGTTCCGCGCGCTGCGCGGCCGAGCTCTCCCACGACAGCTGCCGGTTCTTGACCACCTTGGCCGGTGCGCCGACCGCGATCGAATAGTCGGGGACAACGCCGCGAACCACCGCGTGCGACCCCACCACGCATCCCCGTCCGATGATGGTGCCACGCAGCACCGTCGCCTTGACTCCGATCCAGGTGTCCGGCCCGATCCGGACCGGGGACTTGATGATGCCCTGATCCTTGATCGGGATGTTGATGTCGTCCATGCGGTGATCGAAATCGCAGACGTAGCACCAGTCGGCCATCAGCGCCGAATCGCCGAGCTCGATGTCGAGATAGGTGTTGATCACGTTGTCGCGGCCCAGCACCACCTTGTCGCCGAACCGCAGCGAGCCCTCGTGCGCGCGGATGGTGTTCTTGTCCCCGATGTGCACCCAGCGGCCGATCACCAGCTCCGACAGTTCGGGCGTCGCATGGATTTCCACGCCCTTACCGAGGAATACCATGCCGCGGGTGATGATGTGCGGGTTGGCCAGCTTGAACTTCAGCAGCCGCCAGTAGCGCACCAGGTACCACGGGGTGTACGCACGGTTGGCCAGCACCCACTTCAGCGAGGCCAGCGTGAGAAACTTGGCCTGCCGTGGGTCCCGCAGCCGCTGTCCACGCCAACGGCGATGGAGCGGAGCATTCCACATGCTCGTCATGGCCGAAAAGCCTAGTCCGGCGGCGATGCGCGCCGGGATGGCGGGCTGTGGGGGCGGGCGATCCGGCGCAGGCGGGCCGCGACGGGTTACCCTCACCTGTACTCGATCGCTGCTCATCGCCGAACGGCCGCGGAAGGACTTGGGAAAACGAGGTGCTTGCCCGACAACTCCTCAGTGGGCTTCGGCGTTGGTCATCTGCGGTGCTGGCCGCTGCGTTCGCGGTGGGGCTCGGCGGTTGCGGCAACACCGACTCATGGGTCGAAGCGTCAGCCTCGCAAGGCTGGCCCGCCCAATACGGCGACGCGGCCAACAGCAGCTATACCGCAACCAGCGGCGCTACCAAGCTGTCACTGCAGTGGTCGCGGTCGGTCAAAGGGAGCCTGGCGGCCGGACCCGCGCTGAGCGCACGCGGGTATCTCGCCCTCAACGCCCAGACCCCGGCCGGATGTTCGCTCATGCAGTGGGAGAACAACGACAACGGCCGGCAACGCTGGTGTGTCCGGGTGATCCAGGGCGGCGGCTTCGCCGGTCCGTTGTTCGACGGCTTCGACAACCTCTACGTTGGCCAACCTGGGGCTTTCCTGTCTTTTCCGGTGACACAGTGGACGCGGTGGCGCCAGCCGGTGATCGGAATGCCTTCCACGCCACGGTTTCTGGGAAATGGTCAGCTGCTCGTCACCACCCATCTGGGACAGGTGCTGGCATTCGACGCCCACCGCGGCATGGTGGTGGGCAGCCCACTGGATCTGGTGGACGGGATCGATCCGACCGATGCGACCCGCGGGTTGGCCGATTGCGCGCCGGCGCGGCGGGATTGCCCGGTCGCGGCCGCCCCCGCCTTCTCGCCGGCCAGCCAGACGGCGGTGATCGGCGTCTGGCAGCCGGGCGCTCCGGCCGCGGGTCTGGTCGGGCTGAAATACCACCCGGGTCAGACGCCGCTGCTCGCCCGCGAGTGGACCAGCGATGCGGTCGGCGGCGGGGTGATTGCCAGCCCGGTGCTGTCCGCCGACGGATCGACCGTCTACGTCAATAGCCGCGACCAACGTCTGTGGGCACTGCACTCCGCCGACGGGAAAGTGAAATGGTCAGTGCCGCTGGGCTTCCTGGCGCAGACGCCGCCCGCGGTCACCCCGCAGGGACTGATAGTGTCCGGCGGCGGCCCCGACACCCGGCTGGCGGCCTTCAAGGACGCCGGTGATCACGCCGAGCAGGCGTGGCGGCGCGACGACGTCACCCCGCTGTCGTCGTCGAGCCTGGCCGGCGCAGGCGTCGGCTACACCGTCGCCAGCGGTCGGCCCGGACAAAACACACCCGGCATGTCGTTGCTGGCCTTCGATCCCGGCAACGGCCACACCCTCAACAGCTATCCGCTGCCCGCGGCCACCGGATATCCCGTCGGCGTCTCGGTCGGCAACGACCGCCGGGTCGTGGCCTGCACCAGCGACGGCCAGGTCTACGGCTTCGCGCCGGGCTAGAAATTCATGAGAATCGATGAACACCCACAACCGGCCCGCGGACATCGCCGCGACCCGTGTCCTGCTGATCGTCCACGGAGCTTTGTTGGGGCGACCATTGTGCTGCTCGGCCTGTTCGTCATGATCACCGACCCGTGGGGAGACGTGAAGTGGGGCGATCCCGCCTGGATTGACCGCGATGAGGTTGGGGATTTGGGGTGGCGCCGCGGTCTTGCTTGCCGACGTTGTCGTCGCCGTATATCTCCTGGCGCGGCACAGGTGGCTATTTTCGTGCCGGTCATCGGCTGCCTGGCGCAGGTGGCGCTGGGCATCGGTGCCGCGGAGTCACTGGCCGGCCCCGTTCACTGACTAGACAGCCAGCGGCGGGATGGCGTTGCGCGATACCTGGGCCTGGGCGGGGCCGGCAACCGCAGGCAGCATCTCCCCGGGGGCGAAGTAGAAGACCAGCTGGTCGTCGGTAATGGCGAAGTTCTGGTAGTGGGTCGGGTCGAGGCCCGTCGAGGGCAGGATGGCGGCCGCCAACGGGTTCTGATGTTCCAGGTCGCGCTGGACGAGCGGGAAGATGCTGTCCAGCGGCGTGCTGCCGGGCGCGAACAAGTTGTCGAAGGTGATGGGCTGCTGGGCCCCGAGGTTGTAGTTGAACGCCTTGTACCAGATGGACGGATGCACTCCGCCGAGGTCCTGGAAGAACTTGAGAACGACGCTGCGGGTGTTGTGGGGCGGCTGACCGGAGGTGCGTTGGTCAGCGGAGGCCTCCATTTGATAGGGCTGGTCGCGCGGCCCGGAAGTCTGTGCGACGTTGACGAAACCGTCGCGGTTTTGGGTGATGTAGTCGATCAGCGACTGTTCGTCGGGATAGTCGGCGGGAAACGTCATGGTGATCGCGTACGTGGGAGCCGTGATGCGCACATGACACATCTGCGCGCCGTCGACGGTGCCGCCCAAGCCCGCACACGACGGCGGCGCGGCCGCCGCCGGCCAGCCCAGCAGGACCGCCGCAGCCAGTACCGTGCTCGCTACCAGATAACGCATCGTTCGAATTTGTCCTCGCAAACTACTCGGGGCACCCGCAAGACTGAACGCCGCCAGCGTACCTGGGCACTATCGGGAGGGACGGCACACGAAGGCCGTCCCATGACTGGCGGATCCCAAGCCGACGCGAGTGACGATCACCGACAGGGATCGGCTGCCGTGCAGCCGCAGCCGGCGCCGCAGCGCGTCGGGGTCGACGTGCACGCCCCGGACCAGGATCTCCAGCGCCCCGCAGTCCAGCGCTGAGAGTGTCTGCCGGAGCCGGCGCTCATCGAACGCCAGCTGCTCGAGCACCTCGAAGCCTCGGACCGCCGATGGCAGGCGGTCGCCGGACAGGTAGGCGATGTCGGGATCGAGTTGCCACAGCCCGTGCCGCGCGGCGTAGTGGCGTACCAGGCCGGCCCGGACGACGGCGCCGTCGGGGTCGACGATCCATCGTCCGGCCGGCCGCACCGGGCACTCGCCGACCTCGGCATCAGTGATCTGCTCGCCGCGATCAAGGACGCTCGCCCGGCGGCGCACACCCGCTTCGGCCAACCCGGCCGACCACAGGCACGCTTCCCGGACCGAACCCTGATATGACGCCACCTCGATTTCGCCGTCGAAACCAAGGCGTGTTAGCTGATCGAAATCTATTCCGGGACCGCACTTTACGACCAGATTCCGGCCGCGATAGCCGTCAATCAACTGACCCAGGCCCGGTTGATAATCGTCCGGGCGCAAGCGCCGCCGCCCGTCAGCACGTCGCGCCGGGTCGACGACCACCACCGCGTCGCGGGTCACCGGATGCAGCGCGTCGGCACGGCACAGGGTGGTGTCGGGACCAAGGTTGTGGCGCGCCATCGCCAGCCGCACCGGGTCGATATCGCTGCCCACGGCTTGGGCCCCCGAGGCGCGCAGCGCGGCCAATTCGGTGCCGATCGAACAGGTCGCGTCGTGCACCACCGCCCCGGTCTGGGCAAGCCGCCCGGCCCGGTGCAGGGCCACCGGCGCCGCGGTCGCCTGCTGCAGCGCCTCGTCGGTGAACAGCCAGTTCGACACCTCAAAATTCGGGCATAACCCGGCGAGCTTCTCGGCGGCGCGCCGGCGCAGCAGCGTCGTCTCGACCAGCACCGACGCCCGGTCACCGAATCGGGCGCGCGCGGCGGCGACATCGGCAATCCGGGTCCGGTCCGTCAGCTCGAAGTCGGCGACGGTCGCAAGCGCCGCGGTACCCGATTCCGACCGCAGGTAACGGACGTCGTCGGTGCTGAACCTGATTGCCCGCCTCCTCCCACGCCGCTACGCGGCGCGCATCGTCGCCGGGCCGAAGCGCGGGCCGACGCTCAGGAGGGTTTGACCCCGGTGATCATCACGTTGTAGAACCAGCCCTTGGGCACCACGTGCCGCCATACGTTGGCGTCCACCCAGCTCAGGGTCTTCCAGCTGGTGAACGCGAATTTCGCCCAGCCCCAGCCCAGCCGCCCCTGCGGCACCGCGTACTCAAAGGTGCGCAGTGGCCAGCCCAGCATCGCGGCGGTGAACTCGACGGTGGCGGTCTGGACATCACCCGCGCCGGCGCTGATGGCCATCCGCTCCAGGTCTGCCGGTATGAAGGTGTGCAGGTCGACGAGCGCCTCCAGCGCCGCGGCGCGCGAGGACTCATCGAGCTCGGCCTGCGGACGCCGCCAGCCGGTCAGCCCGGGCAACTTGGTGGCGTTGGTGACGATCCGCCACGTCAGCGTGGACAAAGTGCGGGCGTAGTCGTCGCCGACGCTGGTCGGCTCGCCGGCGAACACGAACCGGCCGCCCGGCTGCAGCACCCGGATCGCCTCACGCAGCGACAGCTCGACATCGGGAATGTGATGCAGCACGGCGTGCCCGACGACCAAATCGAAGGTGTTGTCTTCGTACGGTATGCCCTCGGCGTCGGCCACCCGGCCGTCGACGTCCAGCCCCAGCGATCGCCCATTGCGGGTGGCGACCTTGACCATGCCGGGTGAGAGATCGGTGACAGACCCGCGGCGCGCAACGCCGGCCTGGATCAGGTTCAGCAGGAAAAACCCTGTCCCACAACCTAATTCCAGCGCCCGGTCGTAGGGCAGCTCGCGAAGGACCTCGTCGGGCACGATGGCGTCGAAGCAATCCCGGGCGTAGTCGACGCAGCGCTGGTCGTAGGAAATCGACCACTTCTCGTCGTAGGTCTCGGCTTCCCAGTCGTGATAGAGGACCTGGGCCAGCTTGCTGTCGTGGCGGGCGGCTTGGACCTGCTCGGCGGTGGCACGCGGGTTGGGAACGGCGTCAGTCGAACTCCTGGTCATGCAGGGCAGCCTAACCGCCACCCGGATCGAGCTTGTCGGCACCGCGGTGACCAGCGGCGAACACCTCGACATATCTGCGGCGTTCGGCGGCGTCGCGCGCGGCGGGTCGGAGTTCGAAGACGTCATCGATACCGGCCTTCGCGGCGGCCAGCGCATGCGGCGGGCCGGCGAGGAAGCGCTGCGCCCATTCCACGGCGGTGTCGTAGACGTTGTCGGGAGCGACCATCTCGTCGATCAGGCCCAGCGCCAAGGCCTCCTCGGCGTCGAAGAAGCGTCCGCTGAATACCAGTTCCTTGGCCTTGCTCGCCCCGGCCGCGCGGGTCAGGCGGGCCATTCCGCCGCCGCCGGGGACCAGGCCGGCCAGGATCTCCGTCGCCCCGAACTTCACGTTGTCGCCGCTGATCCGCCAGTCGGCGGCCAACGCGAGGGTGAGGCCGGCGCCCAACGCGTATCCGGTGATCGCGGCGACGGTCGGCTTGGGGATGGCCGCGACGGCGTCGACGGCCCCGCGGCGGACCCGGGCCGCGACATCGGCCTCGGGCGCGGTCAGCGTCCGCAGCTCGGGCATGTCGTCGCCGGCGGAGAAGATCTCGTGGCCACCGAACACGATCACCGCGGCGATGTCGTCGCGCCGCCCCACCTCGGCGGCCGCGGCCACCGTCTCCCGGTAGACCTGGCGGGTCATCGCGTTGGTAGGCGGTCGGGACAGGACAAGGGTGGCCACGCCGGCCTCGCCACCGGGGCCGTCGCTGACCACCACATGGACGAACTCACGCACCGGGCTAGTCACAACGGCCACCCCATGGACCCACCCGATTTGCGGGCCTGGTGGTAGCGGTCGGAGTCGAAGAACTCGAAAATCCAGTTGTCGCCCTGGATTTCAAGATGCGGCTGCACCGGCACGATCTGTCGTTCGACCGCCAACACGTCGGCCACCGTGCGGCCGGCCAGCGAGTCGAGCTGGGTCCAGGTTGGCGGCAGCAGGAAGTTACGTCCGGTCGCGAAGTCGTCGAGGGCGGCCCGCGGCGTCGTCCAGCCGGCGCGGTCGGATTCGGTGTTCTCGCCGTCGGCGCGCTGACCCTCGGGCAGCGCGGCCACAAAGAAATAGGTGTCGTAACGGCGGGTCCGCTCGGCCTCGGGGGTGACCCAGTTGGCCCACGGCCGCAGCAGGTCGGATCGCAGTTCCAGGTTTTCCCGGCGCAGGAAATCCGCGAACGACAGCGTGCCGGAGGCCAGCGCGCGGCGGGCGTCGCGGTAGGCCGAGGCGTCACCGACGATGCCCTCCGGGTCGCCGGCCGGCCCGGCGAAAAGCACTCCCGACTCCTCGAAGGTCTCGCGGGCGGCGGCGCAGACCAGTGCCTCGGCCAGGTCGGGTTCGATGCCGAATCGCTGCGCCCACCACCGCGGCGGCGGCCCCGCCCACGCGATGTCGGCGTTACGGTCGCGGTCGTCGACGCCACCGCCGGGAAACACCATCACCCCGGCGGCGAATTCCATCCGCGAGTGCCTGCGCATCAAGAAGACGGTCAAGCCGGCCCCCGAGCCGGCCCTCGCGTCGCGGACGAGCATCACCGTCGCCGCCGGCCTCGGAATCAGTGGGGGCTCATCGTGCAGTGTCGTCATAAAAGCTTCCGGTGGGCCGCGCGGGAGCGAACCCGCCGCGCGAAATAGCGTCCGTCGACAACCTCCAGGGCGATCGACTGGCCGAACGCGGTCGACAGGTTCTCGCCGGTCAGCACATCGGCCAGCAGTCCCGCGGCGACCGCCTGACCCTCCGACAGCAGCAGGCAGTGGCTGAAGCCGGGTGGAACCTCTTCAACGTGGTGGGTGACCAGCACCAGGGCGGGAGCGTCGGGGTCGGCGGCCAGATCGGTCAGCCTGGCCACCAATTCCTCGCGGCCGCCCAGATCCAGACCGGCGGCGGGCTCGTCGAGCAGCAGCAGTTCCGGGTCGGTCATGAGAGCACGGGCGATCAGCACCCGTTTGCGTTCACCCTCCGACAGCGTCCCGTAGCTGCGCTCCGCGAGGTGCTCGGCGCCCAGGCTCTCCAGCATGTCGATCGCCCGCTGGTGGTCGATGTCCTCGTAGCGCTCCCGCCATCGGCCCAGCACCGCGTAACCGGCCGAGACGACGAGGTCGCGCACCACCTCGTCGTCGGGCACCCGCTGCGCCAGAGCCGAGGAACTCAGACCGACCCGGGCACGCAACTCCGTGACGTCGACCCGGCCGAGCCGCTCACCGAGCACATAGGCGACGCCCGACGACGGGTACTCGGTTGCCGCGGCGATTCGCAGCAGCGACGTCTTGCCGGCCCCATTGGGGCCGATGATCACCCACCGCTCGTCGAGTTCGACCGCCCAATCCAGCGGCCCGACCAAGGTCCGACCGCTGCGGCGCAGCGACACATCCCTCATGTCGATGAGCAAATCGGGGTCGGCCGGGGCCTCCCGTGTGTCGAGGCCAGTTTGGGTGCTGCTTTCGGGACCGGGCACCCGATCATCGTGCCGTACCGCGACGCCGCGAAAGCGGCCGGGTAGCTCGCTGCGGCCACCCCTAATCCGAAGGGATCTCCACACGTCGCACTCCAAGATCGCCGGCGTCGGCAGCCTCGATCTCGCCGCGGGTCACACCCAGGAGGAACAGCACCGTGTCCAGATACGGGTGGCTCAACGACGCATCGGCGACCTCGCGCAATGCCGGCTTGGCATTGAACGCCACACCCAGTCCGGCCGCGGCGAGCATGTCGATGTCGTTGGCGCCGTCTCCGACGGCGACGGTCTGCGCCATCGGAACCCCGGCCTGGTGCGCGAAGTCCCGAAGCGCCTTGGCCTTGCCGGGCCGATCAATGATCGGGCCGACGACCCGGCCGGTGAGTATGCCGTCGACGATCTCGAGCTCATTGGCGGCAACGAAGTCCAGCATCAGCTCCTCGGACAACGGTTCGATGATCCGGCGGAAACCCCCGGACACCACGCCACAGTGAAAACCCAAGCGCCGCAACGTCCGCAGCGTAGTCCGGGCGCCGGGCATCAGCTCCAGCTGATCGGCGACCTCGTCGATCACGGTCGCGGGCAGGCCCGCCAAGGTCGCCACGCGCTGCTCGAGCGACTGCGCGAAATCCAGCTCACCCCGCATCGCGGCCTCGGTGATCGCGGCGACGGCGCCCTGGGCGCCCGCCCGGGCCGCAAGCATCTCGATGACCTCGCCCTGAACCAGCGTCGAATCGACGTCGAACACGATGAGCCGTTTGGCACGCCGTTCCAGGCTGTATTCCTCCACCGCAACGTCGACGCCCTCGTCGCCCGCCACCCGTGTCAGCGCGGTCCGCAGCGGGCCATCCGCCCCCGGCGGCACCGAAACCCGCAACTCCAGGCCGGTCACCGGATAGTCGGAGACGCCGCGGATGAGGTCGATGTTGACGCCCAGCGCCGCCACCTCCCGAGCCACCGCGCCGAACGCCCGAGCCGTGATCGGCCGGCCCAGCACGAAAATGGTGTGGGTCGACGGTTCCCGGATGATCGGGACGTCATCGCTGCGCTCGATGCTGACGTCCAGACCCTTGCCGCGGATGGCGGATTCCACGTCGTCGCGCAATACACCGCGGTCCGCGACGTCCGGCGGACAGCACAGCAGCACACCCAGTGTCAGGCGGCCGCGGATCACCACCTGTTCGACGTTGAGCAGCTCGACTCCGTGCCGTGACAGCACCTCGAAGAGCGCTGACGTCACACCTGGCTGATCCACGCCGGTGACGGTGATCAGCACCGACACCTTGAGTGGTGAGTTCACCCTCGGCAGCCGCCCATGCAGGCCATCAGCTCCGCACGTTGACGTCGTCCATCCGGGTGACGTCCTTGTCGGAAGGCCCATGCGCTCGTCCCACATGTGCCTCGGCGCGAAGCCGTTCCACCATGTGCGGATAGTGCAACTCGAATGCCGGGCGCTCCGAACGGATCCGGGGCAGCTCGGTGAAGTTGTGCCGCGGTGGCGGACAACTGGTCGCCCACTCCAGCGAATTGCCGTAGCCCCATGGGTCGTCGACGGTGACGACCTCGCCGTAGCGCCAGCTCTTGAAGACGTTCCAGACGAACGGGAACATCGATGCGCCCAGGATGAAGGCGCCGATCGTCGAGACGACGTTGTACGGCTGGAAGCCGTCGGTGGGCAGGTAGTCGGCGTAGCGGCGCGGCATACCCATGTCGCCCAACCAGTGCTGCACCAGGAACGTCACGTGAAAGCCGATGAACGTCAACCAGAAATGCAGCTTGCCCAGCCGCTCGTCGAGCAACCGGCCGGTCATCTTCGGGAACCAGAAGTAGATGCCGGCGAACGTGGCGAACACGATGGTGCCGAACAACACGTAGTGGAAGTGCGCGACCACGAAATAGCTGTCGGTCACGTGGAAGTCCAGCGGCGGGCTGGCCAGCAGCACGCCGGTCAGACCACCCAACAGGAACGTCACCATGAAGCCGACCGAGAACAGCATCGGCGTCTCAAAGCTCAACTGGCCCTTCCACATTGTGAAGGTCCAGTTGAAGAACTTGATCCCGGTCGGCACCGCGATGAGATACGTCATGAACGAAAAGAACGGCAGCAGAACGGCTCCGGTGGCGAACATGTGGTGCGCCCACACCGCGACCGACAGCGCGGCGATCGACAGCGTCGCGTACACCAGCGTGGTGTAGCCGAAGATCGGCTTGCGGGAAAACACCGGGATCACTTCGCTCACGATCCCGAAGAACGGCAGCGCGATGATGTACACCTCGGGGTGGCCGAAGAACCAGAACAGGTGCTGCCACAACAGAACTCCGCCGTTGGCCGGGTCGTAGACGTGAGCCCCCAGGTGGCGGTCGGCGGCCAGCCCGAACAGCGCCGCGGTCAGCAACGGGAACGCGATCAGCACCAGGATGGACGTCACCAGGATGTTCCAGGTGAAGATCGGCATCCGGAACATCGTCATCCCGGGTGCTCGCATGCAGACGACGGTGGTGATCATGTTGACCCCGCCCAGGATGGTGCCCAGACCGGCAACGATCAGACCCATGATCCACAGGTCACCGCCGGGGCCTGGTGAGTGGATGGCGTCGGTCAACGGGGTGTAGGCGGTCCAGCCGAAGTCGGCCGCCCCGCCCGGGCAGATGAAACCGGCCATCCCCATCGTGGCGCCGAACAAGAACAACCAGAACGAGAGGGCGTTGAGCCGCGGGAATGCGACGTCGGGTGCGCCGATCTGCAGCGGCAGCACCAGGTTGGCGAAGCCGAACACGATCGGTGTGGCGTAGAACAGCAGCATGATCGTGCCGTGCATGGTGAACAGTTGGTTGAACTGCTCATTCGACAGGAATTGCAGGCCCGGCGCGGCCAGCTCGGTACGCATCAACAGCGCCAGCAGACCGCCGATGAAGAAGAAGATGAAGCAGGCGACGCAGTACATGATGCCGATCAGCTTGTGATCGGTGGTGGTGATCAGTTTGTAGACGAGGTTCCCTTTGGGACCGGTCCTGGCCGGGTACGGGCGGACGGCTTCGAGTTCTCCCAGCGGGGGCGCTTCAGCTGTCAACAGCTCCTCCAAACATCCAGCACGGGGCCCAGAACCCAGTAATGACTGGAATCTTAGCGTTCGTTCAGGTCTGTGGGAGGCCTGGTCCTACAAACTGTCGTAAATGCCTCACCGGCGTCGGCGAGTCGTCTCGGCGGACGGGTGCGAGCTGGTCGGATGTTAGCGTCGAACTCGTGCGATTCGGCGGGAGGCGATCGATCACGGCTGCCGCCTCGGCGGCGACAGTGGCGGCTGCGGTGGTGGTGGCGTGCATCGGATGCGGGTCCGGATCCGGTCCCAAGGCATCGACCCGATCGCTGATCACGCCCACCACCCAAATCGCGGGGGCCGGGGTGCTGGGAAACGACCGCCGGCCCGACGAGTCGTGCGCACGGGACACGGCCGCGGCCGACCCGGGGCCGCCGACGCGGCAGGCCCACAACGCTGCCGGCGTCACCCCGGACGTCGTTCAGGTGCCCGCCGAGGCGCAGCGCATCGTGGTGCTCTCCGGTGATCAGCTCGACGCCCTGTGCGCGCTTGGCCTGCAATCCAGGGTGGTCGCCGCCGCATTGCCGGACGGCTCCTCGAGCCAGCCTTCCTACCTGGGCAACGCCGTGCACGGCCTGCCCGGGGTCGGAACGCGCAGCAACCCCGATCTGAAGGGGATCGCCGCGGCTCACGCGGATCTGATCCTGGGCTCGCAAGGATTGACGCCGAAGTTGTACCCGCAGCTGGCGGCGATCGCCCCGACGGTGTTCACCGCAGCGCCGGGCGCAGCCTGGCAAGACAACCTTCGTGGCGTCGGCGCCGCCACCGCACGCGGCGCTGCCGTCGACGGGTTGCTCAACGGTTTCACACAGCGGGCCACTCAGATCGGTGCCAGCCACGACGCGGCCCACTTCCAGGCGTCGATTGTCCAGCTGACCACCAACAGCATCCGGGTCTACGGGTCCAACAACTTCCCGGCCAGCGTGCTCACCGCGGTCGGGGTGGACCGGCCCGCCGCGCAGCGGTTCACCGACAAGGCCTACGTCGAGGTGGGTGCCACCGATGCCGACCTCGCGAAGGCGGATTTCTCCGTCGCCGACGCCGACGTCATCTACGTGTCGTGCGCCACACCCGCCGCCGCGGACCGCGCCGCCGCCATCCTGGACAGCGACCCGTGGCGCAAGCTGTCGGCCAATCACGACAACCGGGTTTATGTGGTCAACGACGAGGTATGGCAGACCGGCGAGGGCGTGCTCGCGGCCCGGGGCATCGTGGACGACCTCCGCATGGTCAACGCCCCGATCAATTAGCGCCGGGCCGATTGGCCTGAAACCCTCACTTAACTAAGCTTTTCTGGGACGCAACGAAATCGAAGAAGGATTTGCTATGAGCACTGTCTCGGCATACGCCGCAACGTCGGCGACCGAACCGTTGACCAAGACCACCATCACCCGCCGTGACCCGGGTCCGCACGACGTCGCGATCGACATCAAATTCACCGGCATCTGCCACTCCGACATCCACACCGTCAAAGCCGAGTGGGGCCAACCGAATTACCCCGTGGTCCCCGGCCATGAGATCGCCGGCGTGGTGACCGAGGTGGGCTCCGAGGTCACCAAGTACAAGGTGGGCGATCACGTGGGCGTGGGCTGCATGGTGAACTCCTGCGGTCAGTGCAGCAGCTGTAAGGCCGGGCTCGAGCAGTACTGCAAACCGGGCGCGACCTTCACCTACAACTCGATCGACAAAGACGGCACGTCAACCCAGGGCGGCTACAGCCAGGCAGTCGTCGTCGACGAGAACTTCGTTGTGCGGATCCCCGACTCGCTGCCGCTGGACAAGGCGGCGCCGCTGCTGTGCGCCGGCATCACACTGTTTTCGCCGCTGCGGCACTGGAATGCCGGCGAGAACACACGGCTTGCGATCATCGGCCTGGGCGGCCTGGGTCACATGGGCGTCAAGCTCGGCGCGGCGATGGGCGCCGACGTGACGGTGCTGTCGCAGTCACTGAAGAAGATGGAAGACGGACTGCGCCTGGGCGCGAGCCACTATTACGCGACGGCCGATCCCGACACCTTCCGCAACTTGCGCGGCAGCTTCGACCTGATCCTGAACACCGTATCGGCCAACCTGAACCTCAGCGACTACCTGAACCTGCTCGACGTCGACGGCACTCTCGTCGAACTCGGCATTCCCGAGCACCCCATGGAAGTACCGGCATTCCCGCTGGCGCTGATGCGGCGCAGCCTGTCCGGGTCGAACATCGGCGGGATCGCCGAGACGCAGGAGATGCTGGATTTCTGCGCCGAGCATGGTGTGACGCCCGAAATCGAGCTCATCGAGCCGGATTACATCAACGAAGCCTACGAGCGCGTGCTGGCCAGCGACGTGCGCTACCGCTTCGTCATCGACATCTCACGCTTGTGACGGAGCGCGGGACGACGCAATCTCTTCGGCCGCCTCCCCGTCTTCATCACCCGGAATAACCTCGCTGACGTCGATCCCGGCCAGCGGCCAACCGGCGGCGGCCAGCGTGGCGGCCACCCGCCGGACGTTCTCGGGGCCTGGATCCCGGCGGGTCAACTCAGAGATGGTTTGAGCGATCTCATTGCCGTCGATCACGCCGTCAGCTGCTGCTGGCGACCCCTTCCGAGTGAGGCTGCCTACTACCTCTTTGAGCTGATCGGCGGAGAGCGGCGTGCTGCGCAGCAGTGCCAGCAACGGCACCTGATCGGGTCCGGGCACACCGTCGGGATATCCGACCTGCAGCCAACGGATTACCGATCGCAGAAAATGGGGATGATTGTGAGAAGAGCCGGATGTCGTCACCTCACTAGTTTTTCACGGTAGGTCCAACACCCGCGCCACTGTCGCGGCACTCCATCCAGACAATTCATGCGGCGTTCACCTTTAGAAGTCCCACGTCAGCACCGCTCGGTGCCGCTTTCGCACCGATCTTCGCCGAGCGGTTTGAGCGGCGCGAGAAGCGTCAATTCCGCAATGGACTTCAAGGAGGCGCTGATGGCCCACACGGACAGCAGCCTGGAGTTCAAATCCGACCCGAACCTATGGGCCGCCAACGAAGCATTCCGCGTTGGGCAAGAAGTCGAAAAGGTGCGCAGACAGGCGAAGCTGGGGCAGCGATCCGCGGCTGAGAGCTTCGAAAGGTCCGCCGTCAGCCACGACCGGACTGCCAAGTCCTACGAGAAACTCGCCGAATTCAGCGAGCGTGGTGCCGAGTACCGCGAACACGCGGCCCGCCATCGAGCGTTCGCGCAGGAGGACCGCCGCATGGCCCAGCGGTTGCGAGAAATGGCAGACCGTTGACGGGACGGGCAATGCCGCCCAAGCTTCAGCAGTAAGCGGTGGGGAACCGGCGCCGCTGTGTGATTGGAGTCAGTGATGAGTGAGGGGTGCGGCGCCCTTGGATCGAGTTCTTCCGACCGCACGGCGAAGGTCGAGCAGCGGGTGGAGGAACTGCGCCGGCGGAGAGCCGAGTTAGCCGCTGGCGAGAGGCCGTCCGCGGAGTCGGTGAGATTCGCGCGTCAGCGCGCTGAGGATGCGCTGCACCGTGCCGCAGAGGCGCGCCGCCATCGAGGGCGACGAGGGGCCGCCACATCAGTTGCAGGAAAAGGCAGATCGACACTGGCAGGCCGCGCACGACAGTCACCTGCGGTTCGTGGAAGACAAAGCCAAGGCCGACGACGCAGAGAACTCGTCGTGGGGCTAGTCCAGGCTGGTCAAGCCGATGTTCATCGTTCTGCACTCGTCCTGCAGCGTACAGTCGGGCCATGACAACACCGCGCGCGAAGAACCGAAAGCCACTCGCTGCCATACGGCTGGGCGGACTGAGTGAGCCGAGTTCGAAAGATCCGGTCGAGCAGGTCGAACGCGGCCTGGCGCGCTTAGGGAATTTAGGCGTGGGCGTGCAGACCCAGCCCTTGAGGCAGATGCGCATCCAGGTGGGCCTCGACTTGCAGATCGTGTACTTCACGATTCGTATGCCGATCGGAGGCGGCGTAAAGCTGCGCGTGCCGGTGATGACGACGATTACGCCGAGGGTTTATTCACCCACGCGGGCGCAACATATCTGACCACGCCCGGCCGGCAAAGCCTCCCGACCTAATCACTTGCGGACTTAGAAGTCCCAGTCCTCGTCCTCGGTGACGACGGCCTTGCCGATCACGTACGACGACCCGGAGCCGGAGAAGAAGTCGTGGTTCTCATCCGGTACCTGATGGGGCGGTCGAAAACGGCTCTACTTGCGAAAAGACATCACAGCTCACTCACACTCAAACAGGTAATTCAGCGGGCAAGTGTGGGCGAAATGTGGGCACGCGAGTGGAGGTCGCCATGAGATCGCTGATCGTCGTCTTACTAGCGCAGCGGGCCATTAGCTGCTTGGCCGCGCAGCGGGCTCTGGACTCTCTGGCCACCACCGAGCACCGTGCCCGTAGACCGCGGATCGCGGCCGCGACTTTTGGCATGCCGTAAGGAGGGGCGGGACAGTCCTGGGTTGCTCCAAACGATTGTCAGCTAGTCTGCGTGAGCAACATAGATGGGGGTGGCCAGCACGCACTGCACGTAGCGGCCGTCGTCGCCACCTTCCCAGAAGTGTTGTAGCCCTTCGATTATGGGCAAGGCAAGGAACTCCAACGATTTTCGTGGTCCAATGAGGTTCCTGCCGACACCTACGGCGTCGTGCGGGAGTGCGTCCGGGCTGTAGTCCCCGTCGGATTTCGTACCGTGGAGATCGCTCATCTTTGTGGCCAAGGCAGCGCCCGTTGTCGTAATCAGTGTGGAGCCGTGGTGGGTCGGACCCGGCAACCGGCCCGCTCGGCCCGACAATTGCACAAGAGTCAAATTAGATTGCAGCACAACGCTTTACCAGTGTGCTGGTTACCCATCGCTCGGCCCGCCAATTGCACAAGAGTCAAATTGGATTGCGGCACAACGCTTTACCAGTGTGTCCTGGTTTAGCCACCGCTATAGCTGGGTACTTATGTGAGCATGCGTATCATCTATGCCGCTGCGGCGGTCGGCATGGCCATCGCCGTCCTGCTCATCGCCCCGGTTGTGCTGACGGGGGCGTCGTCTGCTCACGCTGACGCCAAAGGTTACCTTCGTTGCATGGGAAGCGATGCGGAGCCGCCGCTGGGTCCTGCGAGGGAGTGGTCGGACAGCGTTCGAGTTATTGAGACGGATCTCGATTCTGGTGACTCCCCTGCCCAAGTAGCTCAGATATTGGCGGGTATGGGAGTCAAGCCGAACGATGCCGTTACGCAAGTGCAGTGTGTACAGGCCAACTGGCCGTAGGAAAGTCTAAGCGCACCCGACCCGTGCGGCCGGCGCGATCCGCAATCGAGTGGAACCAGATGATCGTCCGCGCCTGACTACTTGATCGGGCCCGCCCCTGCGGCCAGCAATCAAGCTTCTGACCAGCGACTTCAGAAGTCCCAGTCCTCGTCCTCGGTGACGACGGCCTTGCCGATCACGTACGACGATCCGGAGCCGGAGAAGAAGTCGTGGTTCTCGTCGGCTACCTGCTCGCAGAGTTAGATCGGGCTCTAGCTGCTGGAATACATAACGGTAATTCACGTCAGTTATCTGTTACCGACGGACAAGTGTGCCCACGATGTGCCCACGGCATCTCCCATAAGTGGGCGAGGGCCCCTCCAAGCCAGTCTGTGAACCACAGCCAAAGCAACCCAACCACTCCCCGACAAAGTAAAAAGGTCTCGGGGCGGCCCGATCCTCATTCGGCTGATCTTGCCAATAACGCAGCGCCTGAAAACCCCCTCGGGCACAATGCCAATGCAAAATTACCGACGAAGAAGACGGGGTATGACCTCCGACGACGATAGCGCCGACAGCGCGCCCACTTCCGCCGGCACGGGACCGAGCGACGAGACAGATCTGCTCCCGCCGGCCGCTCAAGCCGGCCCGGCCCACGCTTGGTCGAAAGAGGAGCCCGAGACTGAACCATTGCGCCAGTCTTGGCGCCTGACATGGGGTCACGCCGCGGTGCTCCTCGTATGCACAGGTGTGGTCGCGCTGGCGATCGGCTTCATCGGCTGGGCGGTGGTGCGGAAGCACGATGACACCGCGGCACCTCTGCCGGTAACGAACCCTCCAGCGTCGTGGGCCGCACCCCCGCCCCCAGCGTGGATGACGACCACCCCGACGCCGATACCGAAGGCGGCAACCACAACTGCGCAGCTAAGCATTAGCAGCCTGCCGGGAACCGATGACCTTGGCTGGACCGCTTATCCCGGTGCTCGCTGCGATTCGGGAAATCAGCCAGCTGTCATGGGCCGCACCACCCAGTCCGTGGTGGTGGTATGCCAAATCCAGCCCGGAAACTTCTACTATCGCGGCGTCCGCCTCAGTGATGGCGCGAGCATCGAACTCGCAAACGCCGTGCGCTCCTCGGGAGGCTTCGACGTAACAAATCCGACGGACGGGACCCGCTATCGAATCCGGGCGACGAGTCTTACCATCGTGCCGCCCGACGGACCGGCGTCTTACGAGCCGATGCTGCAATACGCGTCTGAGTAGTTGATCGGGCCGCCCCTGCTCTCCTCGGGGGCGGCCCGATTCATCTCGAGAAATGTTGGATTAAGACACCTTTTCATGGCGCGGAGCCCTCCAGACTAGAAGTCCGGTATAACTTCAGATCCAACCATTTAGTACGTAAAAGACGACTTCAAGCGTATCGTCGGTATGATCGCACCCAGGCACCGCCGGCCACGCGGGAGTAATCATCAGACTAGGACTCCCGCCGCAGCCCTCAAAAGGAAGGAGGGCATATGACCGCATTCCAAGGATTACAGCAGGGACGTTACATCGGCCCCGTCTGGATCGGCATCTGCTGCGACGCGAGTTGGCGTCACGGCGCCCTGTTCGAGCGCGAGCACCGGATCATCATCGACCTAAACGGCGTCCAACACCTAACCGTGGATCAGGCCCGCAGGCTAGGTGAGGAAGCACTCGCATTGGCTGACCAACTGGAGGCCCGGTTAGGCCCCGCGAGCCCCTTTTGAGAACCGACGACAAACACAGCCCAGTTCCAATCAAAGAATGTATGACTAATACACCCTTATCCGTGTCTCACAATGCGTCAGGGGAAGGGAACCGAATACCGGGTCTAACCCGCCGCACTATCCAGACCGTTAGCAGCCGCGACGGCTGCACCGCTCCAATCGCCGTTGCGCAGTGCGGGTTCAATCTGATTGTGTCGCAGGTCTTCGACTTGGCTTTGACTGACGCCTTGCACCGTGGTCGGTACCAAGAAGGCATACGCCCGGCGTCGTATTTTCGTGGCCGCAATGGCCACAATTGCCGCTTGTCTCGGTATCGGCGTGACCATCGCACCCGCCGCGCAGGCAGGGCCGCCGTACGCCAATTGCACCGAGGCACACAAGGACGGCCGGTACAACATTTCGAAGGGCGACCCCGCCTACCAGCCCAAGCTGGACCGGGACAACGACGGCATCGCCTGCGAGTCCTAGGGCCCCATTACCGGGCTGGTTTGCTCCCGGGCACCTTCCGCGCGTCCGCGCTGAGCCGTTCGCCGGCTACTTGGCCGGCGGGTACGGGAATCTGCGAAACACCTC
>DATKEW010000256.1:0-2824 GCA_035511785.1 Mycobacterium sp.
GCCGGTCCGGCCCGCCGCCGCAAGATGCATCGGGCGCTGGCCGACGTTGTGACCCTGCCCGAGCTGAAAGCCCGGCACCTCGGGCTAGCCACCACTCGCGCGGATCCAGTAACACTTCGGGCTCTTGACGAAGCCGCCGATGCGGCGCTGGCTCGCGGAGCGCCCGCGGCAGCGGCGGAGTTGATCGAGTTGGCCATCGGGCTCGGTGGTGACACGGCATCGCGTCGAATACGGGCGGCCCAGCACCGTTTCCAGGCCGGCGATACCGACCGAGCCCAAGCGATTCTCGCGCCGACCATCGATGGGATGACGCCCGGCCCGGTCCGGGCAATCGCGTTCGACCTGCTTGCCGGAATGCGTATCTACGACAACAGCTTCCTGCAGGCCGCCGATCGACTGAAGGCTGCGCTCGACGACGCCAAAGGCAATCCTGTGGTGCTGGTGCAGACTCTGCTCATGCTGTCGTTTGTTCAACTCAACGTCGACGAATACGGCGAATCATTACGACACGCGCGCCAAGCGGTGACGGTTGCCGACGGACTCGACCTTCCGACGCTGACCAGTCAGGCGCTCGCGATGTCGGTGCGGGCGAGCTTCACCCACGGACAAGGGTTCGACGAACACGATCTGAGGCGCGCGCTCGAACTGGAGGACCCCGACATCGACGTGCCAATTCCGTTCCGCGCCAGCGCCATCAATGCCCTGATACTGGCCTGCACGGGTCGACTCGAGGAAGCCCGCCCCCAAATGCATGCCATACGGCAGCGCTGCGTCGAACGCGGCGCCGAAGGCGACATAGTGGCCGTTGCCGGATATAGCACATGGATCGATATCTGGCAGGGACGCTTCGGCGATGCCGCAGACGTTGCCAACGACGCCGTGGAGCGGGCCGAACAGCTGGGCGGTGACCATGTTCTCGTGATTCCGTTGAGCCTGCGGGCAGCAGTCGCCGCCTACACCGGGCGTGAGCGCGACGCCCGCGCCGACGCTCATGAAGCCATGAAAACCGCCCAGCGAGGCAGCTCGCCCCGGCTGCCGAGTTACTGGCCGACCATGACGTTGGGATTTCTGGAGGTTTCGCTTGGTCGGTACGCCGAAGCGCTGACCATCTTGCAGCCGGTCGTATCGGTCTTCAACACGATTCCGGGCACCGAGATCCTCACTGCCTGGTACATCCCGGACGCGGTCGAGGCGATGGTCGCGCTCGGTCGCTTCGACGACGCCGAGCCGCTGATCGAGGCGCTGGAACGTAACGGTAGCCAGCTCGACCGCGCCTGGATGCTGGCCGTCGGCGCGCGCTGCCGCAGCATGTGGCTGGCCGCCCGGGGTGACGTCGTAGCCGCCGAACACGTCGCCCACCAAGCGATGACCGAGCACCAGCGGCTACCCATGCCTTTCGAACGCGCCCGCACCCAGTTGCTGCTCGGCCAGCTACAGCGTCGGCAGCGCAGGAAAGAAGCCGCAGCGGCGACCCTGCACGAGGCGTTGCGCGCATTCGAAGGCATGGGAACCCCGCTTTGGGCCGAACACGCCCGCGCCGAGCTCGCACGCACCAAAGTCAGCCCCGCCCGCGAGCCCGGGCTCACACCCACCGAACGGCGGGTGGCCGAACTTGCGGCCTCCGGCATGACCAACCGCGACGTCGCGGCCGCCTTATTCATCAGTCCCAAGACCGTCGAACACAACCTGGCCCGCGTCTACCGCAAACTCGGCATCCACTCACGCGCAGAACTCGGGCAGTGGATGAGGCAACTCAACGTTAGGGAAACACCCGATTCGCCAGGTGCCGCGGATCACTAGTGTCTACTGAGTGGGCAGGGCAGCGCCGCAGGTTGCGTGCTATCTCGCAGAGTGGTATCGGCCGGAGGTCACCCAGCAGCCGCTCGATGACACCGTGGCCGAACTCGATGCCGTCGCAGCCGCGATGTGTGTGGAGGGCGCATTGGTGAAACTGCTTGTGACACTGGCGGTGCCCACCGACGAGGTCATCTACGGCGTCTTTGCCGCGTGCTCGCCAGACATTGTCGTCCAGGCGTGCCGGCGCGCTGGCATCCCTCTGGAGCGGCTTAGCTCCGATGTGGCGGCTCGGATAACCCGAGTTGCGCGGGATGAGGGGCTGCGGTTTGCCCCGACCTTAGGGAAACCCCCGATTCCTCACTAGCCGCTTCCTGCAAAACTAGTTCCGTTCAGCAAACCCGGCGGGCGTAACAGTCGGTTAGCGAATCGAACGATGAGATGGTAAGGGAAATCTATGGGTGCGAACACTCCCACAGCCAGCGGCGTCCGGCGTCTCGAGCGCTTCTACGCGGCGCCCGAGCGGCGACGCCCGAGGCCAGTTGACCAATCGCCCCTAGAGGTGCTGCAGCAGATGCCGGCTCTGGTCGTCTTGGAGCGGCTGCCGGGGCCGACCCTGGCCGTTGACTGCGAGGGAACCATCCTGTTCGCCAATGGTGCGTTCTGCGACATGCTGGGCCACGCGCCCGACGAGCTATTGGCGATGAAGTTCAGGGACATCTTCTGCAGCCTGGCCACCCATCACTCCGCGGTCGTGCTGGTTCGTGCCCACCCCGAGCGGCTTGTCCAGCTAGCACATAAAGACGGCCACCCCGTGTGGGCCAGCATGAGTAAGTCGGCCATTCGGCGTCGCGACGACACTCTCGCGCTGGCCACCTTCCGCGACCACACCGAGGAGCTATGGCTGAACAGCGTCGTGCGGTAGAGCGCCGCTCCTACCTCGCCTTGCTGACGGCAAAGCTATCAGCATGTCCAGCGCTGAGTCCTCCTGCTAAGAGCCGGATTAGCCACACGACGCAATTGTCTCGGG
>DATKEW010000257.1:0-2349 GCA_035511785.1 Mycobacterium sp.
CGGAGTTTGACCCACATGCCGTAGCCGGCGGTCGGTCCCGCGTCGATGACAACCCCGTCGGATACCGCCCTGATCGGGGTGCCGATCGAGTTCGCGAGGTCGATACCGGCGTGCAGCACGCCCCAGCGGTACCCGAAACCCGAGGTGAATATGCCCTTCGTCGGCATGACGAACAGCGGCTGCTGCAGTCGGGCCTCGCGCTGCGCGCGCTCCTGGGCGAACGCGACGCCCTTGGCCAGCTCGGCGTTGTGCACTGCGACGTTCGCGGCGGGCCGGACGGCGACCATCTGCATGCCGCGGGCCGACGTGCTGGCGGGCGCGCCGTTCATCGTCGCCGTGTCGGCGGCCAGCACCGTCTCGGCCCTGGAGTGACCAGAAGTGTGGGTGGCGGAATGCGCAGCGGCGGCCGCGGCACCGGCGGCCATGGCGCCGATCAACACGTGGCCACGCGCCGGACCACTCAGCTGCTTGCGATGCTGTCCTCGACGCCCGCGCAGATCCGGATCGCTTCGACGGCTGCGCAGCTCCGGCCGGTGCGAGTCGGCCCGAGGCAGGACACTCGTCTCGACCTCGCTGGGGCCGGCCAGCGGCAGGACAGTGAGATTGTCGGTGTCGTCCAGGTCGTCGAGCTCGGGCGCCCGCAGGACCTGCGCTTCCTTGTCGAAGGCGGTGTTATCGCTAAAGTCCAGGTCATCGAGGTTGCCGAACTCATTGAACGGGATGATGTCGGTGACTTCGTTGCGGTCGAGTTCCAACCTACGGTCGCGCGAATGCCGAGCGCCTTCTGGCGCAAGAGACCGTGCAAGGCTGGGGTGGGTCAACCTGATTGTCCCTCGGAGCGTAACCATAACGTTATCTGGACCCTGAGACGTTAACCGCCGAGCGCGGGCCATCGCAAGCCGAGCCGGAAATCCGCCGATGAATGTGATTTGAATCACTTCAGGGCCTGCGGTGAGATCTGCCACATCCGCGGATACCGACGACGGAACCTCCGAGCCGTGTCGATACAGTTCCCGCAAGCGGGCAACGGAAAACCGAGTTCGCTTACATATAGGCCGACACATAGAAGTGAGCCATGGATCTTTTCGAGTACCAGGCGAAAGAGCTGTTCGCCAAGCACAACGTCCCGACGACACCCGGCCGTGTCACCGATACTCCCGAAGGCGCCAAGGCGATCGCTGAGGAGATCGGTCGGCCGGTGATGGTGAAAGCCCAGGTCAAGACAGGTGGCCGGGGCAAGGCGGGTGGCGTGAAATACGCCGCGACCGCCGAAGACGCCTACACCCACGCAAAGAACATCCTCGGTCTGGACATCAAGGGCCACATCGTCAAGAAGCTGCTGGTGTCCGAGGCCAGCGACATCGCCGAGGAGTACTACATCTCTTTCCTGCTCGACCGAGCCAATCGCACCTACCTGGCGATGTGCTCGGTGGAGGGCGGCATGGAGATCGAAGAGGTCGCGGCGACCAAGCCAGAGCGGCTGGCCAAGGTGCCGGTTGATGCGGTCAAGGGAGTCGATCTCGCGTTTGCCCGGTCGATCGCCGAGCAGGGTCACCTGCCTGCCGAGGTGCTCGACTCGGCGGCGGTCACCATCTCGAAGCTGTGGGAGGTGTTGGTCGCCGAAGACGCCACATTGGTCGAGGTAAACCCGCTGGTGCGGACGCCGGACGACCAGATTCTGGCGCTGGACGGCAAGGTCACCCTGGACGCCAACGCCGACTTCCGTCAGCCCGGCCACGCCGAGTTCGAGGACCGCGACGCCACCGACCCGCTCGAGCTCAAAGCCAAGGAGCACAACCTCAACTACGTCAAGCTCGACGGTCAGGTCGGGATCATCGGCAACGGCGCCGGATTGGTGATGTCGACGCTGGACGTGGTGGCCTATGCCGGCGAGAAGCATGGCGGGGTCAAGCCCGCCAACTTCCTCGACATCGGCGGCGGCGCCTCGGCCGAGGTGATGGCGGCCGGGTTGGAGGTGATTTTGAACGACGCACAGGTGAAAAGTGTGTTCGTCAACGTCTTCGGTGGGATCACCTCGTGTGACGCGGTGGCCACCGGGATCGTGAAGGCGTTGGAAATTCTGGGCGACGACGCCAACAAGCCGCTGGTGGTGCGCCTCGACGGCAACAACGTCGACGAAGGCCGTCGCATCCTCACCGAGGCCAACCACCCCCTGGTGACGCTGGTACCCACGATGGACGAGGCCGCCGATAAGGCCGCCGAGTTGGCAAGCGCCTGAAAGGAATATGACCCATGTCTATCTTTCTGAACAAGGACAACAAGGCCATCGTCCAGGGCATCACCGGTAGCGAGGCCACCGTCCACACCGCCCGAATGCTCAAGGCGGGC
>DATKEW010000258.1:0-3847 GCA_035511785.1 Mycobacterium sp.
GACAACCGATTCAGGGTGCTGGCCGAGTTCAACCGCGACACCTCCCGCAGCCGCAACGGCTTCCCCCAGGCGAACATGTTCGACCAACCGGAGTTGGAGGCCCTGCTGCGCGCAAATCTCACGCGCTTCCCGAACGTCCAACTACGCGGCGACGCCGACGTTAGCGCGGTGACCGACAGCGGAGAAGGTGTGCGTGTCACCTTCACCGACCGCCGCGACGGCCAGGTTCACCAGATCGACGCCGAGTACGTGCTGGGCTGCGACGGTGCCAACAGCCTGGTTCGCGCGCAGATCGGTTCAGCCATGCGAGATTTGAAATTCGAGCAGCGCTGGCTGGTTGTCGATGTCGCCACCGATGCCGACCTGCACCAGTGGGAAGGCGTGCATCAGGTGTGCGACCCGGTTCGCGCGGGGACGTACATGCGCGTTGGGGCGTCCCGCTACCGGTGGGAGTTCCAGTTGCTGCCCGGCGAATGCGCTGACGACTTCGGCACCCTGAGCACATTACGGCCACTGATCGCGCCGTGGACTGGCGATGTCGGGGACAGCGAACTGACTCTGCTGCGTCTCACCGAGTACACGTTCCGCGCCCAGATCGCCGACCGGTGGCGCCGGGGCAACATCTTCATCCTCGGTGACGCGGCGCATCTCACTCCCCCATTCATCGGGCAGGGCATGGGAGCAGGACTGCGGGATGCGATGAACCTTGCCTGGAAGATTGCCGGAGTCCGCGACGGCGCGCTAGCGGCAAACGTTCTGGACAGCTACGAGCAGGAGCGCAAACCGCACGCCCGGGCCATGATTCGGCTGGCGCTCAATGTCGGTCGGTCGATGACCGGCGGCGGCCACCTGGGTAACCTGGTGCGCCGCCTGGTATTGCCCAGGCTGCGACTGGTCCCCCGCCTGCGTGACAAGGTCGTCGACTCCACCACACCGGCGTTGCACTCTTCGGCGCTGGTGCACAAAGCCCGCCGACGGCACCACCTCGCCGGCACGCTGTGCCCGAATCCGCTTCTGCCCGATGGTCATCGGCTGGACGACATCCTTGGCAACGGCTTCGCGGTGATCACGACCAGACCGCCGGCCGCCGAGGCCGAAACATCGCTTCGCCGGCGCGGAGCCGTCGTGGTGGTTGCCCAACCTGACAGCGCACTCGGAACATGGTTGCGGCGGGGCCGGGCCTCCGCGGCGATCGTGCGCCCGGACCGAACCGTGATGCGCGCCGGATGTGATGTTGCCGCGCTGTGCGCGTGGACAACTACCGTCTTTTCAGGGCCGAGCGACGATCACAGGCCTCCGAACCGAGTGCACGACCGTGTTGCTGACCGAGCCGAGCATGCCGGTCAATCCACCTCGGCCATGACTGCCCACGACGACGAGCTGAGCGGATTCTGATTTTTCGACGAGCTGTCGCGCCGGCCGGTCGCACACAAGGATGCGGTGCACCGCCACGTCGGGATAGCGTTCTTGCCAGCCCGCCAGACGTTCGCTGAAACTGCGCTCCGCTTCCGCCTCCACCGCCGACCAGTCCAAGCCGGGAAGTTCGATCATCGTGAGGTCACTCCAGGCGTGCACGGCCATCAGTTCGACACCCCGGCGAGACGCTTCGTCGAACGCGATCGCCGTCGCCAATTCAGAAGCCCGCGAGCCGTCGATTCCCACCACGATGGGAGCGTGCGGGTCCGGCAGATCTTCGTCACGGATGACCGCGACCGGACATTTCGCGTGCCGCACCACCGTCGAACTGACCGAACCGAGCAGGCTCCGGGCCAGCAGTCCGCGTCCGGCGGTGCCCACGACGATCATCTCCGCCTCATCGGACATTTTGATCAGTGCCAGCGCCGGAGTCGCATACACCAACTCCCTGTTGATGACGACCTTCTGGTCTCCCGGCATTGCGTCTTCGGCGATTTTGATCGCGTGCACGACGGCCTTCTTGCCCTCGTCTTCCAGCCTTACCGCCAAAGAGTCGGGGTATGGAACCGGTGGCCAGGTCGCGGTCGGGGTCGCCACCGCGTGGACCACGGTCAGCGGAATGTTTCGGAGCGCCGCGTCACGGGCAGCCCAACATGCGGCGGAATTGGATGCGGGCGAGCCGTCGACCGCGACGACGATGCCGTGACGCTTAACGGGTGTTGACATTCGATCTCCTTTCGTCACGAGCGACGCTACAAACCGAGGGGGTCATCGGTCGTGAGGCTTTAGTCCCCGGGACAGAGGACTTTTGCCGGAACCCGTTGGGACTGTTCACGGCTCGTTGGGTAAGCATCAACCGTTCGTCAATCTCGCACGGCGCACCCCTTCGACGGCAACCCGCCGCGGGCGTGCACGCCGGCACACGGGTGTGCGTCGGAGCGGAGATCACCGGTCGAGATCGGCGAGTACGTGGGCTCGTATTTTGTCGGCGACCGCGCCGCGGTGACAGCCCTGCTGCGCGCCGCTCGGCTGCTGCGAGAAGCCGGGCAGCGACCCGTCGAGGACGGCTACCTGGTATTCACCACCAACGAGGAGATCGGTGGCGTCGGCGGCTGTTACGCCACCGCCGGCCTGCCAGGCACACTCACCCTTGCCTGGAGGTCGGGCCTACCCAGCAGGAGTACGCGACCAGCGTCACCGGCGGTCCGATCGTCGGCTACAACGACGCCCTGTGTGTCTACGACAAGGACGTCGCCGAGCGGCTGATGCGGATCGCGACCGATCGGGGGCTGGCGCCCCAGGCGGCCGTGCTGGGCGCATTCATGTCCGACGCCGCCCACGCCAAGGCCAACGGGCTGACACCGCGGGCGGGGCTGCTCTGCCTGCCCACGCTGAGCACCCACGGTTACGAAGTCATGGCCCGCGGCGCAATCGACGCCATGGCGGCGATCATCGCCGACTTCCTGCTACGGCCCGATGGGGAAACCGGTTCGGGCGGCCGGCGTTAGATCCGGCTGGGATGAAATATGTTGAGCGGCAGGGGAAGACCGAGTTGCTCAGCCGAACAGACTTTGCCCGATGTAGTGGGCTTCGGCAGGTGCGGGCGGCACTGCGAAGATAGCTGATCCGATGTGACGGATGTACTCGTTGAGCAGGTCGTTGGCCCCGAGGCGATTCTGCAGGCGAATAAAATTCTGCGGATCTTTTTGATACGAGACGAACAACAAACCGGCGTTGAGTTGGCCGTTGGCGTCGAGGCCGTCGGTGTAGTTGTAGGAGCGTCGACGGATCATGATGCCGTCGTTGTTTTCCCTCGCCGCCAATCCGACGTGGGACAAGGGATCGATGAGCGGATTGCCGTCGGCGTCTTTGGCGGTGAAATCCGGCGCATCGAATTCCGCCTTTCCGCTCAGCGGCGCCCCTTCTTCTTTGTTACGGCCGAAGATCCTCTGCTGATTGCCGATCCGGTCGACATCCCATGTCTCCAGCAGCATCCGGATTTTGCGGACGACTTGATAGGTTCCCCCGTTCATCCAGGGCTGGTCGCTGTTGTCGACCCACACAAATCGGGCATACTCCGCCTCGGTGCTGGTGTTGCGGGTACCGTCCTTGAATCCCAACAGGTTTCGTGGGGTGTGCTGGCCGGGGCCGGCCGAGGCTCGTCCGAAGCCCAGCACCGCCCAGAACGGTGACACGATGTTGCGGCCAAGGCGGGCCAGGTTGCGCACGGCGTGGTAGCACACCTGCGGATCGTCGGCGCAGGCTTGCACCGACAGGTCGCCACCATGGAGGCGAGGATCCAGATTGTCCCCGTTGAGCGGGGGCAGGTCGGTAAACACGGCGGGGCGCCGCGCGGCCAGCCCGAAGCGATCCCCGAACAGCGACGGCCCCAATCCGATGGTGACGGTGAGACTGGCCGGGCTCAGCCCGT
>DATKEW010000259.1:0-13721 GCA_035511785.1 Mycobacterium sp.
ACACCAGGGCGGCGGAAAAGGTGTAAGTATGGGCCATTCGACTACCAGCTGCCAATCGCTTTTATCGTAGTTATTCCATTTAGCCTAGCCTTGCTTTATTAAGGCAAACCTGACCTCAAAAAACATTGCCTAAATCTGCAATATGGTGACGTATTACACAGCCGCGCAGAGGAACATTTGTCGCAGTCAGGCATGTTGAAACGGATGTCAGCTCACTGTTGAGTCCGACATTTGCTCGATGACCTATATAAGGAGTTAGCCATGACTACAACAACGTATACGACTTCGGTCAACCACCGTCGCGACGAGAACAGCGTAAGTAATTTCACGGCTTCATCATCACTTGCCGAAGACCTCCAGCGGGTCCTCGTCGATTTGATTGAATTACATTTGCAGGGCAAGCAGGCCCATTGGAATGTGGTCGGGACGAACTTTCGCGACTTGCATTTGCAGCTGGACGAACTGGTTGACTTCGCCCGCGAGGGCAGCGACACGATTGCCGAGCGGATGCGCGCCCTAGACGCCGTCCCGGACGGTCGCTCCGACACAGTGGCGACCACTACCAGCCTGCCCCAGTTCCCGGCCGACGAGCTGAACACCGCGGAGGTCGTCGACCTGATCGCAACTCGGACCTATGCGACTGTCGACACCCTCCGTACGGTGCATGACGCGGTTGACGCCGAAGATCCCAGCACCGCGGACATCCTGCATGATCAGATCGACGGGCTGGAGAAGCTCGCATGGCTGATCAAGTCGGAAAATCGCAAGGTCTAACGACCATTGGTTGTGCGGCGTTAACCGTTGGCTGCCATCGATGCCGGATGAGAGCCAACGGTTAGCCCACAGGGCAGTTCAGCGGTTGTTGGTCGAAATGGCCCGTAGTTACACCTCCCCGCCGCCTCAAGGACGGCGACCAGGTGGGTGATCGCGCGGCGGCGGGAATTCGCCAGCCACACAACCCATGTGCGCCGCACCATACGACGCCGCCAGCAAGCGGTGGATTCCTGCGCATTCAAGTTAAATGCAGCCGCGTCGATCGAGTGCAACCTCGAAACTCGACATCGACACCACAACCCATTTCGCGATGGCCGAATGTCAGGGGCGGTTATCTATCTATACGTCATCAGGGTTGAGGAGCAGGAAAGTGACTCCGGCGGCGGCGCCAGCGATGACCTGGGCCACCAGGTAAACCCATAACGTCGACCACGCGAACATGTGCATCACCGCGGCGCCCAGGCTTACCGCGGGGTTGAACGCTCCACCGGAAATGCCGCCGACGGCGACAGCGCCGGCCACGACGGTGAACCCGATCGCCAGACCGTAGAACGAATTGTCCGGGTGGGCCTTGCTGGTGGCGGCGTTGAGCACGACGTAGCACAGAGCGAAGGTGAATAGCAGCTCAGCCACAAAGGCGGCCAACGTGGTTGCGCCCGTGAGAGTCGTTGTCGTCGTCCGGGATTGCACCGGGTGAATAACGGCATGCACCAATAGTGCGGCGACGATTCCGGCAACAAATTGGGAGATCCAGTACCCGACCGCATCTCGCCCGCCGATCCGGCGCCGCACCAGCACTGCAAGAGTCACTGCGGGATTGTAGTTTCCGCCGGAAATGTGACCGCCGGCGTAGATCATCACCATCAGGGCCGCACCGATTGCCAAGGGAGCCAGGGAGTTACGGCTACCGACCGCGGCGCCCACCGTGAATACCAGAATGAATGTGCCGATCGCTTCGACCGCATACTTGGCCAGCGCCCGACGCCCGGAAGATATCTCACGGGCGTCTTGGACGTTGACTGCGCGAAGTGGTGGCGTTGTGTCGATTGCCATGACGTCAAGAATTGTCCTTCGGGGGGTCGAAGTCGCCACCGCTGCCGCCCATTCAGCACTCCTGCTACCGGTAATCCATGACTATCCGCCAGCTGGAAAGCACTCCCCAGATCGCTTCAGGGTTTGCGGTGGTCCTTGCTCGACGGCAACGACCCCGGCAGACGGCATGACACCGACGATCGCGACGCTGCACGCCAGCCGGAAAAGCCGGATACCGGCCAGCGCTAAAAGTTCGTCGCCCGTGGTGTTGCGGGCGCTTGGCGGGTGCAAGATGGTCTTAACGTGCTTGCCCGCCAGCCGGAGGGACACCGTTTCATGGAGGCCGACACAGGCACGGCCCGCGCTGGCGCCGTGGAATCGCAGGTGCCGACGCTGCGGGTGATCGTCGCCGACGACGACGTTCTGCTGCGCGAAGGTCTGGCAAGTCTGCTCACCCGCTCGGGCTTCGACGTTGTCGGCCAGGCGGGTGACGGCGCGGAACTGCTTTCCCGGGTGCGTGCAGTGAAACCCGATCTGGTGGTGGTCGACATCCGGATGCCACCGACCAACACCACCGAGGGGCTCGACGCGGCCCGGGCGATCCGGGAAGAGCTGCCGAACGTCGGCATCTTGGTGTTATCCGCGCACGTCGACGTGGAGCACGCGATGGAGCTTCTGGCCAGCGGGCAAGGGGTCGGATATCTGCTCAAGAGCCGTGTTACCGACGTGGCCGATTTCATCGACAGCGTGCAGCGGATCGCTAGGGGCGGGTCGGTGATCGACCCCATGCTGGTCAAGGAATTGGTGTCGGGGCACCGCCGCGACGATCCACTAGCCGTCCTGAGTCCCCGTGAATACGAGGTGCTGACGCAGATGGCTGAGGGACGGTCCAACGCCGGCATTGCGCGCCGGCTGTGGGTCACAGAAGGTACCGTTGAAAAGCACGTCCGCAGTATCCTCACCAAGCTCAACCTCCCCGAGGCCGACGAGGATCACCGCCGAGTGCGGGCGGTGATCACTTTCCTCGAGGCGCGTTAACGCTCGGCCTGTAGCTCGCGGATGGCAACCGCCGACAGCGCCATCTTCGGGACGAACCCGACCGCGGGACTCGCGGCTAACATATCGGCAAAGTCCTCCTCGGTGTGCGCCGAGGTCAAAATCAGCGCCGATTGCGCTGCGGCGGAGGCGCGTTGGTGAAGCCGGCGGGCTAGGTCGAAACCGCTCTCCCCGCCGAGATCGACGTCGATTAATGTGACGTCAGGACACAGCCGTTCAACGTATCGAAGCGCCTCTGCACCGCTGGTTGTCACGCCCACCACCGTGATGCCGCCGGACTCGAGCAAGTTGGTGGCGGCAACGATGAAATCGGGGTTGTCATCGATGATGAAGCATCGCAATGGCCTAACCCGCTGAGTCATACCGGTAGTCTGGCTCAGCAGCGCGGATACTGACATTCCTGCTAGCTGGACACTTTCCGAACGCCGTCGGCCTACCTGAGTTACAGCTGTCAGGTACGCCGGGGTTGCGCTGTCAGGCAGTCATGATGGGCGCTACCGCTGAGGATTTTTGTATCCGGTGACGCCATCGTAGGGGTATGGATGCGCGTTGACCGTGGCTGACCGACACACGCCGGTGCGACACCCAGACTCAGGCGTCTTCAATCTGCGGAGATTAGCTGCCGCTCGGGCACACATCAACTGAAAGCCGCATCCACGGATCACGGAAAGTCCGTGCCCGCTAGTGAAGGAGTTCGGCCTTGAGCAATGTTCCTATGATTCAGCTGAATGATGGCGCCTACATTCCGCAGCTCGGCTTCGGGGTCTTTCAGATTCACCCCGATGAGACTGCGGATGCGGTCAGGACCGCGCTGGAGATCGGTTACCGGCACATTGACACCGCGGAGATGTACCAGAACGAACACGGTGTCGGGCAGGGCATCCGCGACGCCGGTGTTGACCGCGCCGATGTGTACATCACCAGTAAGCTCAACAACGGCTTTCACCTTCCTGACGATGCGCGCCGCGCGTTCGATGGCACGCTGGAGGCGTTAGGTTTCGACTACGTCGATTTGTTCCTTATCCATTGGCCGCTGCCGACGCTGTACGACGGTGACTTTGTGTCGACCTGGCGGACCCTTGAGGAGTTCAGGAACGACGGGAGGGCGCGCAGCATCGGGGTGTCCAACTTCCAGATCGAGCACCTTCTGCGGCTCGCCCAGGAAACCGATACCACGCCGGCAGTCAACCAGATCGAGGTACACCCGTTCTTCACCAATGATGCGGTTCGGACCTATGGAGCTGACCACGGCATCACGACGGAAGCATGGTCGCCGATAGCCCAAGGCAAGGTGCTCGACGACCCGGTGGTGCGGGGCATCGCCGACGCGACCGCTAAGACGTCGGCCCAAGTCGTGCTGCGCTGGCATATCCAGAGAGGCGACATCGTGTTCCCGAAATCGGTTACGCCAGAGCGGGTCCGGGAGAACTTCGCGCTGTTCGACTTTGAACTAACTGATTCCGACATGGACGCGTTGACGGCGCTGGATATAGGTGAGACAGGTAGGACCGGCCCGAATCCGGATCAGTTCGAGTACATCCCGCGCTAGCTTAGGCACCGTGGCGCGACAGTCACTCACACGAGCGCGTAAGGAATCTAGGCAGCGACTGCACCTCGAACGGCGCGCACTCGCCGATCGTGATGCCGGTCCAGCCAGCCCCCAACGCCATTCGGGATAGCCATCGTTTCCCGATCGGAGTCGAGCAATTCCTGAAGATCGCCGGCGGCCCCGGCTCGGTGCCGGCGTTTCAGCTCGGCGGCCGACATCGGTTTCACGCCGCCTGTGAGCCAGATCGACCGACGCCGGGTAACCGGTCGTCGCGACGAAGTCCGCGCCGGGGTCCTGCAGCGAGCGTGAAACTGGTTCAGAGGCCAAGGCCGCTGAGCACGATGTCAAAGCCGCGCCGGAACTCGTCGTCCTGCCGTACATGTAGTGCGTGCGCCGCGGTCTCGGACAGATGCGGAAATCCTGTTTGGGAAAGCTCCGCCAGCGCCCTGGTGCCAGAGCCCGACAGCGGGCCGAATTGCTCCACTTGCAGGGCGCCGAAGACGTACGCCACGACGGCTCGGAACGCGATCACCCGGCGCTTGCCGGCGTAACCCGCGTCGGCGAGCACGCCCAGAATCGCCTCACCCCACCGGAGTAAGCTGGGCGAGCGATGGCGGTGCGTCAGCAGCAACGGCACGACCGCCTGATGCTGGGAAACCGCCACGCGAAAGCGATCCGCGAGGACCGCGAGCTTTCGCGCGGGGGACCCACGGGGCAGCGTCGCGTCGACGGAGTCGAGCACGAGATCCACTACGAGCTCCTCGAGCTGCCGGCGGTCGGAGACGTAGCGGTAAAGCGACATCGTGCCGATCCCTAGCTGCCTGGCGACGGTGCGCATCGACAGCGCCTCGAGGCCTTGCTGGTCGAGGACAGCCAAAGCGGCGGCGGCGATCTGAGTCGACGTCAAGGATCGGGGGCGCGGCATGATGGTTGACAGCGTACACCGTACGTCTATAGGCTTTGACCGTAAGCGTACGGTGCACGCCTACCTACGAGGAGATCTCATGCCCGAACCAGACGAGCCAGTCCGTCTGACCGGCCGCGAATTCGTCAGCGTCACCGGCGAGAAAATCCAGGTTCCCGACCCGCAACGCTTGGTGCATCTGCAATTTCGCCGCTTCGCGGGCTGCCCGATCTGCAATCTGCACCTGGCCTCCATCGCGCGCCGGCACGACGAGATCAGCACGGCCGGTATCCGCGAAGTCGTCTTCTTTCATTCGCCGGCCGACGAATTGCGCGAGCACACCGTTGGCTTACCGTTCGCGACGATCGCGGACCCGACCAAGCGCTTCTACCGCGAATTCGGTGTCGAATCGGGCGCCCGCGCAGTGCTGGACCCGCGAGTCTGGGGCGCGATTATCCGTGGCAAAACACTCATCGCACTCGGCCGGTACCGGGCTCCGGCGGTGAAGCAGGAGGGTGGCCACCTCGGCCTTCCCGCAGACTTCCTGGTCGATAGCCAAGGAGCGGTGATCGCGGCCAAGTATGGCAAGCATGCCGACGACCAGTGGTCGGTCGACGAGTTGCTCGCCCACGCACGAGATGCCGCCCGGCGGTGACTCGTCGAGCAGCACCATGGCGAACATGCCCACTTCGGCGAAACCCGATGCGCGTGTAGGCGGCCCGGTGCAAATCTCGTTGCCGCCGTGCTGCCCCTTCAGCGTGGCTCGGAGGGACTCGGGCAGAGTGTTGCGGAGCGTCAACTTCAAAGCCAAATGGTACTGGCTGCAACGCCGTTAACCCCTGGGGACCGAACGTGCTAGCACGGCGCGGCTCACGTCCGCCTGTGTGTGCGACCAACACCACCCCATCCGCCGAATTGGTGAGGAGACCATGATGTGGCGCCACCTATTGTTTGACACCCCGTACCGTCTCGGCCGGCCGATCTGGGACACACCACCACCGGAAGAACTACGTGGGGCCATCGAGGGCCCCGACGCCTTGCCGCCAGGACACGCCCTCGACGTCGGCTGCGGCACCAGCCCCAACGTCGCCTATCTGGCCCAACACGGCTGGCAGGCCACCGGCGTCGACTTCTCCGCCGCGGCGATCCGCAAGGCCCGCCACCAGGCCAACGGAATCGACGGCGCCACCTTCATCGAGGGCGACGTGACAAAACTTTCGCAACTGCCCATCAGCAGACCCATCACCCTGGTCATCGACATGGGCGCCTACCACTCGCTGCCCGACAACGCCAAGCCCACCTACGTTGACGAACTCGCAGCCGTCATGGAACCCGGGACGCCATTGATGATGTGGCAAGGCATCCGAATCAAACCCGGCGAAATCCCGCAAGCCTTCGGCCGCGACTTCATCATCGAACGCACCAAACCCAAAGACTTCATCATCAGACGAAATCTGCTGCGCCACAAGATCACCGCCCACTGGTACTGGCTACGCCGACGCTGAATTGATGAACTTCTTGAGCTCGTTAGGTCACCAGGATTCGTCCCCTCAGGAATCGCACGGTGTGCATGCCGTCTTGCCGGTGGCTCCGGTGATCAGAAACAGCTCTGCGGTCCTCGTCGGGGCGTCGGTCATGGTTGGTTCTTCTGTATGGTTGGGGTCGGCTAGGCAACTATAGGCATATGCCCCTGTTGAGCCCTGGATAGGCGTTCGTCAGTGATCCCGTAGATCCCGTCGGTCTCGAATAGCGAACGAGTGGCCGCCACACTGTCTTCGATGGTCCGCGGCTTCGTTCCACCGATCACCTCAACGAGGTTGTTCGTTCCCGAGAAGACGCCGTCAAGGTAGTCCTGCGCAACGGAGCTGACGTGCTGCACGCGAAACGGCGACACGCCCGCGGCGACCAGACCGGCAGCAAAGGTGGGGATATCGATCGGCTCGTACCGAACCGGAATGCCAAGCGTCTCTTGGACTTTGGCGGCAATCTCGTAGTAGTTAAGCTCCTTGTCACCATACAGCGGGTAGATCTGACGGTCGTGCGGGCCAGGGTTTTGCAGGATAGCCGCGATCACGCGGGCTTGATCAGCAGCATCGATGGGCGCGTGGCGGACATCGCCGAATGGCAACCGATAGATGCCCTCGTTGACCTGACGCACCCAGAAGTCATATTGCCAATTCGTAAAGAACGCGGGTCGTAAGTGGGTAGTGACTAGAGCGGTGCGGTCCAACATCCGCTCGCAAATCCAGTGCGCGCGCGCCGAGTCGCTCTTGGCTTCCCGGCGCGCAGAAATCTGTGACATGTTCACCACTGCGTGCACGCCGGCCTCGCTAGCAGCTTGAGCGAAGATAGCGGTGACGTCCACCAATCCCGGGGTGATCGGGTAACACAAGTAGGCGGCGGTGACTCCCCGCATTGCCGAGCTGACTGCAGAAAAATCCAGCAAGTCGCCCGCCACGATTTCGGCGCCATGCTCCGCCAGTCGTGATGCGCGCTCATCGACAGTATGTACGAGAGCGCGGACCCGATGACCGTGCTCCATTAGCAACCGCACTGTGTGTGCACCGGTCTTACCCGTGGCGCCGGTGATCAAGAACAGCTCGGTGTCGGTGGTCATGGTTGTCATATTCCTTTCCTCGCGGTGTGGCTACCTGCGACGCAGCCGTCGATGACTACACCCGGTGGCCGCCATGTGCTGACTCGACTCACAACCCGAATAGCCCTGCGGTCCTCGTCTGGGTGTCGGCCGTGGTTGGTTCCTCCATGTGGCTGGGGCCGGCTGGCTGCAAACTACGGGCATATGCCTCTATAGCACTTAGGAGCATATGCCCATATCCTGAATAGTGCAAAGGCCGCTGAATCAGTGCGGGTGAAGTGGCGTCGGCGAGCGTGTCAGCCGATGAAATGGGCCGCCAAACCGGTCACCGAGGCCAACGGCGAGACGGAGGTGCAATGGACGCCCAGAATCGGGAGCCCGCCACGCGGGCGTGTTACGCGACCTCGCTGCGCAAAGCATCACGTCGACTCACCCAGTTCTACGATGACGCACTGGCCCCGGCCGGGCTGCGATCGACCCAGTTCGCAATCCTCGGCGAGCTGGCCGGCGCAGACCCAGGACCGGTCACGCTCAACCAGCTGGCCCGGGCGCTGGTGTTGGATCGGTCCGGGCTCGGTCATTCGCTACGCCCGCTGCAACGTGACGGTCTGGTCCGGCTCGACAAGGGCACCAACGATCGGCGTAGCACCCATGTGGTATTGACACCCGATGGCCGCCGACGATACAAGCGAGCCTTTCCGCGATGGCAGCAGGCCCAAGACCGCGTTGCCGCCATTGTCGGTCAATCGGCCGCCAACGAACTGCGGTCACAGTTGATCGACATCGCCGCCGACGACCGACTGCGCTGACCACCGTTGCTGACTACGCGGCTTACAGAACTCTTCGGGATCGAACACCGGATCCTGCTAGCGCCGATGGCCATGACTTCCGGGGTCAGCTTGCGGCGGCGGTGACTGCGCCACGCGGCCTGGGCCTGATCGGCTGCGAGACACCTGCAAATTCGTGATCAGTCTTGGCCGCCTAAGCCGTCAGCTCAGGCAAATGGGCCTAGATTGACCACCCCGCCTAAGCCGGGCACCTCGGTTATGCGCACGGCAGTGTCCGTGGGCCCCAATAGGATCGCGGACATGCGGCTTACAGCTATCGCCGCGCGCAAAGTGCCCAAAGGGGTCGCTATTTCGATATTCGCGATCGCCGTGGCGTGCTGCGGATGCGTGGCCTTCACCACTGCCACAGTGCCATCCGCACATGCGGCCGATGCGAACTATCAATTGATTCAGGAGCCCGACGCGGGTTACTCCGCGATTATTACTCTGACACTGGGACCCCAGGCCCCGGCGGGGCACGCTTACTTTGCGGGGGCCGTTACTGTCTCGGCGGCGGTCATCGACTGGGACATGAATCCCAGGTCAACCGCTTGGGGTCGTTCACAGGTGGACATGAGTACCGGATAGGGAAGGGAGGCTGTCATGGCCTGGTCGATGGAGGGTCAACTCTTCGAGGCCTGCAACTGCGAGGTCGTGTGCCCGTGTAGCTCGTTCCCGGAACAGGGGGCCGACTACGACCGCTGCGTCACCGTATACGCGTTTCACGTCGACTCGGGCGAGATCGAAGGGGTCGATGTCACGGGGACGAAGGTTGCCGTGGTCGGCGACCTGCCGAAGTACTTCCTCGATGGCAACTGGCGAGTAGGGCTGCTGCTCGACGAAGCCATCTCCGACGAGCAGGCGGAAAAGCTCGAAGCGGTGTTCAGCGGTCAGCTGGGCGGCGCGCTGGCGGCGCTCCCGGGCATGATTGGCGAAAATCTCGGGGTGGAGCGGGTGCCGATGGAGTTCACCACCGAAGGCGGCAACCACAAGCTGACCGCGGGAAACAAGGGCCGCCTCGGGATCACGGACTTGGTCCCCAACGGACGGGAGAACGGGTCGCCGGTGAAGCTGCGGTCCCCGGACTTCCATCCAGTGACCGCGGCCGGGCTCTCGGACGGCGAGATAACGCTCAGCAAGGCGGACGCTGGCTCTGATCTTGAGGCGTTCGGCATGCACTGGCGCCCCAAGGCGGGTCTCTGGGCGCACTTCTCCTGGAAGGGCTGATCCGGTGGCGTCTCCTCGAAAAGCTGATCCGGCAGCGCCACTCGCTGTGCTGCGCCGAGAAGAGGTCGCGGCAATCGTCGCGGTGCTGGCGGTCGCGGCAATGGCCTGGCTGATCACCGACGTGCGGATGGCCGGCATGGACGCAGGTCCGTGGACCGATCCCGGTTCGCTTGGCGTCTACACGAGCACCTGGTTCGTGATGATGGTAGCGATGATGCTGCCGTCGACCATGCCGATGGTGCTGGTGTTCCGGAGGCTCAAGCAGGCTCGTTCGTCGCCGACCCTCGCGACCAGCATCTTCGTCATCGGCTACTTCGCGGTTTGGACCGCATCCGGGCTGGTGGCGTACGCGGCGCTGAAGGCGGGGCTCTCCGGGGGCATCTTCACGTGGGATCGCTCCGGCCGACCCATAGCGGTCGGTGCGCTGATCGTCGCGGCAATGTACGAGATCACCCCGCTCAAGAACATGTGCCTGGGGAAATGCCGCTCGCCGTTTGGATTTCTCCTCAGCTCGTGGCGAGACGGGCTGCGCGGCGCGTTTACTATGGGCGCCCGGCATGGCGCATGGTGCCTGGGGTGCTGCTGGGCGTTGATGATGGCGCTGTTCGCACTAGGGGTGATGAGTCTCACCTGGATGCTCGTGGTTACCGGGCTGATCGCAATCGAGAAGTTGCTGCCGTGGCGCAAGGTGGCGACGGGCGTCGTAACGGTGGTGCTGTTCGCGGCGGCGATCGGTGTGGCGGTGGCCCCGGCAAGCGTGCCCTGGTTGACCATACCGACGGCAGGACCTATGCACATGTGACGGCGCCGCCGATGGGTGGCCACCGGGGCCTGAGCCCGCGCGATATGCCCCTCATACTCAAGGGTTTTCGCTGTGTTGCGGTAGCGATCCCGGTATTTGCGATAGCGGGGCTCGTCACCGTGAGCCCGCGCCAGAAGAGCCCGCAGCCGCAACGGCCAGATGTCGCGCAGCTAGACCGGAATCGATCGGCGCCGCGGCTAGCCGGAGCCCTATGGCAATGGCCACTCGATGAGCGATACAAGCACTCGCAACCGCTTTACCATCCATTCATGCTGATCCGGGGCCGGCCGATCCGGCGAACTTTGGAGCTGTTGCGTATCAAAGATCCGGAGCGTGACGCGCTGCGCCGCGCCCTCCGTGCGGCCATCATGGTGCCACTCACTGCCGGATTCGCCTTCATCGTGGTGGGCGGCAGGGCGACACCCCTATATGCGTTGCTCGGGGCTTTTTGGCTGCTGGTGGTCACCGAGTTTCCCGGCAACCGACAGCAGCGTGCGGTGGCTTACCTCGGCTTGGCTGTCAACGGGTTTGTGCTGATCACTATCGGCACGTTAGTTGCTCAGGTTGCCTGGCTGGCGGTGACATTGATGCTTCTGCTCGGTGTGGCGGTGACGCTGGCCGGCATGCTCAGCGCGACGATGTCCGCCGGTCAACGCGCGACCCTGTTGTTCTACGTCTGGCCGGTCTGCACGCCGGTCGGGCCAATCGGCGAGCGGCTGCTGGGTTGGCTGATCGCGCTGGTGATATGCGTGCCGGCGGCGTTGTTCTTCCTTCCCCCCCGGCACTACGACGATCTGCGCCGTCACGCCGCACTCGTGTGCGCGGCGCTGGCCGATCGGATCGAGGGCATCGGCTCGGCCGCGGACATGACCGCGGCAATGGACGCGCTGCGGGCCAACTTCCTGGCTGCCAGCTTCCGGCCGGTCGGTCTCAGCGCCGGCAGTCGGGCACTGGTGCGCATCGTCGACTTTCTCGAATTGGTCGCCTACCTCGTCGACGACGACACCGGGGCGACGCTGGGGCCGGTGAAACCGCCGGCAGTCGACGTGCTGCGGTGCTCCGCTCGCTTGCTCGACGCATCGCAATTGGCCCAACGCGCCGCGAATCGCGCCGCTCTCGACCAGGCGCTGCCCCGATTGCGGTCGCTGGCGCGTGGCCTTTACCGCGATAACGTGCTGCTGATTCTTGGCGCTCCGGACGACGCGGCGGCAGTCGAGACTGGCCGGCGGCTGCTGGCGTCCCGAGTGATCGCGACAACCATCGGCTTGACGGGCAGGGTCATCGCTGCGGCCGCCGCGGCCGATGCCCGACCGGTCTGGGCACGGGCCCTCGGCCTGCAGCTGCCGCCCACCGGCTTCGCCGACCGGCTGTCGCCGGAAACCGTCGCTGGCACAACGATTCTCAGCGCGTTTCTGGCCGCTCGTTCCGTGGCAGCGCATAACGGCCTCCGCACGGGCGTCGGGTTGGCTCTCGCCGTCGCCCTCACTCATCTGCATCTGTTCGACCGTGGCTTCTGGATCGTGGTGGGAACGATGCTAGTGCTCAGTAGTAGTGCGCTTTCCACCAGAACGAGGGTCGTGCAGGCGGTGGTGGGTACTGCGTTCGGCATCATCCTCGGCGGAGTGCTCGTTGCCGTCGTCGGTGCAGAACCGGCGGTGCAGTGGCTGCTGGTGCCGATCACGGTGTTCGGGTCGACCTACCTGCCGCGTTTCGTTTCCTTCGCTGCCGCTCAGGCCATGGGCGCGTTGAATCTGTTGATCATCCTCAGCCTCACGATCCCCACCGGCTGGCGCATCGGACTTCTGCGCATCGAAGACATCGCGGTGGGCGCAGCCGTGGGCATGGGCGTATCGCTGCTGCTGTGGCCAAGGGGCGCCACGGCTGCGGTGTCCGCTCTGATCGAAGCCGCACGTGGCGTCAATGTGCGCTATCTTCACGCGGCGGTGCTCCGTGTCACCCGTGGTCGTTCGGAGGAAAGCGAGGCCGACCTCGCGGCCCTGAGCCACGATGCGGTGGTGGGCAGCCGAAGGGTCGACGACGCTGTGCGCCACTATCTTTCGGAGACCGGCAGCGGAGCCAACCTGCGGACCCCGATGGTGCGGGCGGCCAACCGGGCCACCTGGGTGCGCCTCACGGCCGACATGATCGCCGACATTAGGACGCTGCCGCCAACCGGGGCGTACCCGTCCGCTCGGGCTGTGTTGGAAGCCCACATGGAATTCGTCACCACACAGATCTCGGGGCGCAACGAAACGACAGGGAAGCCGATCACCGGGGAATTCGTACGGGCATTGCGCGCCGGGGCGACCGACGACGGCGAAGCGGTCGAGGCCGCGCAGCCGCTGGTTACCGTGGCGGCCAACCTCGCCCAACTCGAGTTGGTCTCGATTGCGGCATCGGAAACTGTCTCTGCCGCAACGAGTTCGTTGATGGAATGATCCGGCTACACCCGGCCCGCGGTGGTGGAACGAACTGGACTGGTCAGCGCTTGGCCTGCTCGCCGCTGTCGATGATGGAATTGGTCCTCGATGAGGGTTCTTCGATCCGCTCGCGGCCAACGGGATTGCAGGACGCACCCGCTCCGACACATCGTACTTGTCGTCCATGCCGACTCGTGACAACTCATCTCAACGGCAACCAGGTTTATTGCGGACTCTGGTGGGCGGGTTTCAGCCTAGGGCTTGTTTGAGCAAGTTAGCGACCGCGACGGGTTGGGCGAGATCAACCGAATTCCCAACCTCGAAGCTGACTATGGACGCCCACCATCGGTGGCTATGGCCTGCGGTTTCTACCAGCTTATATCTCGGTACCCAAAATCCCGAGCTCGGGTTCGTAAATGCCGCTCGTTCATACGGTCGGATAGATCATTCAGTTGGAGGGAACCTCGAGTTGCTGCCCGGAAGGGTCACCGTGGACAGTCCACGATCCCGCGGAGCGGAAACTTGCCGCGGTAG
>DATKEW010000260.1:0-16224 GCA_035511785.1 Mycobacterium sp.
CCACGAAGAGAACTTCTCCGCGGCCAGCGATGAAGCACTCGGCGACATCATCTGAGGCGCATGCCCGTGCATCGTGGCCTCTGCCCGAACCGACCCTGGCGTACTTCCCCAACGCCAGGTTCGTGCCTTCGGACAGGGACCTCGGTGCCTGGGCGCCAGCCTTGGCGGCCCGCCGGGCCGGCGGGAGTGCGTGTGCGTCTCGCCCGAGCCGGGGAGGTGTTGCGGTGGTTGACGATCCAGGAGAATTCGGCCCAGGAGAATTCGGCCACGTGCCCGTCCTGGCGCAACGTTGCGTCGAGCTGCTCACCCCGGCACTGACCCGCCACCACTCGGACGGATCGGAGGCGGTCCTCGTCGACGCCACCCTTGGCGCCGGGGGGCATGCGGAAAGGTTCCTCACCGAATTGCCGGGCCTGCGGCTGATCGGACTCGACCGTGATCCCAGCGCCCTGGATATCGCCCGGAATCGGCTGGCGCGATTCCGGGACCGAGTAACGCTGGTGCACATGCGATATGACGGGCTTGCCACAGCGTTGGCCGAATCCGGTTATGCCCCAGTGGAATCGGTTGACGGCGTGTTATTCGATCTAGGCGTTTCGTCCATGCAGCTGGACCGCGCGGAGCGGGGCTTTGCCTATGCCCAGGATGCGCCGCTGGACATGCGGATGGACCCGTCGTCGCCGCTTACCGCGGCCGACATCGTCAACACCTACGACGAGGCTGCATTGACGGACATCCTGCGCCGCTACGGCGAGGAGCGGTTCGCGCGCCGCATCGCCGCGCATATCGTCCGTCAGCGTGCCCGCACGCCATTCACTTCGACTTCCGAGCTGGTTGCGCTGCTCTACCAAGCGATTCCGGCTCCGGCCCGGCGCACCGGCGGGCATCCGGCCAAGCGCACCTTCCAGGCGCTGCGGATCGCGGTCAACGAGGAGCTGGACTCGCTGCGCGGCGCCATTCCGGCCGCCCTGGACGCGCTCACCGTCGCGGGGCGCATCGTGGTGCTGGCCTACCAGTCGTTGGAAGACCGCATCGTCAAGCGCATGTTTGCCGACGCGGTCGCCTCGCGCACGCCGGTGGATCTACCGGTCGAGTTGCCGGGTCACGGGCCGCGATTCCGGTCGTTGACGCACGGCGCCGAACGCGCCGATGCCGCCGAGATCGAACGCAACCCACGCAGCGCCGCAGTGCGATTACGGGCCGTGCAGCGGGTGGAGCACAACGTCGAAGCGCGACAGGCGACCGGGAAGGGCGATTCGTGAAGGCAAAGCACGAGACGCAGAAACGCCGCGCCGGCAGTGACCGCCGGGGTCGAGGTGACGGTCCCGCCCGGAAAAGCAGACGCACCACGGCGGATTCAGCGTCGTCGCGCCGGACCCGACCGGGGAGAAGCTCGACGCCCACCCGCGAGGTGCGGGCGCCCAAATCCGGCCCGCAGACCAGCCCGATCGCCCGGCCGGTCGAGCGGTCGGCCCGCCCCAAGAGCAGAAGCCAGGCCAAGGCGCGGGCCAAGGCGCGGAAAGCCAAGGCGCCCAAGGTTGTCCGGCCTCGTCTGACCGAGCGTTTGGCCACCCGGCTGGCATCGATTGACCTGCGTCCCCGGACACTGGCGAGCAAGGTTCCGTTCGTCGTGCTGGTCATCGGTGCGCTCGGTCTCGGGCTGGGCCTGACGTTGTGGTTGTCCACCGACTCCGCGGAGCGCTCCTACCAGTTGAGCCACGCCCGGCATCAGAACCGGCTGTTGCAGCAGGAGAAAGAGGCGCTGGAACGCGATGTGCGCGAGGCAGAGTCCGCGCCGGCGCTGGCTGAGGCGGCCCGCAAGCAGGGCATGATCCCGACGAGGGATACCGCCCACCTGGTGCAGGATCCAGACGGTAACTGGGTGGTCGTCGGCACGCCCAAGCCCGCCGACGGCGTTCCGCCACCACCGCTGAACACCAAGCTTCCCGAACCGGGTCCACCGCCACCCCCGAAGCCGGCGGCGCTTCCCGCGGAGGTCCCGGTCCGGGTGCAACCCGGCCCCGGTGGTCCTCCCGCGCCGACCAGGTCAGGACCGGAGGCGTTGCTGCGCGCGCCGGACGGCTCGACCACGCTTGGCGGCCAGCACCTGACGCAGACCGCGCCGCAACTGCCGGGTATGCCCGGCGGACCCGGCACCGGGCAGGTCCCGGGTGTGATGCCGATGCCGGGTCTGCCCGCTCCCGCGGGTCCAGCGAGCGCTCCGGTGCCCGCGGAAGTGCCGATTCCGTTGGGTGGGCTGCCCGTCCCGCCACCGACCCAGGTGCCCGCGCCGCTACCCGCAGAAGTGCCGGTTCCGGTGCAACCGGGGATGGGGGCTGCGGCCCCCCAGGCCGTGGCGCCGGTTGTCCCCGGGGCCCAGCCGCTCGCACCGGCCAGCGGTGAACAGTTCGGGCCTCCCATCATTACCACGCCGGGTGCCGCCAGGTGAGCCGCGGCGATTCCAGGTGGGCTCGCCGTTCGCAGGCGACTCGAGCGATCCGCGGTCCCGGTAACGCACGGGAAGCCAAGGAGGTGAAGCAACCCAGGCGGGCCCGCAAGCCGGAAAAAGCCAAGAAATCCCGCGCAGCCGAACCGCCCGACGCGGCGCCGGGCCACTCCGCACGGGAGCGTCGCACCCGCCAGCTGGTGGAAGTGGGGACGCGCGGCGCGTCGTTCGTTTTCCGGCATCGGGCCGGCAATGCCGTCATCTTGGTGTTGATGCTGGTGGCAGCCGTCCAGTTGTTCATCTTGCAGGTGACGAATGCCCCGACCCTGCGGGCCCAGGCGGCCAGCCAGCTCAAGGTCACCGACGTCGAAAAGGCGGTCCGCGGCAGCATTGTCGACCGCAACAATGAACGGCTCGCGTTCACCACCGAGTCCCGCGCGTTGACGTTTCAGCCGAAGAGGATTCACCAGCAATTAGAAGAAGCCAAAAAGAAGAACTCGGCCGCCCCTGATCCGCAGCAACGGCTGCGGGATATCGCCAAGGAGGTCGCGGCCCGGCTGAACAACAAGTCGGACTTCCAGACCGTGCTGAAGAAGCTGCAGGCAGGCGACAACTTCGTCTATTTGGCGCGCGCCGTCGACCCCGCCGTCGCCAGTGCGATTTCCGACAAGTATCCCGAGGTAGGTTCCGAACGGCAGGATCTGCGCCAGTACCCGGGCGGATCGCTGGCGGCCAACATCGTCGGCGGCATCGACTGGGACGGTCACGGGCTGCTGGGGCTCGAGGATTCCCTGGACGCCGTGCTGTCCGGAACCGACGGTTCGGTTACCTATGACCGCGGCTCCGACGGCGTGGTCATTCCCGGCAGTTACCGCAATCGGCACAGAGCGGTCAACGGTTCGACGGTCCAGCTGACCATCGACGACGACATCCAGTTCTACGTACAGCAGCAGGTCCAGCTGGCCAAGGATGTGTCTGGGGCACACAATGCTTCTGCCGTCGTCCTGGACGCCAAGACCGGCGAAGTGCTGGCCATGGCCAACGACAACACCTTCGACCCGTCGCAAGACATCGGGCGTCAGGGTGACAAGCAGCTGGGCAACCTGGTGGTGTCCTCGCCCTTCGAGCCGGGCTCGGTGAACAAGGTGATCACCACGTCCTCGGTCATCGAATACGGGCTGTCCAACCCCGACGAGGTGCTGCATGTGCCCGGCTCGATCCAGATGGGCGGGGTCACCGTGCATGACGCCTGGGAACACGGCGTGATGCCCTACACCACCACCGGCGTGTTCGGAAAATCGTCGAACGTCGGCACTTTGATGTTGGCGCAGCGCGTTGGCCCGGAACGTTTCTACGACATGGTCCGCAAGTTCGGGCTGGGCCAGCGGACGGGCGTCGGGTTGCCCGGCGAGAGCGCCGGACTGGTGCCGCCCATCGACCAATGGTCCGGCAGCACCTTCTCGAACCTGCCTATCGGCCAAGGCCTTTCGATGACCCTGCTGCAGATGGCCGACATGTATCAGACCGTTGCCAACGACGGGATACGGATACCGCCGCGGATCATCAAGGCCACCATCGGGCCCGACGGCAGCCTGACCGAAGAACCGCGCCCGGAGGGCATTCGGGTTGTGTCGCAGCAGACGGCGCAGACCGTGCGACAGATGCTGCGCGCCGTCGTGCAGCGTGACCCGATGGGTTACCAACAGGGCACCGGGCCGGCGGCCGGGGTGCCCGGCTATCAGATGGCCGGCAAGACGGGCACCGCCCAGCAGATCAACCCCGGCTGCGGTTGCTACTTCGACGACGTCTACTGGATCACGTTCGCCGGAATGGCCACCGTCGACAACCCGCGTTACGTCATCGGCATCATGATGGACAATCCGGAGCGCAACGCGGACGGCACGCCGGGCCACTCGGCGGCCCCGCTGTTCCACAACATCGCCGGCTGGCTGATGCAGCGTGAGAACGTCCCGCTGTCACCCGACCCGGGGCCGCCGCTGACGCTGCAGGCCACCTAGGGGGCGACGGCGAGCCGTCGATTGCGTTGTGAGGGCGTCGACCCTGCGGTGACGGCTTTGGGTGTGCGATCAGGGCGGAATCCGGGTCCCCATCACGCCGCTGGCGCACACCCAAAGCCCTCAACGCACACTCGACGGATGAGCCAACCTCGTTGGCCGGGTGCATCTAGGTAGGGGGTCATGGCTGATCATGGGGATGACGCGGCGTCAGAAGGAGGTGACACAGGTGGTCCCCACTGGGTTGCGTCCCGGCGCCGGTGCGGGCGGGCGGCTGCCCGCGCTGGCCGCCCAGGTGGGCGCGGTCATGGCCGACAGCCCGGACCGCCCGGCGGCCGTGCCGGACGTGCCGGTCACTGGTGTGACGCTGCGCGCCCAGGACGTGCAGCCCGGCGACTTGTTCGCCGCGCTGGCCGGCTCGGCCACTCATGGCGCTCGGTATGCCGGCGAAGCGATCGAACGCGGCGCGGTCGCGGTGCTCACCGATGCCGCCGGGGTCGCCGAGATGGCCGGCTTGCCCGATTTCCCGGCCCGCGGCGTGCCGACATTGGTGCACCCCGCGCCGCGCAGCGTGCTCGGTGGCCTGGCGGCCACGGTGTACGGAAACCCGTCTGAGAAGCTGACGGTTGTCGGGATCACCGGAACGTCCGGCAAGACGACCACGACATATATGGTCGAGTCCGGTCTGCGGGCCGGCGGGCGCACGGCCGGGCTGATCGGCACCATCGGCATCCGCATCGACGGCGCTGATATCCCCAGCGCGCTGACGACGCCGGAGGCTCCCGCGCTGCAGGCGATGCTCGCCGCGATGGCCGAACGCGGGGTGGACACCGTGGTCATGGAGGTGTCCAGCCACGCCCTGACGCTGGGGCGGGTGGACGGCACCGGATTCGCGGTGGGCGGTTTCACCAACCTGTCCCGCGACCACCTCGACTTTCACCCCAGCATGGCCGACTACTTCGAGGCCAAGGCGTTGCTGTTCGACCCGCACTCGGTGCTGCGGGCTCGCACCGCCGTGGTGTGCGTCGACGACGACGCCGGGCGGGCGATGGCCGCCCGGGCCGGTGCCGCGATCACCGTCAGCGCCGCAGACCAACCCGCCGATTGGCGAGCCAGGGACGTCACGCCGATGGGCGCCGGCGGACAGGAGTTCACCGTCGTGGACCCCGCCGGCGCGCACCACCGGGTCAGCATCCGGCTGCCCGGCCGCTACAACGTTGCCAATTGTCTTGTCGCGCTGGCCATTCTCGATGCGGTCGGGGTCCCCGTGGAGCAGGCGGCGCCGGGGCTGCTGGAAACCCGGGTCCCCGGGCGGCTCGAAGAAATCGACTGTGGCCAGGACTTTCTCGCGCTGGTCGACTACGCCCACAAACCCGGCGCGCTGCGGGCAGTGCTGACCACGCTGTCACGGCCGGATCGCCGGCTGGCGGTCGTCTTCGGGGCCGGTGGCGAGCGCGACCCGGGCAAGCGCCGGCCGATGGGTGAAATCGCCGCCGAGCTGGCCGATTTGGTCGTCGTCACCGACGACAACCCGCGCGGGGAAGACCCGGCGGCGATCCGTCGCGAGATCTTGGCCGGGGCGGCCGAAGGCGGCGGTGCGGCGCAGGTGGTCGAGATCGCCGATCGGCGGGCGGCGATCAGGCACGCGGCCGCCTGGGCGGGTCCCGGCGACGTGGTGGTGATCGCCGGCAAAGGCCATGAAACCGGGCAGCGCAGCGCGGGCCAGACCCGCCCGTTCGACGACCGGGTCGAGCTCGCCCGGGCCCTGGAGGCCCTTAGGGATCGAGGGGCGTGCGGATGATCGACCTGACCGTCGCGCAGATCGCCGAGATCGTCGGCGGGACGCTGGCCGACATCACACCGGAGGCCGCCGCGGAACGCCACGTCACCGGGACCGTCGAATTCGACTCGCGGGCCGTGAGCCCCGGCGGGCTGTTCCTGGCACTGCCCGGGGCGCGATCGGATGGGCATGACCACGCCGCCTCGGCGGTCGCGGCGGGCGCGGTCGCCGTGCTGGCCGCCCGGCCGGTCGGGGTTCCGGCAATCGTGGTGACTCCGCAACCACCGGCGGCCGGAACCGACGCCGGGCCGGCCGGGGTGCTCGAGCATGACCTCGACGGGTCGGGCGCCGCGGTCTTGGCCGCGTTGGCCAAGCTGGCCGAGGCCGTGGCCGCGGAGCTGGTAGCGGACGGGCTGACCATCATCGGGATCACCGGTTCGTCCGGAAAGACCTCCACGAAAGACCTGGTGGCCGCCGTTCTCGACCCGCTGGGCGAGGTGGTGGCCCCGCCGGGCTCGTTCAACAACGAGCTGGGGCACCCCTGGACGGTGTTGCGTGCCACGCGGCGCACCGACTACCTGATCCTCGAGATGTCGGCGCGCCATCCCGGCAATATCGCCGCGCTGGCGCAGATCGCACCACCCGCCATCGGCGTGGTCCTCAACGTCGGAACCGCGCATCTGGGTGAGTTCGGCTCGCGTGAGGCCATCGCACGCACCAAAGCCGAACTGCCACAAGCTGTCCCGGAATCGGGAGTGGTCATACTCAACGTCGACGACCCGGCGGTGGCGGCGATGGCCCATGCCACCGCGGCCTGGGTGGTTCGGGTCAGCCGGGCCGGCCACACCGATTCTGGGCCCAGCGACGTCTGGGCTGAAAACGTGTCGTTGGACGAATTGGCCAGGCCGCGTTTTACCCTGCACGCGATGGACCCACGAGGCGCGGTTGAAGCCGAGGTGCAGCTCGGCGTGTATGGCGATCACCAGGTCACCAACGCGCTGTGCGCCACTGCGGTCGCGCTGCAATGCGGCGCGAGCGTGGAACAGGTCGCCGCCGCGCTGGCCGGAGCGGGGCCGGTGTCTCGGCACCGGATGCAGGTGACCACCCGCCCCGACGGGGTGACGGTGATCGACGACGCCTACAACGCCAACCCCGACTCGATGCGGGCCGGGCTGCAGGCGCTGGCCTGGATTGCCCATGGCGGACAGATGCAGAGCGAGCGCCCCCGGCGCAGCTGGGCGGTGCTGGGTGAAATGGCCGAACTCGGTGATGACGCGATAACCGAGCACGATCGCATCGGCCGGCTGGCGGTGCGCTTAGATGTGTCTCGACTCGTTGTCGTGGGAGTGGGGAGGTCAATGAGCGCCATGCACCACGGAGCGGTCATGGAGGGCTCGTGGGGCTCAGAATCCGTGAACGTCGCCGACGGCGATGCCGCCCTGGCTTTGTTGCGGGCCGAAGTACAACCCGGCGATGTGGTCCTCGTCAAGGCGTCGAATGCGGCCGGGCTGGGTGCGCTGGCCGACGCACTGGCCTCGGATGACTCCGTCGGCGGGGCTCGCCTATGAGACAGGTCCTCATCGCCGTCGCCGTGGCGCTGACCGTGTCAATCCTGTTGACTCCAGCCCTGATCCGGCTCTTCACCAAGCAGGGGTTCGGCCATCACATCCGCGAGGACGGTCCGCCCAGCCACCACACCAAACGCGGCACGCCGTCGATGGGTGGTGTGGCGATTCTGGCCGGCATCTGGGCTGGCTACCTGGGCACGCACATCGCCGGGCTGGCGTTCCACGGTGAAGGCATCTCCGCGTCGGGCCTGCTGGTGCTGGGTCTGGCCACCGCACTGGGAGGTGTCGGATTCGTCGATGACCTGATCAAGATCCGCAGGTCGCGCAACCTCGGATTGAACAAGACGGCCAAGACGGTCGGACAGATCACCGCCGCGGTGTTGTTCGGTGTGCTGGTGTTGCAGTTCCGCAATGCCAACGGCCTGACACCGGCCAGCGCGGATCTGTCCTACGTCCGCGAAATCGCCACCGTGACACTGGCTCCGGGACTGTTCGTGCTGTTCTGCGTGGTCATCGTCAGCGCCTGGTCGAACGCGGTCAATTTCACCGACGGCCTGGATGGGCTGGCCGCCGGCAGCATGGCGATGGTCACGGCGGCCTACGTGTTGATCACTTTCTGGCAGTACCGCAACGCCTGCGTCACCGCGCCCGGCCTGGGCTGCTACAACGTGCGCGACCCGCTGGACCTGGCCCTGGTCGCGGCCGCCACCGCGGGCGCGTGCATCGGCTTTTTGTGGTGGAATGCCGCGCCGGCCAAGATCTTCATGGGCGACACCGGGTCGCTGGCGCTGGGCGGCATCATCGCGGGCCTGTCGGTCACCAGCCGCACCGAGATCCTCGCGGTCGTGCTGGGTTCGCTGTTCGTCGCCGAGGTCACCTCCGTGGTGCTGCAGATCCTGACCTTTCGCACCACCGGGCGCCGGGTGTTCCGGATGGCGCCCTTCCATCATCACTTCGAGTTGGTCGGCTGGGCCGAAACCACGGTGATCATCCGCTTCTGGCTGCTCACCGCGATCACCTGCGGTCTGGGCGTAGCCCTTTTCTACGGTGAGTGGCTGGCCGCGATCGGTGCCTGAGGTGTCCGGGCTCGAGCCCCTGGCGCCGGGCGCGCCCGTGCTGGTGGCCGGCGGCGGTGTCACCGGCAAGGCGGTGCTGGCGGCCCTGAGGCGATTTGGCGCCGCGGCAACCCTGTGCGACGACGACCCGGCCACGCTGCGTGGCTACGTCGAGAGCGGGGTGGCCACCATGACCGTTTCGGCGGCCACGCGGCAGATTTCCGGGTTCGCGTTGGTCGTCGCCAGCCCCGGCTTCGCACCGACCACGCCGCTGCCGGCCGCCGCCGCGGCGGCCGGCGTGCCCATCTGGGGCGACGTGGAATTGGCCTGGCGGCTCGACGCCGCGGGATACTACGGCCCGCCGCGCCGCTGGCTTGTCGTGACCGGCACGAACGGCAAGACCACGACGACGTCGATGCTGCAGGCCATGTTGACCGCAGCGGAGCGGCGCAGCCTGCTGTGCGGCAACATCGGCAGCCCGGTGCTGGACGTCCTAGAAGAAGACTCTGCCGAGCCCGCCGACCTGCTGGCCGTCGAGCTGTCCAGCTTCCAGCTGCACTGGGCGCCGTCGCTGCGGCCGGAGGCGGGCGCGGTGCTCAACATCGCCGAAGACCACCTGGACTGGCATTCCACTCTTGCCCACTACACCGCGGCAAAGGCCCGGGTGCTCAATGGCCGGGTCGCGGTGGTCGGGCTGGACGACCGCCGGGCGGCCGCGCTGCTGGACGCCGCGGCGGCGCCGGTGCGGGTCGGCTTTCGGCTCGGTGAACCGGCCGCCGGCGAGCTCGGTGTGCGCGACGGCCAGCTGGTCGACCGCGCCTTTGCCGACGACCTGCCGCTTTTGCCGGTCGAGTCGATACCGGTGCCGGGCCCGGTGGGAGTGCTTGACACCCTGGCCGCGGCTTCGCTGGCCCGCAGCGTCGGTGTGCCCGCCGCGGCGATCGCGGCCGCGATCGCCGCGTTTCAGCTGGGCCGGCACCGAGCCGAGGTGGTGACTGTCGCCGACGGGATCACCTACGTCGACGACTCCAAGGCCACCAACCCGCACGCCGCCGAGGCGTCCGTGCTGGCCTACCCGCGGGTGGTCTGGGTGGCCGGCGGTTTGCTGAAGGGCGCATCCATCGACGCCGAGGTGGCCAGGATCGCATCCCGGCTGGTCGGTGCGGTGCTCATCGGCCGAGATCGCCATGAGGTTGCAGAGGCGTTATCGCGACACGCGCCGGATGTCCCCGTCGTCCAGGTTGCGACAGGCGAGGATGCTGGTATGGATGCGACTGCTGTGGTTTCTGGTACAGCTGTGACAGAAGTGAAACACTCGAGCGAGAATCTCGGCATTCGCGTGATGACCGCGGTCGTGGCCGCGGCCCGGGACTTGGCACAGCCCGGCGACACCGTGCTGCTGGCGCCGGCCGGCGCATCCTTCGACCAGTTCACCGGTTACGCCGACCGTGGCGACGCCTTCGCGGCCGCCGTGCGGGCGGCGGTCCGGTAGGCGGGTATGGGCAACGCGCTGACCCGGCTGCTGCGCCGGGGCAAAGGAAAGCACGAAGCCTCGACCGAGCAGGCCGAGGCCGAAGGAGCGGCTGCCGCGACGGATGCGTCCGGTGACGCGGACACGTCCGAGATCCCCACCACGTCCGAGATCCCCACCACCTCCGAAAGCCCCACGACCTCCGAAAGCCCCGCCGCGCCGGAGGCCAAGGCCGCGCCCCAGGCCAAGGCCGCGGCGGGCGCAAAGCCCCAGGCCGCGGCAAAAGACGGCGGTCCGCGCAACCGGTTCGGTGCCTGGCTGGGGCGCCCGATGACCTCGTTTCACCTGATCATCGCTGTGGCCGCGTTGCTGACCACACTTGGTCTGATCATGGTGCTGTCGGCTTCCGGCGTGCGCTCCTATGGCGATGACGGGTCGGCCTGGGTGATCTTCGGCAAACAGGTCTTGTGGACGGTCATCGGACTCATCGGGGCCTATTTCTCGATGCGGATGTCGGTGCGGTTCATCCGGCGTGTCGCATTCCCCGGATACGTGGTCACCATCATTTTGCTGGTTCTGGTGCTCGTTCCGGGAATCGGCAACCTCGCCAACGGCTCTCGGAAGTGGTTCGTGATCGCGGGCTTTTCCATGCAGCCTTCCGAGTTGGCCAAAATCGCGTTCGCCATCTGGGGTGCGCATCTGCTGGCGGCCCGACGATTGGAGCGGGCCTCGCTGCGGGAGATGCTGATCCCGTTGGTGCCCGCCGCGGTCATCGCGCTGGCGCTGATCGTGGCCCAGCCCGACCTCGGGCAGACGGTGTCGCTGGGCATCATCCTGTTGGCCCTGCTCTGGTATGCCGGGCTGCCGCTGCGGGTCTTCGTAACGTCGCTGTTCGCGGTCTTCGTCGCGGGCGCGATCTTGGCGATGTCGGCCGGTTACCGGTCAGACCGGGTGCGGTCCTGGATGAACCCCGACACGGACCCGCAGGACACCGGCTACCAGGCGCGGCAGGCGAAATTCGCGCTGGCCCATGGCGGCATCTTCGGTGACGGTCTGGGCCAGGGCGTCGCCAAGTGGAACTATCTGCCCAACGCGCACAACGACTTCATCTTCGCGATCATCGGCGAGGAGCTCGGCTTCGTAGGCGCGTTCGCGCTGCTGGCGCTGTTCGGGTTGTTCGCCTACACCGGGATGCGGATCGCGCGCCGGTCGGCCGATCCGTTCCTGCGGCTGCTGACCGCCACCACGACGATGTGGGTGTTGGGCCAGGCGTTCATCAACATCGGCTACGTGATCGGCGTGCTGCCGGTCACCGGTCTGCAGCTGCCACTCATCTCGGCCGGCGGAACATCCACGGCCGCAACACTTTTCATGATAGGAATCGTCGCCAACGCGGCGCGCCATGAACCGGAGGCGGTGGCCGCGCTGCGGGCCGGGCGCGACGACAAGATGAACCGGCTGCTGCGGCTGCCGCTGCCCCAGCCGTATGCGCCCACCCGTCTCGAGGCGTTTCGCGATCGCAAGCGGACCCGCCCGCAACCGGCCAACGCGCCCGGGGCCCGAAAGGCCGCCCAGGGGCCCGCTCGGAAGGCCTCCCGGAACCCCGACCCGCCGCTGCGGCCGGCTTTCCCGCGAACAGCCGCCCGGCCGGCCCGGCGCTCGGGGCATCATGGATCTGGCCAGCGCCGTGTCAGTCAGGGGGCCGGTCAGCGTCAACCACGGCGCGCACGTGCATTGGAAGGTCAGCGTTACGGGTGAAGAACAACACGGTCAGGGAGCCGACCGGCGGGCGGGGGGAAAGTCCCTCGCCCGCCGGTGCCGCTTTGTCGGTCGTACTGGCCGGCGGGGGTACCGCCGGGCATGTCGAGCCCGCGATGGCGGTCGCCGACGCGCTGTCCGCGCTGGATCCGCAGGTCCGGATAACCGCGCTGGGCACCGCGCGCGGGCTGGAGACCAGGCTGGTGCCCGAACGTGGCTACCACCTCGAGCTGATCACGCCGGTGCCGCTGCCGCGTAAGGCCACTGGCGACCTGGCCCGGCTGCCGAGGCAGGTGTGGCGCGCCGTCCGGGAGACCCGCGCGGTGCTCGACGCCGTCGACGCCAACGTGGTGATCGGGTTCGGCGGCTACGTGGCCCTGCCGGCCTACCTTGCTGCGCGCGGTATCCCCAGGCTGCAGCGCCGTATTCCGGTGGTGATCCACGAAGCCAACGCCCGCGCGGGGCTCGCCAACCGAGTCGGCGTCCGCAGCGCGGACCGGGTGCTCTCCGCGGTGCCGGATTCCGGGCTGCGACGCGCCGAGGTGGTCGGTGTCCCGGTCCGCGCGGCCATCACCGCGTTGGATCGGGGGGCGTTGCGGGCCGAAGCTCGCGAGCATTTCGGTTTCGCCGACGACGCGCGGGTGTTGCTGGTTTTCGGTGGTTCCCAGGGCGCGGTCTCGCTCAACCGGGCGGTCTCCGGGGCCGCCGCCGAGCTGGCCGCCGCGGGCGTGTCGGTCCTGCACGCGCATGGACCCAAGAACACCCTGGAGCTGCGCACACCCGGACCGGGCGATCCGCCGTACGTGGCGGTGCCGTATCTGGACCGGATGGACCTGGCCTACGCCGCCGCCGACCTGGTGATCTGCCGGTCCGGGGCGATGACGGTCGCCGAAGTGTCGGCCGTGGGTCTGCCGGCTATCTACGTGCCGCTGCCGATCGGCAACGGTGAGCAGCGGCTCAATGCGCTGCCGGTGGTCAACGCCGGTGGCGGCGTGGTGGTCGCCGATGCCGCCCTGACGCTGGGCCTGGTCGCCGAGCAAGTGACCGGGCTGCTCACCGACCCGCCGCGGCTGGCGGCGATGACCGCGGCCGCCGCCCGGGTGGGACATCGGGACGCGGCGCGGCGGGTGGCTCAGGCGGCGCTGGACATTGCCCGGCAGACTGTCCGACCGGTAGCCGGGGGCCGACGGTGAACGCCGAGCAGTTGCCGCCCGAGTTACAGCGGGTGCACATGGTGGGCATCGGGGGAGCCGGCATGTCCGGCATCGCCCGCATCCTGCTGGACCGGGGCGGGCTGGTGTCCGGTTCCGACGCCAAGGAATCCCGTGGCATCCGTGCGCTGCGGGCCCGGGGCGCACTGATCCGGATCGGACACGACGCGTCGTCGCTGGATCTGCTGCCCGGCGGCGCCACCGCCGTCGTCACCACCTACGCCGCCATCCCGAAGACCAACCCCGAGCTCGTCGAGGCCCGGCGCCGCGGGATCCCGGTGGTGCTGCGACCGGCAGTGCTGGCCACGCTGATGGACGGGCGCACCACGCTGATGGTCACCGGCACGCATGGCAAGACCACCACCACGTCGATGCTGATCGTGGTGCTGCAGCACTGCGGCCTTGACCCGTCGTTCGCGGTCGGCGGGGAGCTCGGCGAGGCCGGCACCAACGCCCACCACGGCAGCGGCGACTGCTTCGTCGCCGAGGCCGACGAAAGCGACGGCTCGCTGTTGGAGTACAGGCCCAACGTCGCGGTGGTCACCAACATCGAGACCGATCACCTGGACTTCTACGGCAGTGCCGATGCCTACGTCGAGGTGTTCGACTCCTTCGTGGAGCGGCTCGCCCCCGGGGGAGCGCTGGTGGTGTGCACCGACGACCCCGGAGCGGCAGCGCTGGCCCAACGCACCGCCGAGTTGGGAATCCGGGTGCTGCGCTACGGGTCGGGGCCGCAAGCCGGGCCGGACCAGGGCCTGGCCGGCGCTCTGCTGTCATGGGAGCAACAGGGCATCGGAGCCGTCGCAGACATCCAGTTGGCCGGCGAACCGCACCCGCGCGTGATGCGGCTGTCGGTGCCCGGGAGGCACATGGCGCTCAACGCGCTGGGCGTGTTGCTGGCGGCGATCGAGATCGGCGCTCCCACCGATGAGGTGCTCGACGGGCTGGCCGCATTTGAGGGTGTGCGTCGCCGATTCGAACTGGTCGGGACCGCGGGAGTCGGCAAGGCGTCGGTGCGGGTATTCGATGATTACGCCCACCATCCGACGGAGATCAGCGCGACGCTGGCGGCGGTCCGCACCGTCCTCGAGCAGAGCGGCGACGGTCGCTCATTGGTGGTGTTTCAGCCCCACTTGTATTCGCGGACAAAGGCTTTCGCTGCGGAGTTCGGCCGTGCGCTGGACGCCGCCGACGAGGTGTTCGTCCTCGACGTTTATGGGGCCCGCGAACAACCGCTCGCCGGGGTCAGCGGAGCCAGCGTCGCTGAGCACGTCAGCGTGCCGGTGCGCTACCTCCCGGACTTCTCGGCGGTTGCCCCGGAGGTAGCCGCGGCCGCCGGTCCGGGCGACGTCATCGTCACGATGGGCGCCGGCGACGTGACCCTGCTGGGGCCCGAGATCGTGACCGCCTTGCGGGTGCGGGCCAATCGCAGCGCGCCCGGCCGTCCGGGGATATTGCAATGACCGAGCCCAACGACGCCACACCCACCGACCTGGTGGCCGGCTCGGACGACGCCGGCGACGCGGGCGATGTAGCCGCGGACGGCGCGATCACGGAACCGCTGGAGGCGCAAGACGGCCAAACCGAGGCGGAACAGGCCGAATTCGAGGGGCCGCGCCGTCGGGCCCGCCGCGAACGGGCCGAGCGCCGCGCCGCGCAGGCGCGCGCCCGCGCGATCGAGGAAGCCCGGCGTGAGGCCAAACGCCGTGCCAATGGGCACATCGTCAACCAGCCCAAACCCGTTGCGCGGGGGGTTGTCCGGGGCTTGAAAATGGTGCTGGCAACCGTGGTGGTAGCCATCGTCGGGGTCGGACTCGGGTTGGTCCTCTATTTCACGCCGGTGATGTCGGCGCGCAACATCGTGGTCACCGGAACCGGAGCGGTGACCCGCGAGGAGGTCCTCGACGCGGCGCGGGTACGACCCGGGACGCCGCTGCTGCAGATCAACACCAACCAGGTCGCCGACCGGGTGGCGACGATTCGCCGGGTGGCCAGCGCACGGGTGCAGCGTCAGTACCCCTCCGCGCTGCGGATCACCATCGTCGAGCGAGTTCCGGTGGTAGTGAAGGATTTTTCGGACGGCCCGCACCTGTTTGACCGCGACGGCGTCGACTTCGCGACCGGTCCGCCGCCACCGGCGCTGCCGTACATCGACGTCGCCGATCCCGGGCCAACCGATCCGGCGACCAAGGCCGCGCTACAGGTGCTGATGGCGCTGCGTCCCGAGGTCGCAGGTCAGGTCGGCCGGGTCGCGGCGCCCTCGGTGGCCTCGATCACCCTCACGCTGGGTGACGGGCGAGTGGTGATCTGGGGGACCACCGACCGCACCGAGGAGAAGGCCGAAAAGCTGGCCGCGTTGTTGACGCAGCCCGGGCGGACCTACGACGTGTCGAGCCCCGATCTGCCGACCGTGAAATAGCCCAAACGCGCGGACGTGAAGCCAGTTTCACGCTCAGCAGCCAACGTGAAGCCAGTTTCACGCTCGATGCCCGAAAAAAATTTGCGCGCGGCGCGTCGGCGCGCCTGCGAGGTTAGGGCGCGTCATACCCATACCGTTCTGGTTGCGCGGAACTACTTGACATAACTCTAACTCTATGGTTGAGGTTGAGGGTTTGCCTGGGGAACCGCCACCGTCCGGAGGAACCACCAGGAGGGAAGACGAATGATGACCCCCCCGCACAACTACCTGGCCGTCATCAAGGTCGTGGGTATCGGTGGCGGCGGCGTCAACGCCGTCAACCGGATGATCGAGCAGGGTCTCAAGGGCGTGGAGTTCATCGCGATCAACACCGACGCGCAGGCGTTGTTGATGAGCGATGCCGACGTCAAGCTCGACGTCGGCCGCGACTCCACCCGCGGATTGGGCGCCGGCGCCGACCCCGAGGTGGGCCGCAAGGCCGCCGACGACGCCAAGGACGAA
>DATKEW010000261.1:0-7589 GCA_035511785.1 Mycobacterium sp.
TTGTCCAGGCGCAGTTCGGCCAAGTACCGGCGCGGGTTGACGCCCGCGGCGGTGTACTGACCGGTCACCGGCTTGTTGACCTTGCGCGGACTGATCTCCCCGTACGCCAGCTGCACGGCGCTGTAGCCGTCGCGCTCCGGCGTGCGGATGCGGGTCACGACGTTCGGGCCGGCCTTGATCACAGTCACCGGCACAATTCTGTTGTTCTCGTCGAACACCTGCGTCATGCCCAGCTTGGTACCCAGAATGCCTTTTCTTGCCATGAGTTCTGGATCTCCTACTGGATGTTGACGTCGACACTGGCCGGAAGATCGATGCGCATCAACGCGTCAACGGTCTTCGGCGTGGGATCGAGGATGTCGATCAACCGCTTGTGCGTCCGCATTTCGAAGTGCTCTCGCGAGTCCTTGTACTTATGCGGAGAGCGGATGACGCAATACACGTTCTTCTCGGTCGGCAGCGGCACCGGCCCTACGACGCTGGCACCCGTGCGGACGACGGTCTCGACGATCTTTCGCGCCGATGCGTCGATAGCCTCATGGTCGTAGGCCTTGAGCCTGATGCGGATCTTCTGTCCCGCCACGCTTCTCCTACCCTCACTCCACTTAAAGGTCCGTGTCCGGACCTGGTGCCTCCGGCGCGCCGATTCGACTCGGCCGATCAGGGCCGATCGAGCGTCGCGCCGGATACTGCGCCGCTGTTTACCTGTCGTGGTCCACCGGCCCCCGCGGTCGGGTGTGTCACCCTTACGCAGCCTCGGCGCGCTTATTTCAAGGCCGAAATAATCGCGTTCCAAGGATGGGAACGGACGCGCCCGGTTGGGCGCTCGTCGTATGCCCGGCCAGGCGCAAACCCGGCGCAAGACAACCTGAACAGTATGCCTGACAACCGTGGCTCTGGCCAAATCTCGGGCAAACATCGCCGGGATGGTTTCGGCGGCCGGCTAACGCAGTGGTCAGGGCCCGGTTTGCCGGGGCTGAAGCGGCGTCAGGCACCCGCCGATTCGATAGTCGCCGCGGTGGTTCTGTTTTGCGCGCACTGCACGTGCAGAAAACCGTCAACGGCCGCGCGCGCGCACTCGCGGTAGTCGAAATCCGGCAAGGTGGACAGGCGGCCCAGCACCAGCGGGCCGATCAACAGCGCGATGGCGCGCGATCGGTCGACCTCCCCGAGCTCGGCCGCGGCCTCCGGGCTATCGAAAACGGCGTCGAACGGCGCCGCGTACTGCGCAGCGATGCGTTCGCGCAACGTGGTGATCGAGGCGCTGTCGGCGGTGCGGGTGTGGCGAGGTTCGGGCAACTCTTTGAGGTCGCGGCCAAGGGCCAACCAGGACATGGCGGCCATGACGACCGGCGCCTGGGCCACCGCCTCGGCCTGGGCCAGCACGATCGCAGTAAGCCGATCCCGCACCGAGCCCTCGGCCGGCGGAGTCGGTGATGGCGGTATCAGGCTGTTGAACGCCGCGGCCAGCAAATCGTTTCCGCTCGGGAAGTGGCGATACAGGGTGGCTCTCGCTACATTGGCGCTTCGGGTGACCGCATCGACGGTCACCGCACTGGGACCCCCGGAACGCAGCAGCGCGGCCGCGGCTTCGAGCAAACGGGCCCGAGACCGGGCTGGACGGGGATCGGTAGCCCCCTCGGTAATCGTGAGCCACCTCCCCGTTTGAGCACGAGACTATCGGTCTATGTACAAGACTGTTGGTCTCAAAAATCCTCACACCCCCGGGAGGAGGCGCGTCATATGGTCGAAACCCTTGCCCGACCTGACCAGCGTACTGATGCGGTAAGCCTTGGCGGTAGCCCCCGGGCGCGAGCGTGGACGCTGACCGTCGCCTGTATGGGTGTCGCGCTGGTCGTTGCATCGATGACGGCGTTGAACACTGCGCTGGGGGACCTCGCGGTGGCCACCTCGGCGACGCAGACGCAGCTGACCTGGGTCGTGGATGGATACACCCTGGCGCTGGCATGCCTGCTACTGCCGGCCGGGGCCATCGGCGACCGGTATGGCAGGCGGGGTGCGCTGCTTGCCGGTTTGATGATTTTCGCGCTCGGCTCGGCTGCACCGGCGATATTGGATGACCCACTGCAGATCATCGCGGGGCGTGCGGTGGCCGGTATCGGTGCCGCCTTTGTGATGCCCGCGACCCTGTCACTGCTGACCGTGGCCTATCCGAAAGAAGAGCGGATGAAGGCCGTCGGTATGTGGGCCGGCACGGCCGGTTCCGGAGGAGTCCTCGGCATGCTCGGTTCGGGCCTGCTGCTTCGCCTTTGGGACTGGCACGCCATCTTCTGGTCGCTGGGCATAGCCGGGCTGGTGATCTTCGCCCTGGGCGCACCGTCTCCTCGTCGCGTGAAACCGACGCTCCCCGAGTCGATTGGCTTGGCGCAGTTCTCATTGGTGCGGCGGTGGCGATCGCGGTGTTTGCGATCCTGGACGCACCCCATCGTGGATGGAGTGATCCGCTGGTGTGGGGCGGACTGGTCGCGGGGGCGGTCATCGCGGCGGCGTTCGGCCTTGTCGAATTCCGCAAGCGGCAACCACTTCTGGACGTTCGGTTGTTTGCTGACCCCAATTTCGCCACCGGTGTCGCAGCGATAGTCATTCTCTTCGGCGCAACGTTCGGGGTCTTCTTTATCGGCACTCAGTACGTGCAGCAGATCATGGGGTGTTCGCCGCTGACGACGGCAATCGCCTTCGGTCCATTCATGGTGCCGCTGGGTATTTTCTCCGCGTTGTCGTTCTGGTATGTGCCGAAGCTGGGCCTGCGATTCGTGCTATTCATCGGCACGCCGCTGATGGCGGTTGGCTTCGCGTGCTTGTACGGGCTGGGCCTGCATTCGACGTATTCCGAATTCGCCTGGCCGACATTGGTACTCGCGTCCGGCATCGGAATATGTACGGCACCGACGACTTCGGCGATGATGGGTGCGGTCCCGGACGAAAAGCAGGGCGTTGCCTCCGCGGTGAACGACACGTCGCGAGAGATGGGCGGGGCGTTGGGAATCGCGGTGGCCGGCTCGATCCTGGCCGGACGGTATTCGCATGTGCTCGCAGCGAAGTTGGCGAACTTTCCTGCGCCGGTCAGCGGCCCCGCCACCGATTCGCTGGCCAAGGCAGTCGAAGTGGCCGGCAAGCTCGGTCCGCAAAGTAAACAGCTGGCTGAGGTCAGCAAGGCCGCATTCCTCACGGCCATGCACGCTTCCACGTTGGTGATGGCCGCGATCGTTGCCGTCGCCGCGCTCCCTGATCGGGCTATGGGCTCCCGGGCATGACGGCCGACAGCTACGCCTGGTACTCCGGCTTCGGAGCGAAATGCGGCTCTAATCAACGCGATTCACTGAACGAACTCGGCAGCCCGGTGCCCGAGCATCACGATGGTTGCGTGCGGTCCGCGGCTGGTGACCATGGGCAGGATGGAGCCGTCGATCACCCACAGGTTCTCTATGCCGCGGACCCGGCACCGAGGATCGACAACGGCTCGTGGGTCACCCTCGGTGCCCATCGGGGCGCTCGCGCACAGGTGCTGGGACGTCGACCACACCGGTGATCCGACATGTGTTGCCGTCCCGGCCAGTTCGCGTGCCAATTCACTGCCCTGGCGCAGAGCGGCGACATCATCGGGCTCGCTGTCGTAGCGGTGCTCGATCCGCGGCCGCATACCAGGGTCGGGCGAGGTGAGCGTGATTCGTCCGCGCGCCCGCGGCTGCATCAGCGCCACCCCGATATGCGGCCAATCGGGATGGCCGGCGGTGCCGTCGCCGGTCATCGCGACGAAACCACCCGTATACGGCCTGATCTCGACAGTCTCGGTGCTGAGCACGACCTCAACCACGGGCCGGCCAGAGGCCACCGTCCAGTTGGTCGGCAACACCCATTCGGGGTGGTCGCTGCAAAACATCCCCACCGGGAGCGGTGCCACCACCGGCACGCCGACGGCCCGCAACATCGATTCGTCGCCGACACCGGAGAGCATCAGCAGCTGTGCCGACTGGATGGCACCGGCACACAACACGATTCGATCGGCATTGAGACTTATCTGGCCATCCGGGCCGATCGCGTCCACACCGACCGCGGTGCTGCCCGAGAAACGCAATCGCGCGGCTCTCGCCTGTGCCAGGAGTGTCAGGTTCGATCGCCCCAGAGCCGGCAGTAGATATGCCGCGCCCGATCCGATACGCACACCATCGACGATGTTGAGTGGGATTGCGCCCACACCCGGAACCGGCTCCGGCCCACAATCGTTGAGGTCAGCGATCCAGGAAAATCCCGCGCGCTCGGCCGCGGCTATGAAACGTTCGGTTGTGCCCGTCATTTCCCGCGTTCGACGCACCAAGATGGGACCGCTGTCGCCGTGGGCGGGACCATCGAAATCCAGGTCCGTCTCGATGGCGCGGAAGTGGTCCAGAACATCGAACCAGGCCCAGCCGGGTATTGCGGCCCGGTCGAAATCGCGCGGCAACCCGCGGCAGAAGTAACCGCCGTTGATCGCGCCTGAACCGCCGACCGTCGATCCGCGCACGATCGGCAGTTGCAGTGCGTGGCGGTCGGTGAGCCGAGTCAGATAACGCTCGGCCAGCGGGCTGCCGACCCCGATCGGCAATTGCAGCCCGTTGGTGGTCCGAGCCAGCAACTCCGGATCGGTGAGCGCGGGTCCCGCCTCCAGGACGGTCACGGCACGACTGGGATCGGCGGAAAGGCGTTCGGCAACAACCGATCCAGCACTGCCTGCACCGACGATCAGCACATCGCTGTGCGGGACGGCCGTGGTCAAGGCGGCCGCTAACTCCGAATCTGCGGTTTGAGCGCGCGCAGGTTGCGTTGGCGCAACACACCCCACCACAGCCCTAGGCCGTAGGCCAGGTCATCGACACGCTTGAGCAACAGATAGGTCAGCAGGCCGATCGGCTCGACATCGTCGCCGTTGGCATCCCTGCGGCGAAGCCAGTCCACCACGCCGTCCATCACGGCCGCGACGAGCACGACCCGTCTACAGTGGCGCGACACGATGGCCGCCAGCAACGCCAGGGGCCAGTAGTGCCGGCAAAGGGCCGACGCGAGTTGCAGGGCCGCCGACCACAGGCCGCGGGCGGCGATCACCAGCACATCGGCGAGCGAGGTCTCGGAGCCGCGCATGGCCTTGGCGATCCGGCGACCCGTCAGGAGGGCGACCGCGATCGAAGCCAGCTGAGAAAGACTCGTCCCGAGCGCCATGAGTATCCAGGCCATCAGCGCCCACCCGGAGATCACCACCGGTGCCGTCTTGTCCGGGTGACGCACCGACAGCGGAGCCGCCGAGCCACCATAGAATGCTTTGCGCGCAAGCCAATCCCGTAGCTCGGTGCGGTGATCGTGGGCGACCAGCGCGATCGGTTCGTAGCGCAGCCGCGCGCCTGCCTCGATGAGCCGCCAGCAAAGGTCGACGTCCTCGCCGGACTGCATGGTCTCGTCGAAGCCGCCGACGCTAAGGATCGCCGAGCGGCGACAGATGATCGCCGCGCTGGGCACATACGACACCGTGCTGTGAGGTAACACCGGCGCCTCGCGTTCCCCAAGGTCTAGCGACGAGTGCACCGCCTCATAACGCGCCACCAGATTCTCGCTGTGCGACAGGCCGACTATGCGCGGCGCGACCAGGGCCACGGTGGGGTCGCAGAAATGACCGAGCAGGGCTTCCAGCCAGCCCCGTCGGGGCGAGACATCGGAATCCATGAACGCGACGAAGTCGGTGTTGCAGGCGGCCAGCCCGGTGTTGCGTGCCGCCGCCGGACCCTTGCTGTCGGGGTGGCGCAGCACCTCGATGTCGCAGTGTGCGCCGACGAAGTCCTCCGGCTCAATGGGGGGCGCCGAACCGTCGTCCACCACGATGATGCGCAATCCGCGCAGCGAGCTCACCAAACGTCGCACGCCAGAAACGTTGTTCCGCACCGGGATCACCACGGTCACGTCGCGGTGTGACGGCCCACCCGCGGGCCGCGGATGGGCCACCGTGGCGTCCAGCAGGGTGCGGGCCAGCTGAGCGCTGACGTCGTCGCGAACCTTCAGCCGGCCGTCGGCCAGCATGTCTTGGGCGGCCGGGGCCAGCTTCAGCAGGCGCGTCGGTGAGCCACCGAGCAGGGCCGAGCCGTCGCCGAGCACCCGCACGCGGCGATCGACCTGGACAGCGAACCCGTCCGGCAGTCGAGCCTGACTCATGTCAGCATTCCGTAGGACCCGGGCGACCAGCGGGCAACGCGACCCACACACCCATCGACCATTTCCGCGAAGATTCGCTTCCCCTCGGCAGCGGTCGCGGTGGTGGGGTCCCCCAAGACGCCTACCCGACTGACCGCCGCGACCCCCCCGCGGCGCATCGATCCGAGCAACTCGGGCAAGGGCGCCCGGTTGCCCGTGAGCCACCGGTCGGTCTGCACATCGGCCGGCGAGATATGGAGCAACAATGATGTTTCGGTATGGCCGGCGTGGGCATCACCGCCCGCGGCGGCGCACGGGCACCATCCGACGTCGCGGCCCTCGGCGCGCAGCCTGGCCACCGCGCTGTTCAACGCGCCGATATTGCCGCCGTGGCCGTTGACGAAGACCAGGCGCTGGGCCCAGCACGCGGCTGACCTGCCGTACTCCACCAGCAGCATGGTCAAGGCCTGGGCACCGATGGAGATCGTTCCGGCGAAACTTTGGTGCTCGCCGCTGGCGCCATAGGCGATGGCCGGTGCCACCAACCACCCTTGCCCCAGACGCGTCTTGAGACCGGCCACTGTCCCCTGGGCGACTGCGGTCGCGATTCTGGTATCGGTGTCCAACGGCAGGTGCGGACCATGCTGTTCGGTCGACCCAAGCGGGATCATTATCGACGGCGAGGTGCTTAATAGCTGGCTCGACGTCACAGTTCCTAATTCGCCGAGTACGGGCACTGGCTGATGGTAGGACGAATTCACCTGGCGTGCACCAATTGTTGACCCTTCAAAGGAAATTTTTTTCGGTTGTTCATCCAACAATCCAATTTCGGCTCGTCCGTCACGACTGCCACGTCGGTATCGCAATTATCGCAGCCGTCGATTTTTGCTCGCCACCCCTTGCCGAGGGCGCCCGGCAAGGCCGCCCGATCACCATGCGGGGAAAGCTGCCCAACTTAACCCAGATTTGGGCTAGACGTCCCGGGCGAAGGCGCACCGATCGCCCGAGCGAAACCGGCCGGCACCAGAATGTCGTCCGGGCCGAGGTCGTGGACCGAGGCATGCCCGAGACCCATCAGCGCCGAGTCGATACCCCCGCGCAGAATGTCGAGGACGTTTTCAACGCCGGGCTGGCCGGCCGCCGCGAGACCCCACAGATAGGCCCGGCCGATCATCACCGCGCGCGCCCCCAAGGCCACCGCCTTGACGACGTCGCTCCCGCGCCGGATACCACCGTCCAGCAGCACCTCGACCTGGTTGCCGACGGCCGCGGCCACCGCGGGCAGGGCGCGAATCGACGCGGGCGTGCCATCGAGGTTGTTGCCGCCGTGATTGGACACAGATATCGCGGAAACACCAGCATCCACCGCTCTTTTCGCGTCATCGACGCGCATCACGCCCTTGAGCATGAACGGT
>DATKEW010000262.1:0-3994 GCA_035511785.1 Mycobacterium sp.
GCAACGTCATGGTTACTCCTGTCCTCCTGTTTGCGCTTCACTAACCATCAGGGGGCGAAACCATCGCTGCCGCCCCCTATTACGGACTCGCCAACCAGCGGGTTGACCAACTGCACATAAGCCGGACTATCGCTGTCGCCCAACAGGATTGCCCGTCCGGCAGGCAACCGGCCAAATCGCTGACCTCGGATCTTGCCGCTGTCTTGCGGATTACCCGCCAGCATCAACGTGGTCGCCTGCAAGTCGTTGAAGCGGCGCAGCAACGGGTTGGTCATCAGCGCGTGCCCCGATCCGGTGGCGCGCGCTGTGACGATCACTCGCAGCCCCAGATCGGCGGCCTGTGCGAGCTGCCCGATCAGCGGAGTCCATGGCCGCTGCCCGAGGTAGGGACCGCTCATCGCCGGGGCATCCGGTACCTGGTCAACGTCGTCGATGATCAGGTAATGGGTGTGGCCCTGGTAGGTCCAGCGGGCCAGATCGGGCGGCGACAGGCCTGCGGGTGGGCGCCGCGAGTCGATGAGGTTGGACAGCCCAAGCATCGCGGGGATGATCCGGTCGATGTTGGCGGTGTATTCGTTGTCGGGGAACAGGGGTTCGTCGACCAGGTGCAGCCGCCGATCCAGCACGGTGAAGGCGACCTGGTCCGCGGTGGAGTTCTCGCGGATGGTGCGGATGATATGGCGCAGCAGCGTGGTCTTACCAGACTTGCTGTCGCCGAACACCATTAACAACGGGTTGTCGGTGAAGTCGAGGACGACGGGGGCGAGGTCCTCTTCGCGCTGGCCGATAACGACTCTCTCCGGACCGCGATAGAGCGCCCCGACGGCTTCCGGCGCGAGATTGGTAGGCAGCAACCGAACCGGCGGTGCAGCCATGTCGGGGTAGCGGGCGTTGATCGCGGCCACCTGGTCCAGCTCTGGAGCCGCGAACAGGAAGTGTTCGGCGGCCATCGTCAGCCCGCGGCCCGGCTGGTCGTGCGGTACGGCGTCGGCCGGGCGGCGCAGGGCGCCAACCACCCGCACATTGCTGTCCCGCGCGTCGTGCAGCCTGAGCTCGAGTCGCAGCCCGAGGCCGTCCCGCATCGCCAGCGGGACCTCCAGCCAGCTCGGGGTGGTCATGATCACGTGGATGCCGTATGCCAGTCCGACGTTGACGAGTTCGGTTACCTTGGCCAGCAACGGGTTCCGGGTGTTGAACTGGTCGGTGTTGTCTCGGCCGAATGCGTAGAGGTTGTCGATGACCAGGAACGCCTCACCGAAGCCGTCATCGGGTGCCGAGCCATGTCTGTCCCGGAATAGCTCTCGCCGCTGCCGAGACAGCAGCAGCTGCTCCAGCTCACCGAAGGTGCGGCGGATCCGTTCGGGTTCCAGCGCCGACGCGACGCTGCCGACGTGCGCCAGATCCTCTAGTGCCCGCAGCTGCCCGCCGCCGTAGTCAAGACAGTAAAACGTGACGTCGCGCGGCGAGTGCAGGCTGGCGGCTGACATGATGAATGTTTGCAGGGCAGTCGATTTGCCGGACTTGGCTCCGCCGTGGATCACCATGTTCCCGGCCGACGACGTGGCGTCGAATACCAGCGGGTCGCGGCGCATCTCGAATGGTTTGTCGATCTCGCCGAGCGGCCAGCGCCGCTGCCGTTGCGGTATCCCGGCACGAGCCAGTGCCGCGGTGAGCGGGATGGGTTCATCGAGCGGCGGCAGCCACAGCTCCGGTGCCCGCGGCCCGTAGCGCGCCAGCTGCTCGCCGATGGTGGCGATCAGCTTGCGCGGCGGCCCGGCCGTTTCCTCTTCCTCGGGACCGGAGATCACCGTTCCCTGATCCGGCTCCACCCTCTCGGCCGTGAACAACTTCGGCTCTGGAACGGATTGCACCACAAGAGCTTTAGCCGTTTGCGGTGGATCGTAGATGCCGTCGACGTAGGTACTGCGGAACTTGATCGGGGTCGCGCCGGGAGCGGGTACCAAGAAGCCCACGCCCTTGTGCTCCTTGCCGGACTCGATGTGGTAGGCGTCCTCCACGCCGATGATCTGGCGAGAAACGCTGGGACTGGCCACCTTCAACCCGATTCGGTACGAGGTGTTCTTGTCGATGTCCTTGATCTTGCCGACATCCAGGGTCTGAGACGCGAACAGGATGTGGATGCGGAACGAGCGGCCCTTGCGTGCCACATAGTCGAACAGCTCCGCGTATTCCGGGTGATCGGCCAGCATGAGGGTGAACTCGTCGGCGACCACGAACAGCGTTGGGATCGGCGGCAAGTCATGTCCGGCGGCCCCCCTTTCGCGAGCGGCCTCGTACTCGACCACCGAGTTGAACGCGCTGCCCTGAACCCGGCGGCCGGCCTCGCGCAGCAGCGTCTCGCGACGGGCCACCTCGCCTCGCAACGTGTCGGCGAACCGGTCGGCCAGCGACTTCTTCTCGGCCATGTTCGAGATCACCGCGACAACCTGCGGGAAGTTCCGGAAGCTGTCCGCGCCGGCCTCACCCTTGAAGTCGGCGTAGATGACGATCAGCCGCTCCGCCGAGTGAGTTGTCAACAGCGACAACAGAATCGACATCAGGGTCTGCGACTTCCCGGATCCGGTCATACCGATCATCAGGCCGTGCGGACCCATCCCCCCCTCCGCCTCGTCCTTGAGATCGAAGATCAGCGGCTCGCCCGTCGCGGTGACACCGATCGGCACGCGCAATTCGTCGTCGCGGCGGCGCGGTGCCCACAATGTCGGCACATCCAGCTGCGAGGCGTCCGGGATACCCAGCAGCGTGGTGAAACTGGCGCCGCGAGTGGCCGCCGAGCGCAACCCGGTGTGGCTGGGGTTGGAGTCCCACCGAGACAACTGACGGGCCAAGTGAGCCGCCTCATCGGTGCTGAGCCGATCGGCGGTGTCGATGTAGCGCTGCCAGCCGCCGGTCTGCCAGCGGTCGATGGCTCCGTCCGCGATGCGCAGGATCGGCTTTTCGGGATCCGAATACTGTTCGCGGTGCGGCGGTGTGGCCGAGCAGTGCACAACCGTGACCCCCGCCCGGCCCACTGCCAGCGTCGAGGCGTTGATGTCGAAGTCGGGGTCGTCGACGACGACCAGCAGATGGCGCAGCGCGTCTGCCGGCTCACCGGTGAACACAGGGCGATCGACAAGGGCCGATCCCAGCAGCGAAACCAGCTCGTCGGGTTTGCTCGACAGGTAGCGGGCCGGGCCGACGCCGTCGAGCTCACCGGGAATGTCGCTGTGCGGCAACCACTTCAACCAGGACCACTCGCTGTACTCCATATCACGGGTGGTCAACGCCACCCCAAGCACGGTCGGGTCGTGCCAGGTCACCGCCTGAGCGATCCACGCACGCAACGCCGCCCGTACCTCGTCTGCCTCACCCAAAACGGTGATCCGCGAGACTTTGGTCAGATCGATTCCGGTCGGGACGTCGCGAACGGTGCGCTGGGTGCCGAGCAGGCTGCGTAACGCACTGTGCGACACCGGTTCCAAATCGATCTCGTCGGCGGTGTCCTTGACTCGCAGCGCGGTGGCCAGCGGCGCCTGGTGCAGGCCGGCCCGCAACACCAGGAAGTCGGGGTCGTGCGGGTCACGCTCCCACTGACGGCGGGATCCGGGCACGGTAGCCAGCGCCGTCGGGTCCGGGTGGGACCACTGGGCGGCCGCACGCCGCTCGGCGGCCTGAGTGCGGATGTTGTCCCGTACCACCGACAGGTAGCGCAGGTAGTCGGCCCGTTCGGCGTCGACCTCTTCGGTGCGCATCTTGTTGCCGGTGCCGCGGTAGAGCGCGGTTGCCGCTAGGAGCAACACAAATGGAAAGAACAGGGTCTGCGGGGAGATCACCCGCATCCCGGTGGCGAACAACGCGACGACCATGCCGACGATCAGCATGACGATCACGACAGGCATCGCACGCCGCAGCAGCGACGGCGGAATCACCCGGGGCAGCTCAGGGGGTGCCTCGATGGTGATGCTGCCTTTGCGGGCACTTGGTGGCGCCAGCC
>DATKEW010000263.1:0-8957 GCA_035511785.1 Mycobacterium sp.
TTTTCTGGGGTGCGGACACCGTCCGGATGTGCTCCGCTGTCCGCGGCTTGATCCCGGTGGCTGTCGGGGCTTCTGCCTATCGTGCGACGTGCGTGGGTGTGAGCGACGGTGAGGGTGGTGGCGGCGGTGTATGCGTTGCGGGTGGAGCTGACGGAGACGCTGGCCTACTGGACGGTGGTCGACGAGGAATGGCGGCCGGTCGCTTCGGCCGATTCGTTTCTGCGTCACCTGCGTCTGGGTGCCGATCGCGCCGAGGGCACCACCCGCACCTATGCCGGCGACCTGGCGTGCTATCTGCGGTGGTGCCGGGACAGCGCGCGTGACCTGCCCGCCGGCGCCCGGGAACTGTGGATGTTCGTCGCGATGCTCAAGACCACGCCGGTGGACCGGCCCGGCGCCGGGCGGGGCCGGGCCCGCGGCCCGGGCCGGATCAACCACGTGTTGGCGGTGGTGCGCGAGTTCTACAAACACGCCGTGGCCGACGGTGCGTTGGACGCCTCGGTGCTGGCGGCGTTGTACGAGGTCGGCGATGACCGGCACCTGCCCGCGGAGTTGCGACCAGAGGGTTCCGGGCTGCGTTACCGGGCTCGGCCGCGCCACGTCCAGCGCGCCCGGCGCGCTGCCCGGCCCGTCCCGGTACGCCGCGACGAGGTGCAGGCGCTGCTGCGGGCCGCGGCATCTTGGCGTGATCGATTTCTGTTGGTGCTGCTGTGGTTTTGCGGCCTGCGGGTGGGTGAGGCGTTGGGGCTGCGCCGGTCCGATCTGCATCTGGTGCCGACGGCAGCTGCCCAGGGCTGCGCGGTGCCGGGGCCGCATTTGCACGTCGTCGGCCGGGACAACCCGAACCGGGCACGGGCGAAGTCCGGGGATCGGGCGGTGCCGGTAGGGGCGGAGGTGCTGTCCTGCTATGACCGCTACCTGTCCGAGCGGGAGGCCTACCCGGCGGCCGCCGACTGTGACTTCGTGCTCGTCACGTTGCGCCGCAATCCGATCGGACGGCCAATGTCCACCGACACGGTGCGGAAGTGGCTGGCCGCGTTGTCTCGTCGGGCCGAGCTGGACCGGGTGCTCACCCCGCACATGTTCCGGCACGCGACGGCCACCGAGCTGTTGGCCAGGGGCGCGTCCATCGACGTCGTCAAGGAACTGCTCGGGCACGCCTCGATCCGGTCGACCGAGGCGTACCTGCATCCCGACGACGACGCGCTACGGGCGGCGGTGGACCGGCTCGGACCGCTGGACGCCGGAGGAGCCCGGTGAGGCCGGGTCGCCGGGTCACATCCGGCGCCGCGGAAACTCCTGTCGCCGACCGGCTTTACCGGGCTATCGACGTTGCGCTGCTGATCTCGTCGGGTTGGGATCCGGCGACGCAGGTATTCGCCCCGGACCGGGAACACCCGCTGCTGGGCTATCCGGTCTGCCGGGTCGTCGGCTGCGCGTTGGAGGCGTGGGATCCCGGTGGTGTGTGCGGCGGCTGCCGGGCCCGCTTCGCCGCCGCGGCCGGCGACGACCTTGACGCGTTCTGCGCGCGGGGCGTGGCCCGCAAGAACCGGTCACGGGACAGGCGTTGCCTGGTCTGCCGAGTCCCTGGCTTCGAACGGCCGGTGGGAACCAACGATCTGTGCCTGAGCTGCGATGGGGTAAGGCGCCACCGGGGTCAGAGCGTGAACGCCTACGTGGCCGGCGACGCCGAGTTCCCTCCGGCGGCGCCGCGACCCGGGTTTGGGACCTGCACGGTGGCGTCCTGCGGGCGGCTGGCCGCCCGCGCGGCGACCGGTCTGTGCGGCGCCCACGACGCGGCGTGGCGGCAGTCCGGCCGTTGCGATCTGGCCGCGTTCCGACTGGCCGGGCTGCCCTGTCAAGGCGACCGGGCCGGACGCGTCGTGCTCGCCGGGCTTCCCGCCACCGTGGTCGCCGAGATCATCTACGCCGTGCAGACGTCGCTGTCAGAGGGGCGTCGACTGACGGTCAAGGACATCCGCGGAGCGGCGCAGCTGCTACGCCGGTGCGGGGCGGCCAGCGTCGCCGACGTCGACACCGGCGCAGGACGTGACCCTGTGCGATGGTTCCTGCGATTCACCGCCGACCGCGCCGCCCTGGCACGATCGGACCCGGAAACCGAGCGGGGGAAAGACGTCTGGGACCTGCGCGTGTTCGGCGCCGTCGGACGGTTGTCCTTCGTCGGCAGCACCACGCACCGCGGCGCGGCCAGCCGACCGATCACCCAGCCGTGGCTCAAACACCTGGCCCAGGCGTGGGCGGCGGACGCACTGGTGTCCATGACCGCCGGGCCGGTGCGGGCCGTCGTCGCGGCCGTAGGGCTGCTGTCCGAGCACCTGAGCCGACGCGCCGACGCCGGGCTGCGCCCGGATGCCCTGAGCCATCGTGACATCCACGCGTTCCTCGCCCGCCTGGCGCACCTGGAACGGGCGGGCGTCTTGTCGGCGGCGGTGCGCACGCGCAGCCTGGACCATCTGGCCCGGTTCCTTCGAGACTGTCGGGAGATGGGCCTTACCCACCCCGGCGCCGAGGCGGCCCTGCTGCCCGACGACATCGTGATCCGCAGGGGCGAGCGGCCACGTGCCCGTCGCCACGACGACGAGGTCGGCCGGGCGCTGCCGCAGGTCGTGCTCGATCAGCTGCTCAACTCCGAGAATCTTCATCGTCTCGACGAACTCGCCGGCCCCACCATCACCGCCGCGGTGCAACTCGGCGCCGGTGTCGGCCGGCGCACCGCCGAGCTGTGCTCGCTTGCCTTCGACTGCCTGGACTTCGATGTGCACATCGGCGACGACGGTGAACGCCGGGCGACCCCGGTCCTCGTGCACGACATGCCCAAGGTCGGCAAGACAGCTTGCCGATTACCGATCCACGACCGGGAAGTGGTGATCATCCGCGCCCAGCAGGCCCGGACCAGGGCCGCATTCCCCGGCACACCCACCGATCGTCTGGTGCTGTTTCCGCGTCCGCTGACGAACCCCGACGGCACTAAACCCCTTTCCGCCGCGCACCTGCAGCGGGCCGTGCGGGTCTGGGCCGACGCACTGCCGAATCTTCACGGACCCGACCGCGACGCCGACGGCCAGTTCACGCCGTTCGACCGAGAACGGGTGTTCCCCTACGCATTTCGACACACCTTCGCCCAACGCCACGCCGACGCCGGCACCCCCGTCGATACCCTCAAAGAACTCCTGGGCCACGACACGGTACGCACCACGCTCGGCTACTACCGGGTCACCGCCAAACGCACCCGCGACGCCCAAGACCGGCTGGGGCCGCTGCAGATCGACGCCCGCGGACACCGGGTCCGGCCCGGCGCGACCGCCCTGACGAACACCGACGCGGCCCGCGAGCAGATCGGCCAGGTCGCGGTGCCATTCGGGATCTGCACCGAGCCGAGCAACGTGACCGCCGGCGGGCACTCCTGCCCGTTCCGGCACCGCTGCACCGGCTGCACCTACTTCCGCACCGACCCCTCCTACACCCCCGAGCTCCGCGGCTACCTCGCACAGCTGCTCGCCGACCGGGAACGCCTGGTCGCCGCCATCCCGGCCCTGGCCGACTGGGCCCGCGCCGACGCCGCCCCCTCCGAGGCCGAGATCGACGCCGTGCGACAACTGCTGCGCGCCAACGACGAAGTACTCACCGGACTTCACGCCGACGACCGCGCCGCCGTCGACGCGGCCATCGCCGCCATCCGTACCCAGCGGGCAGCACTGGACATCACCTTCCCGGCCGAACTTCGCGGCCTGGCCCGCCCACACCAGCCGGCCTTCTTCCCCACCATCGAACGGCGAATCACCAACGCCGAGACCCGACATGGCTGAACACACCACGGCCGCACACACCAGCAGGCTGACCGAACTCCGCCGGCTGGACTCCGCGGACAAGGTCCGCCGAGTCCTGGCCGCCCTGGACGCCACGATCAGCGCCGGCGAACCCCTCACGATCGCAGCCCTGGCCCGGCGGGCCGGAGTCAGCCGGCGGTTCGTCTACGACCACCCCGAACTTCGCGCCGAGGCCGAACGGCGCTCCGCCCAGGCCGCCGACCGGCGGGCTGGGGCGATCACCGCCGACGCCCAGGTCACCGCCGCGTCGCTCCGCGCCGATCTGGCGAACGCCAGAGCCGCCAACCACCGCCAGCACACCGAACTCGAGGCCCTACGCCGCCGCCTCGGCCAGATCCTCGGCCGCCAAGTACTCGCAGACCTCGGCGACACCCCCGTCACCAACCCGACCGATCCCCGCGTCGAACAACTCGACACGACCCTGTCCGAGACGAAAGAAGAACTCGCACAATGCCAACAAGAACTCGCCGCCGCCCGCCAGATCAACCGCGAACTCATCGCCCGCATCAACCGGGAACGCTGACCACAATCCACACCCGACCCACGTCAACAACTCAACCGGCTGTCGCGCACACCTGTGCACGACACAAACCCGCAGGTCACAAACCGTGCCGCACACCCCATACCCCAGAAAAGGCCACGCCGACATCCGCTCCACCAACGTCTACCTGCACGCTGACATGACCATCAAACAACGCGCGCTCGAACTCACCGCCCAGGCCTGGACACCGCCCGGCCGCTACCGGCCCAACGACCCGGTGCTGGCATTCCTGGAAAGCCTGTAATCATGCCGACCCCAACACACCCACGGTTCACGAGAGACCCACCACCGCATAGCCTTTCGGATCTCGCTAACTGCGCCTCGGCATAGTTCCGAGGTCGGTATAGGTCGACCTATGCCGACGTCGGCATAGGTCGATGAGACCGGCGACGTCAAGAAGGGTGTGCATAGCGTCGGGGTGCAGCGCTAATACACCGGCACCGCCGGGCGCATCGAGAACTCCCAAGTTGGGGTGTATCTGACCTATGCCGCACCTCGTGGGCACGCCCTCATGGACCGGGCCTTGTACCTACCACGATCGTGGGCCGACGATCCTGATCGCTGCGATGGTGCCCGAATCGCCGATGACAAACGGGGTTTCGCGACCAAACCCACACTGGCAGCAGCCCTGATTGCTCGTGCGGTCGAGGCCAAGGTCCCCGCTGCTTGGGTAGCCGGCGACGAGGTTTACGGAGCCGATCCCCGGCTGCGCGCCGCCATCCGCGGCCACGGCATGGGCTATGTGTTGGCTGTGGCCGGCAACCGGCGAGTCCCCACCGCCGCAGGTGCCATCCGCGTCGATGCGCTGCCCGCACAGCTGGGCACCCGAGCTTGGCAGAACTACTCTGCAGGAGCTGGCAGCCATGGTCATCGCTTCTACTCCTGGGCCTGGATCACGCTGCGCCCCGAAGACGACCACGACACCGGACACCACCATTTGCTGATCCGCCGCAATGACCGTACCGGCGAGCACGCCTACCTGCGCTGCTACAGCCCGCGTCCGGTGCCGTTACGCACGCTGGTGAGCGTGGCCGGTCAGCGCCGGCGCATCGAAGAATCCTTCCAGGCCGCCAAAGGGCTCACTGGCTTGGACCAACACCAGGTGAGGCGCTGGACGTCCTGGCACCGCTGGACGACTCTTGCCATGCTCGCGCACGCCTTCCTGGCCGTGGCCACCGCCGCCCAACGAGCTGCCCATCCCACGCCAACCGGGTTGATCGCATTGACTGTCAACGAGTTTCGTCGGCTCTTCGACGCCCTACTCCTGGCCACTCGCCATACAGTTGCGACCCTGCTTGCCTGGTCACGCTGGCGACGACGACACCAATACCGAGCCCGCGAACTGCTGACCTTCGCCCAGGCCGCCGACCGCCTCAACGTCGGCGTGCTCACCGTCCGCTCGTGGGTGCGCACCGAGCAGTGCACAGTCGTCCGCGATGGCCGGCGGGTGCGGATACCGGCGCCATGCGTGAACGGACTGATCGCGAAGGGGTGGAAGTGATCGAGCAGGCGTGGCGGCAGCGTGGTCTCCTTCGCGCCAGTCGTAATCCGTTTTATGTCCGATGAGATGGCCCTCCGTCAGGACCAGACGTCACGAGGCGCGTGCAGGGCGAGTTCCGCGGTGAGGGGGAAGGTGAGCGTCCTTTGCGCGACCTGCACGCCGTCGACCGTTACCGTCCCGTCGGCTTTGGCCCGCCCTGACCGTACGGCGACAAGTTGCCCGTCCCTCACAACTGCCACCGCGTCGTACAGCTGGAGGCGCACGACGAGCTGAGCCGAGAGCGTCATCACCTGGACACTGTCCAGCTCGATGTCCAGGTTGTGCTGCCGGTGCACCGTGATGGTGTGCTGGCGCAGGGACACGACCTGGTCAACACCGGGTTGGCTCCGGGATCGCCTGACCGCCTGCGTGATTGCGGCATATGCTCGCCAGCCACCAATGACTAGGTCAGCGAGGGTCTCGCCCATGATTATCCGCAGTTTCGCCTCGATCTCCTCGATGAGAGCCCGCCGTGCTACGGCACTGAGCGTTCGGAGTGGGCGGGCACGCGGCTCGTCAATGGCCTTCGTCTGCATTACGACCGTCTCGAGCTTGATCCGGGTTTCGGTGGGCGTTGGCAGCAGCCATCCCGTGACGGAAGTGCCCGCGGTTGCCGGCTTGCTTGGAAGTGTCATGGGTGGTTCTCCTCGACGGTCGTGGAGCGCTGGACTTCGACGGGTACGACGGCAAGTACGTGGTCGTGGTCAAGCTCGTCGCCGGGCCGCGTCTCGAACGTCGCAGGGGATCCGGGCCGCACCTTCACCGTGACGCGCGCTTCCACCGAGGGTGGTCTGCCCCGATGACGGTTCGCGCGGGGTGGCCGGTGCAGCCGGTGTTGCTTAGCCCGGAAGATAGAAACAATCGCGCCAAGGACCAGCGTCGCTACAACGGCTGCAGCCAAGATCAGAAGGACATCCTTCGTGCTGAGGCCAGACGGAGCCGGTTTGCTCGCGCTTGCCAGCTGCAGCTGGTAGTCACCCGGCAGCGGTCCCTCCGCCGGAGGATCGTCCATGCCCGGGAACTGCTGGGTCTTACGGACCTCGAACTGTCGCTCCCCGTTCTCGTTTTGCGTCCAGGCCCCCCAAGCCGGCGTGATGCCGTCGAGAAGCACTTTCCGCCCACCGTTAATGGGGTCGTCGCCGACGTCCACGATCTGATGGACCACGAACGGCCGATACGTCGCGTTCGAGTACTTGACCTGAACTGGGACGTCGTTGTACTTCACAACCGGCGGCGGAGGGGGCGGAGGCGGTTGTCCCGGCGCGGGGAGATAACCGCCACCGAACATGCTGCCCACCGCCACGCTGGTGGGGATGCCAACAGCGTTGAGCACCATAGCCGTGAAGTTGTAAGCACCGAGTTCGGCGAGCTCGGTGACAGCGCTTGCCAATGGCGGGATCACCAATATCCGGGGCGCGCCCGCATAGTTGTAGACGACTTGCAGCGGGTCCCGGAAGGGATTGACGATCACCGGTCTGAAGAACTGGTCGTAAGTCACCGGCGGGAATTGCTTCACGCTCGTCTGGTCGGCAGCAAGGCTGGGCGCACCGCTGGTACTCAGATTCGCCAGGTTGGTGAGCAAGGTCGTGGTCCGCTGAATTTCGCCCTGCGGGGCCGGATCCGGATTCTGTTGGACTGGTACCGACGCCTTGGCGATTTGGAGATCCTGCGGGCTCGCCTCCAGCGTCTTGGGCGTTTCAGTCGGGATGGTGGTCTGCCCAGCCTGTACCGCGGTCGTCGGCGTGGGCGACACGCCGCCGGACGTCGCGGTCGCCGTCCGCGGCACACTCGTACCGCTTACAGACGTAGGTGACGTCGAGGCACTGCCTGCGGCCGATGTCTGGCTTGTTCCCGCGCTGGATGCAGTGCTCTGTAACGCCGATCCCGCAGTCGTGGTCGGGGACGCCGCGCTACCGCTCGTCGATGTCGCCGCGCTAGTGGTCACCGGCGCAGTGGTCGTGACGAGGGCCGAGCTTGCGGGACTCGATGCCGCTGTCGTCACCGGTGCCGCCGTGGTGGTTATCACCGGAGCCGCCGTCGTCACTATTGGTGTTTCGGCTGTCGTCGGCGCGTACGTCGTTTCCGGCGCGTACGTCGTCGTGGTTACCGGCTCGGCGAGAGCCAGGACCAGTCCTCCGGTAAGCACCGTCAAAGAGATTGCAGCTCCCAAAGCCAGCGCAACCGCTACGCCACGAGCACGACAAATACGAACTGGTGCACGCATCGTGGCTCAACTCCTCTCATCGTTGAGAGGCGTGGCGGTTCGTCCGCTACGTCCGCCATCCCGCCATCTACTTGCAACGGCGGCCATAGGGCCGGTTGCCCGGACTGTCCCAGCGAACGCCAGATACCATCTGGGACGAGGGCGAAAGTGCAGTCGGCCTCCGTGTCTTCGAAGCACCAAGCGAACCGGCGGCAGGTAGCTGATGGTGTCCAGGACCCCTGGTAGCCCGCCAGTTGCTCGCGCACCTGCGAACCAGGAGGCGTGGACTTAATTGCCTGCTGCAAGGACAGTCCCTCGCCCGGCTGCTCGACCCGCCACCGCTTCACCGCGATCGCAGGCCGACTGTCCCGGATGGAGTGACTCAGGAAATCCCTGGGCATGCGTGAATTGTGCGCCTGATCAAGACGGCCATCGCGAGTAACCGACTACTCTAGTCCGGGCCGAAATCCGGGCTGATCAGGTCGGGGGCGCTCCGAGAAACGTTCTGGCCGCCCACCAGATGCGGCAACTGCTCGCGAGAGTTATCCCCTAGCTGAGTTAACGGACCTGCATCAGCGGATGGAAGTAGCCGCAACGATGCGAGCGACCAGCCTGCCGCGACGTAAGACGCCGATGACGTCTCCTGCCGCGACTCGGTCGAAGCACGGCGCGGCATTCTTCCGCAGCTGACTGAGCGGGATGTTTGCGTCGGGAGCCGGCGGGTCCGCCGCGCCGATGTGGTCGCCGCCTTTTGATGGTTCATGTAAGAGGGGGAAGGGCGGCACCATGAACGCCACTAGCCTGCCGCGACGGACAATCTCGAGC
>DATKEW010000264.1:0-3239 GCA_035511785.1 Mycobacterium sp.
GACACCGCGAAGAAGGCGCTTTGGTGGAACGCCAGAAACTCACGAAGGGCGCTGCGTTCGTCGGCGACGGGCGGGGCGAGGGCGGGCATTTCTCCATCCTCCGCCATGGCCGAGCGGGTCGCCGTAAGGTGCGGTCATGCAGGTGGTTTCGGCGGAGTCGACGGAGCTTTTCGTCGGGCCGCCGGACGCGCCGCTGCAGCTGGCTCGTGTCACCGTTGCCGGGGTAGCCGGGCCGACGCCGGTCCGCATCGACGGGGACGGCCTGCGGGGGGAGACGGTCGCCAATGGAGGCGACGAAGTCGTCGAGATCCCCGTCACGGTCGACCGCCCGGTCGTCGGTGAGCGTCGCGCCGCGCGAGTGCGCGCCGGCCGCGCCGGCACGCCGTTCGAGTTCACCGTGTCCGAGCCCGGGTGGACGATGTACATGGTCAGCCATTTCCACTACGACCCGGTGTGGTGGAACACGCAGGGCGCCTACACCAGCGAGTGGCGAGAAGACCCGCCGGGGCGAGCCCGGCAGGCCAACGGCTTCGAACTGGTGCACGCGCATCTGGAAATGGCTCGCCGCGAGCCCGAGTACAAGTTCGTGTTGGCCGAGGTGGACTACCTCAAGCCGTACTGGGACACCCGCCCCGAGGACCGCGCTGACCTTCGCCGCTTCCTCGCCGAGGGCCGGGTCGAGGTGATGGGCGGCACCTACAACGAACCCAACACCAATCTCACCGGACCGGAGACAACCATCCGAAACCTGGTGCACGGCATAGGGTTTCAGCGTGAGGTGCTGGGCGCTGATCCGGCGACGGCATGGCAGCTCGACGTGTTCGGTCACGATCCGCAATTCCCCGGTATGGCCGCCGACGCCGGCCTGACGTCGAGTTCGTGGGCGCGCGGGCCACACCACCAGTGGGGCCCCGCCCACGGCGGCTCTGAAGGTGGAGGGGTCGACCGCATGCAGTTCTGCAGCGAATTCGAATGGATCTCGCCGTCCGGCCGCGGCCTGCTCACCCACTACATGCCGGCGCATTATTCGGCGGGCTGGTGGATGGACTCGTCGACCTCGCTGACCGAAGCCGAGGACGCCACCTATGCGCTGTTCGACCAGCTCAAGAAGGTCGCGCTCACCCGCAATGTGCTGCTGCCGGTCGGCACCGACTACACCCCGCCGAACAAGTGGGTCACCGCAATCCACCGCGACTGGGCCTCGCGCTACACCTGGCCGCGGTTCGTGTGCGCACTGCCGCGGGAGTTCTTCGCTGCGGTGCGCGCCGAACTGGCCGAGCGGGGATGTGCGCCATCGCCGCAAACCCGCGACATGAACCCGATCTACACCGGCAAGGACGTGTCCTACATCGACACCAAACAAGCCAACCGGGCCGCCGAGAACGCCGTCCTGGACGCCGAGCGCTTCGCGGTGTTCGCCGCGCTAATGACCGGCGCCGAGTACCCGCAGGCCGCCTTGGCCAAGGCGTGGGTGCAGCTGGCCTACGGCGCGCACCACGACGCCATCACGGGCTCGGAATCCGACCAGGTGTACCTCGACCTGCTGACCGGCTGGCGGGACGCGTGGGAGCTGGGCCGCGCCGCCCGGGATGCCTCGCTGCGGCTGCTGTCGGGCGCCGTGGATGTGGACGAACGGGCGGTGGTGGTGTGGAATTCGCTGGCGCACGACCGCACCGACATCGTCACCGCCCGGCTTGACTCGCCGATCGGCGCAGGGGTGCGAGTGCTCGACCCCGATGGCGCCGAGCTCCCTGCACACGTCGAGCACGACGGCCGGTCGGTCACCTGGCTGGCGGCCGAAGTGCCCTCGCTGGGCTGGCGGGCCTATCGGCTGGTCCCCGTCGACGAACCGGTCGGCTGGGAACCGGTGCCCGGGTGGGAGATCGCCAACGAGCACTACCGGCTGGCGGTCGACCCGTCGCGCGGCGGAGCGGTCTCTTCCCTGGTTCAGGGCGGTCGCCAGCTGATCGCTGCCGGCCGAGCGGGCAATGAGCTTGTTGCCTACGAGGAATACCCGTCGCACCCGACGCAGGGCGAGGGCCCGTGGCACCTGCTGCCCAAGGGTCCGGCGGTGTGCTCGTCGGAATCGCCCGCCGAGGTGCAGGCCTACCACGGCCCGCTCGGTCAGCGGCTCGTGGTGCACGGCGGCATTGGAACGCTGCTGCGCTACACCCAAACCCTGACCCTGTGGCGCGGTGTGGCGCGGGTGGACTGCCGCACCACGATCGACGAGTTCACCGGGGAAGACCGCCTATTGCGCCTGCGCTGGCCCTGTCCGGTTCCGGGCGCCATGCCGGTCAGCGAGGTGGGGGACGCCGTCATCGGGCGGGGCTTCGCGTTGCTGCATGACGGGTCTGAATCGCTGGACACCGCGCAGTACTTGTGGACGCTGGATAACCCCGCCTACAGCTGGTTTGGGCTTTCGTCGGCGGCCCGGGTCCGGGTTTCAAGCACGGCCGTGCGGGCGGTGTCAGTGGCCGAGGTGGTGTCCCCGGCCGAGGCGATGTCGGGGCCGCTGGCCCGCGAGCTGATGGTCGCGCTGGTCCGCGCCGGTGTCACGGCCACCTGCAGCGGCGCCGACCAACCGCGCTACGGCCACCTCGACGTCGATTCGAATTTGCCCGACGTGCGGATCGCGCTGGGTGGTCCCGGCCGCAACGCCTTCACCAAGGCCGTGCTGGCCGACGCGGATCCGGCATACACCGCCGAACTCGACAGGCAGCTGGCGGAGGCGGGCCGCGCCCGGATCTGGGTGCCGGCCGCGGCACCCCTGGCCGCGGCATGGGTGCCCGGCGCCGACCTGCGTGGACTGCGGGCGCTGCCGGTACTGGTGATCGCGGGCTCCGACGACGAACACCTCAGCGCCGAGATCGCGTTGGTGGCGGATGATCTCGGGGACGCCGAGATCCCGGTCACCCAAGACACCCAGCAGGCACCCCTGGGGATCGAACGCTTCGAAGCCCGCACTGTCGCGCTGCTCAACCGCGGCGTGCCGAGCTTCGCCGTCGACACCGAAGGCACCCTGCACACCGCGCTGATGCGGTCGTGCACCGGCTGGCCGTCCGGCATCTGGATCGACGAGCCACGCCGCACCGCGCCCGACGGCTCGAACTTCCAACTGCAGCACTGGACGCACGTTTTCGACTACGCGCTGGCCTGCGGTGACGGCGACTGGCGGCGTGCCGAGATCCCGGCCCGCAGCGCGCAGTTCTCCCACCCGCTGCTTGCCGTCGTCGGCG
>DATKEW010000265.1:0-4111 GCA_035511785.1 Mycobacterium sp.
AGTTGATGCTCGACCGTGTGAAGAAAGCACTCGGACATGTCGGTGACAAGAGCTTTCTCGAACGTGCCGAAGCTGTCGTAACCGAAGTCTGCGCCGCGGTTCCCGAGATCGGTGAATCGGTGGCGCGGCTGCCGGCTCGTCTAACAGACCCACGGCACTCCTTCGCTCATCAGCTGCCACAGGACGACACGAAGGAACCACTAGCGGACCGCGCTCGCCGCTGGACGGTGATCTCCCAAGTCACCCCGTGGCTGCTTCGCGCCCTGCTGTTGCTCCACGTCGGTGTTGAACCCCGCGTTCTGCGCGAAAAGTACCTAGAGAACGAACGTTTCGCGTTCTACCGCGTGAACGTCGCTCAGCGGGTGAGGGAACTCGGCTGGTAGCTGCCTGGGATAGAACCTGTATCTTTCGCCAATGGCTGACGGCACCGTCATCTGGGCCTCGCCGTCAGGACACACCTATGTCACCACGCCCGGCAGCACGCTGCTATTCCCCAGCCTGTGCGTCCCCTCCGGCGAGCCGCCCGTGGCGGATGTCCCGGTCGACCACTGCGCGACCGTGGTGCGCTAATGCCTCGCCGTCAACGCACCCGAGCCCAGAACCGGGCCCAGCGCATCACCGCCGAAGGACGCCGGAACCGCTAAGCCCGCCTGGCCCAACGTGCCCAGATGGTCAGCTACTTCGCCGAACCCCTACCCACCAGCGACGACGAGCCGCCACCCTTTTGATGCAGTCGACGGCAGCTCTGGCCGATGAAACGCCGCAGGAGTTAGGCGGGTCTTGCGCGAACACGCGGGATTCGGACATCGTGTCGCCGGCCCCATCTGGTAGGGGCTGCCCGATACGATCGGTCCGTGCAGCGGCGGCGCAGCAGGTGGGGGGGAACTGCGAAACGTGCTCGCCGGTCCGCCGACAATTTCGACGCGGGGCAATTCGACGATCCCGAGTGGGCCTGGGTGGGTGATCGGCGGATGTTCGTCGTCGGCCATACCCCCGGCGGGGCACCGTTTGGGTGCTTCGAGGACGAACTCGATGATCTCGGGTAGGTCAGCGGCGGCTGAGCTACCCGGTTAGCCTAACGTCGCGCAGCACGAAAAGAGGGAACTGAATGCTGGTCCTGCACGGCTTCTGGTCCATGTCGGGCAGTTTAGGGCTGTGGGCGGAGGACTCCGATCTGCTGGTGAAGAGCCCGAGTCAGGCGTTGCGTTCTACGCGGCCGCACCCGTTCGCGGCGCCCGCCGACGCGATCGCGGCGATACATCCGGGCAAGCCTGGTACCTGCGTGCTGCTGTTGCCGTCGTTGCGGTCAGCGCCGCTGGACTCACCGGAGCTGATCCGGGTCATCCCGCGCCCGCCAGCGCGAACCGACGCCACGCTGTTGGCGTGGACGGTTCCGGTCGTGCAACTGGATGCCGGAGCCGCGTTGGCGGCGATCGACGAGCCCGCCACGGACATCCGGTACGGCGCGTCGGTCGGCTATCTCGCCGAACTGGCGGCTTTCGCGCGTGATTTGGTCGAACGTGGTCGGGCGCTGCCGCAGTTGCGGCGCGACACGCACGGCGCGATCGCGTCCTGGCGTCCGGTGTTGCAGGGTCGCGACGTGGTCGCGATGACCTCACTGGCCTCGGCGATGCCGCCGGTGTGCCGGGCCGAACTTGGCGGGCATGACCCGCACGAGCTGGTGGCCTCGGCGTTGGATGCGATGGTCGATGCCGCCGTGCGCGCGGCGTTGCCGCGGATCGACCTGCTGCCCCCGCGCCGGGGGCGCGTGAAACGTCGGTCCGCCGTGGAGGATTGGTTGACGGCGCTGACCGGTCTCGACGGCCGGTTCGACGCGGAATCCGATGAACTCGATGCGCTGGCCCAGGCGTTGCGGCCGTGGGACGACGTTGGCACCGGCACGGTCGGCCCGGCGAAGGCGACGTTCCGGTTGTCCGAGATCGAGACCGACGACGACCAGACGTCGGTGGACTCGTCATGGCGGCTGGAGTTCCTGTTGGCGTCGACGGAGGACCCGAGCCTGCTGGTCCCCGCCGAGCAGGTGTGGAACGACGACGGCAGCCTGCGCCGGTGGCTGGACCGACCGCAGGAGCTGCTGCTGACCGAGCTGGGCGGGGCCAGCCGGATCTTCCCGGAGCTCGCGCCGGCCCTGCGCACCGCGCGCCCGGCCGAGCTGACACTTGACGCCGACGGCGCCTATCGGTTCCTGTCGGGCACGGCCGCGGTGCTTGATGAGGCCGGGTTCGGCGTGCTGCTGCCGTCCTGGTGGGATCGGCGTCGCAAGCTGGGGCTCGCCCTGTCCGCGCACACCCCGGTCGACGGAGTGGTGAGCAAGGCCAGCAAGTTCGGTCGCGACCAGCTCATCAAGTTTCGCTGGGAGCTGGCCGTGGGCGACGACGCGCTCACCGAGGACGAAATCGCGGCGCTTGCCCAGACCAAGGCCCCCTTGATCCGGCTGCGCGGCCAGTGGGTGGCGATAGATCCAGAGCAGCTGCGCCGCGGGCTGGCGTTCTTGGAACGCAAGCCAACCGGCCGCAAGACCGCGGCCGAGATCCTCGCGCTGGCCGCCAGCCACCCCGATGACATCGATACCCCGCTTGAGGTCACCGCCGTGCGCGCCGACGGGTGGCTCGGGGACCTGCTCAGCGGGGCCGCCGCACAGTCGCTACAGCCGCTGGAACCGCCCGACGGATTCACCGCGACGCTGCGTCCCTACCAGCAGCGCGGCCTGTCGTGGCTGGCGTTTTTGTCCTCGCTCGGCTTGGGTAGCTGCTTGGCTGACGACATGGGTCTGGGTAAGACGGTGCAGCTGTTGGCCGTGGAAACCCTTCAGCGCCAGCAGGATTCGAACGTCGGCCCCACGCTGCTGCTGTGCCCGATGTCATTGGTCGGCAACTGGCAGAAGGAGGCGGCGAAGTTCGCGCCCGGCCTGCGGGTGTACGCGCACCACGGTGGCGCGCGGCTGCATGGCGAGGCGCTGCGTGAACTTCTCGAGCACACCGACCTGATCGTGAGCACCTACACCACGGCCACCCGCGACATCGAGGAGCTGGCCGGCTACGAGTGGAACCGGGTGGTGCTCGACGAGGCGCAGGCGGTGAAGAACAGCCTGTCGCGGGCGGCCAAGGCGGTGCGGCAATTGGAGGCCGGGCACCGGGTGGCGCTGACCGGGACGCCGATGGAGAACCGCCTCGCGGAGCTGTGGTCGATCATGGACTTCCTGAACCCCGGCCTGCTGGGATCCTCCGAACGGTTCCGCACCCGCTATGCGATCCCGATCGAACGGCACGGGCAGACCGAGCCGGCCGAGCGGCTGCGCGCGGTTACCCGGCCCTACATTTTGCGCCGGGTCAAGACGGACCCGGCGATCATCGACGACCTGCCGGAGAAGATTGAGATCAAGCAGTACTGTCAGCTGACCACCGAGCAGGCCTCGCTGTATCAGGCCGTCGTTGACGACATGATGGACAAGATCGAGCACACCGAGGGGATCGAGCGGCGCGGCAACGTGCTGGCCGCGATGGCCAAGCTCAAGCAGGTGTGCAACCACCCCGCCCAGCTGCTGCACGACCGCTCACCGGTCGGCCGCAGGTCAGGCAAGGTGATCCGGCTCGAGGAGATCCTGGACGAGATCCTGGCCGAGGGTGACCGGGTGCTGTGCTTTACCCAGTTCACCGAGTTCGCCGAGCTGCTGGTGCCGCATTTGGCCGCGCGCTTTAGCCGCGATGTCGCCTACCTGCACGGTGGCACCCCGAAGAAGCGGCGTGACGAGATGGTGGCCCGGTTTCAGTCTGGGGACGGGCCGTCGATCTTCTTGCTGTCGTTGAAGGCGGGCGGCACCGGGCTGAACCTCACCGCGGCCAATCATGTTGTGCACCTGGACCGGTGGTGGAACCCGGCGGTGGAGAACCAGGCGACAGACCGGGCATTCCGGATCGGACAGCGGCGCACGGTGCAGGTGCGCAAGTTCATCTGCATGGGCACGCTCGAGGAGAAGATCGACGAGATGATCGAGGAGAAGAAGGCGCTGGCTAACCTGGTGGTCACCGACGGCGAAGGCTGGCTGACCGAACTGTCTACCCGCGACCTGCGCGAGGTGTTCGCGCTGTCC
>DATKEW010000266.1:0-5584 GCA_035511785.1 Mycobacterium sp.
GCCAGCAACGCGAACAGCCCCGTTAGGAAGATCACCGCGAGTTCACCCGCGTCGGCGTCCCGAGCCACCCTGCCCGCGGTCTGCGCTTCGCCGATCGCGGCGATGACGAAATCCGCCAGCGGGTGCTCGGCCAACTCGTCCTCGACGGGCCGAGTCGCGGAGAAGTGCAGCCCGAGCATGTCCCTGAAGACCACTGGACCCAACCGCCGCTCCGCGGCGACCACCTGACGCGCCAGTAGCGTAAGCATTGACATCAGATCGTCTGGATCGGTCGTTCCCGTGTCGAGCAGCGCCACGATCTTGAGTTCCTCGGCCCGCTCCAACTCGACCAGCACGTGCTCTTTGGTCGGGAAGTGGAAATAGAACGTGCCCCGAGCCACCCCCGCCGCGGACGCAATCGCTGCAACATCCGCGCCCGCTAATCCGGACCGTCCGATCTCCGCTAGCGCCGCGTCGAAAACACGCGCTCGGGTCTGAAGCCGCTGGGCCTCCCGCACCCCCACGGCCGGCGAACCGGCCTGCGTTACGGACGTCGTCAAAGGCACGTGCCTACCGTACAAGATTTGATTGCCACCCGTCAATGACGGTTGTCAGCGAGTTTGCTAGCCCTCTCCGAAGACAAACGGACGTTCCTCGCTCACCATGGCCGGTGCGCTGCCAGGCGGCAGCTGCGGGAGATTGCCGGGCCGGCGCTGCTGCGCTGAGAATGCCGAATAAGGCGCATAAACTCCTGTGATGCATCCCGTGCAGGCGACGCACGCACTGAACAAAATCCCGGTTTTGGTCGGGATTGGCGTCGTGCTGGTGATCACCGTGCTCGCGATTCCGGTCAAGCAAAGATGCGGCGCGCCGGGCTACTCGTGTGCTACCGCGGTGGATGCTCGGGGCAACGTTCACTATTACTACGAGGTTGAACCGCTCGGCGTGTACCTGGCCGAAATCATCACGGGCTCGAATATTCGTCTCTACTACACGTCGGGCGAGGAACTGGTAAAGGTCCGATAGCTTGGTCGCCTTGGGGAGAGAAAATGCGCAACCGCGTCAGTCGAAGTGCGGGAATCGCTGCCACAGCGGGACTGGTCGTGCTGGCCCTGGTGCCGTCCGGCGCACCCGTCAACATGGTGCTCGTCGATGCGCGCCACAGCATTTGCGGTGCCGATGCGCTGTGCCGAGAAGATCCCGCACCCGATGGCGGCGATCAAGCCACCGCGGAGCAGAAGATCATTGACGGCTACAAGCAGAAGCAGATCAACTGCACGCCCGACTTGCCACCCAACCCGCAGTCCGTCACCTGGGATCCGCCCGGCTTCGCGCCATACGTCGGGGGCACGGGTGTTGTTCACGATGCCAATCCACAACTGGGCGGCCAGTATCGCGCCGACTACGTGAACGGTCGGTGGCACATTGAGTACCTGTACTGCTGACCAGACCCGGCGGACGACCCGCACAGGGACCCGTCGGCCGGCATCGTCAGAAGGGTTGTACCGACGCGGTGACGAGTTGGGGTCAATCTCGGCAGCCACGTGCTCCTTCTGAGACCTTCCCGAGATGCCCACGCACCGAAGCTGGGCGCACCCTAGCCAAACGTGCTGGTCGCGGGAAGATTGCGGCTGCCGATTTCGCGTTTTCCGGCGGGTGAGCCTGCCCACAGTGGCCCGTTCGGGGCCTTCTCGATTGGGGGCTTCACAGCAAGCTAACGCATACTTGACCTCATGTTTTTAGCGACATCACCGCAAACCGCCGTTGCGGTATCGAGTGGTGCGCTGGTTATGGGTCGAGGTTTGTGATGGCAAGCTCTGGCGGCGCTCATCGCCGCCATCGAGCCGTTCGTCAGCCTTCACCTCTTCGCAAAGGGCTGACGCGTGGCTTCATGTCGCTGGTCTCAGTGGCGGCAGTGCTGATGACCGGAGCGGGTTACTACGTGGCGCACGGGGCGCTGGGCGGCATCACCGTTTCGGAAGCGCTGAGCCCAGACGATCCGCGATCCAGCGGCGACAACATGAACATCTTGCTCATCGGCCTGGACTCACGAAAAGACCAGGACGGGAACGACCTGCCCTGGTCGATTTTGAAGCAGCTGCACGCGGGCGATTCCGATGACGGCGGCTACAACACCAACACGCTGATACTCGTGCACGTCGGGGCCGACAACAAGGTTGTCGCCTTCTCGATCCCGCGCGACGACTGGGTCCCGTTCAACGGTGTTCCGGGGTACAACCACATCAAGATCAAAGAGGCTTACGGGCTGACCAAGCAATACGTCGCGCAGAAGCTCGCGAACCAGGGTGCGAGCAGTCAGCGGGAACTCGAGACCCGGGGCCGCGAAGCCGGCCGCGCGGCGACCTTGCGCGCGGTGCGTAGCCTGACCGGAGTTCCGATCGACTATTTCGCCGAGGTCAATCTGGCCGGTTTCTACGACTTGGCGCAAACCTTGGGCGGCGTGGACGTGTGTCTGAACCACGCCGTGTACGACTCGTATTCCGGCGCTGATTTCCCGGCCGGGCCGCAGCGGCTGGATGCTTCGCAGGCGCTGGCGTTCGTCCGGCAGCGTCATGGTCTGGAGAACGGAGACCTGGACCGTACGCACCGGCAGCAGGCATTCATTTCGTCGGTCATGCGGGAGCTGCAGGATTCGGGCACCTTCACCAACCTGGACAAGCTCAAGGGCCTGATGACGGTGGCGCGCAAAGATGTTGTGCTGTCGACCGGCTGGGACGAGGACCTGTTCCGCCGCATGGGTGAACTCGCCGGCGGCGGCCCCAATGGAAATAGTGTCGAGTTCCGGACGCTGCCCGTGGTGCGCTACGACAACATCGACGGCCAGGACGTCAACATCATCGACCAGCCCGCGATCAAAGCCGAGGTGGCCGCGGCCATCGGTGCCGCACCCGAAACGACCACACCCGCCACGACGGTCAGCAAGCCCAGTCCGTCCACGGTCGTCGACGTGGTCAATGCGGGCAGCATGAGCGGACTCGCCACCGAGGTGTCCCGCGCGCTGAAAAAGCGCGGCTACGCCGCGGGTCAGGTCCGCGACCGCGAATCTGGTGACCCGATGGCCACCACGATCCAATACGGCGCGGGCGCGGAAACCGACGCACATGACGTAGCCACGCTGCTCGGCCTCGACGCCCCCAAACAACCGGATCCCAGCCTGCAGCCCGGACACATCCGGGTGACCGTGGATACCAGTTACTCGATGCCGGCGGTCGACGACACCAGCACCACCGACGAGACCACCACGACGACAACGACCACCAAGACCAATCGCTATTGGTACGGCAACACCAGTACCTACCCCACGCCCGATCAGGGAAAGCCCATCGACGGCGGCGGAGTGCCCTGCGTCAACTAGGCATGGGTACCGCCGTCGATGCGGATCTCGGTGCCGGTGATGAACGCGCCGTCGTCGGAAACCAGCATGGCGACCACGCCCGCGACCACGGCGGGGTCGGCCATCCCCGCGCCGCTGGATTTCAGCGCGGTGGGCAGGATCGGCATCAGCCTGCTAAACAACGACCAGTCGGCATCCTGCGGAATGTATCCCCCGGTGGCATCGGTGATCCCGGACTTGATGCTGCCCGGCGCCACGCACACCGCGCGCAGGCCGTCGCGCGCGTATTCGAGTGCCAGAGCATGCGTGAAGGCTTGAATTCCGCCCTTGCTCGCGGCGTATGCGGCCATGTACGGATGGGCGAAAGACGCCGACGTAGAGCTGAAGTTGACGATCGCGCTGCGTGAGTTCGCCAGTAGCGCGGGCAGCGCTTCACGGACCACCAAAAACGTACCGGTCAGGTTGACGCCGACGATCTGATTCCAGAGCTCAAGGCTGGTCTGGTGGGTGTGCGCCGCACGCAGAATGCCGGCGGCGTTGACGAGCGAATCCAGGCCGCCCAGGGTTTGGACGGCCCAGCACACCCCGTCGATCACCGAGTCCTCATTTCCGACGTCCATCGGCATCGTGGTGAGACGGTCAGCGGTTGCGGCCTCATCTGCTCGGGCCTGAGTCTGGCCCAGGCCGTCGGCCGCGACGTCAGCGGCCAGCACGGTGGCACCCTCGTCCAGCAATCGCAACGCCGTGGCCTGACCGATCCCCGACGCGGCGCCCGTCACCAGGATCCGCTTGCCCTCGAGTCGCTTCATCTGCTTCTCCCGCGCAGTTCCGTGTTGCAGAGGCGTGCCCATCATCGCAAGGAACGGCAAGGTGGATGGCATGAACATCGGATTCATCGGCCTGGGGAACATGGGCCACGGCATGGCTACCAACCTGCTGAAAGCGGGTCACCAAATTACCGTCTACAACCGTTCGCCTGGCAAGGCGGAGGCGCTAGTCCAGCAGGGCGCGACCGCAGCGCGCAACGTTGCCGAAGCCTGTGCCGGTGAGGTCGTGTTCACCATGCTGTCCGACGATCAAGCCGTCGAGAGCGTGGCGTTCGGCGAGGACGGCATTGTGGCTTCGCTGAAACCGGGTGCCACGCACGTCTCGTCGAGCACCATCAGCGTCGCCCTGTCGGAGCGCCTGGCGGCCGTACATGCGAAGGCCGGTCAGCAGTATGTTGCGGCACCGGTGTTCGGCAGGCCCGAGGCCGCCTCAGCCGCAAAGCTTTTCGTGGTCGCCGCGGGCGCCCCGCAGGTTCTGGAGTCGCTGGTTCCGCTGTTCGATGCGATCGGCCAGCGCACCTTCGTGGTGTCCGACCAGCCGCAAACCGCCAACCTGGTCAAGGCGAGCGGCAACTTCCTGCTCGCGTCGGCCATCGAAAGCGTCAGCGAGGCCGTTGCGCTGGTCGCCAAAGCCGGCGTCGACCGGCAGCAATACGTCGACATTCTCACCTCGACGTTGTTCGCGGCACCGGCGTATCAGATCTATGGCGGGCTGATCGCGCGCCAGGAATTCGAGCCGGCCGGGATGGCAGCGGCCCTGGGACTCAAGGACATTCGGCTGGTGCTCGCCGCCGCGGAGCAGCTGCGGGTACCGCTGCCCGTGGCCAGCCTGCTGCGCGACCGGCTGCTGACGCTGGTGGCAACCGGCGGCGGGCACCTCGACTGGTCGGCGCTCGCGATGCTCGCAGACCGGGACGCCGGCTTGAGATCAGACGACTCCGCGTAGCCCGTCGGCACCGAATGCGGGTTCCAGCATCGCGGAATAGTCAGGGCCGCGTCGCAGCATCAGGCCACCGTCGACGTTAATGACTTGACCGGTGATATAGCTGGCCGCGTCGCTGAGAAGGAACATCGCCAGATTGGCGGCGTCTTCGACCTCGCCGGGCCGCGGCAGCGGCGTACAAACGCGGTAGTCCTCGCTCACCTCCGGCAAAGCAAATACGGGCGCAACCAGATCCGTGCGGATGAGGCCCGGACGGATGCTGTTGACCCGTACCCACGACGCGCCGAGTTCATCGGCGGCCAACTGCATCATGTGGTCGACGGCCGACTTGCTGACCCCATAGGCGCCGAACCACCGGTGAGTGTTGCTGGCCGCGATCGACGAGATCCCGACGAACGAACCGCCGCCGCCGCGCACCAATTCACGCGCGGCGTGCTTGAGCACGTACATGGTGCCGTTGACATTGAGGTCGACCGTGCG
>DATKEW010000267.1:0-3537 GCA_035511785.1 Mycobacterium sp.
CGCCTCGTCTCGCCGGCCATCCGGCACGTGGGCGGGGTAGGGACCGGGCACTGCGTCAAGCTGCTCAACAACGCGCTGGCCGCCGGGCAACGGCTGCTCGCCTTCGAAGCGCTGACCATTGCCGTCGGACAGGGCGTCACCCCAGCGTCGTTCATCGACGCGGTCAACGTCTCGTCGGGGCGCAGCTACGCGACCGAGGTAACGGTACCGCGGCACCTGCTGAGCGGCACCCTCGACCAGGGCTTCTCACTCGGCCTGACGGCGAAGGACGCCGGCCTCGCCCGCGCGCTCGTACCACCCGCGCTGGCCGGAAAATCGCTCATCGCCGAAATCGCGGCGCGCACCATCGCCGCCGCGCAGGATCTCGGTCCCGGGACGGACGTGAACCGGATCATCGAGATCTTCGAGCGGTTGACCGGGACGGTCGTCGCTACCAGCGATCGGGCTCCGGGATGACCGGGCATGGCATGGCGGCCACGCACACGGCAGAGGTCGCCGCGACTATACCGCCGGACCGGCAGCGGGACGACCGCCCCAGCGGCTGGTCGGCCGAGGTCCTCGGCGTCGATCGCGTCGGCTCGTTCCTCGAGGGACCTTGTGTCGCGCCGTGCGGCGGAGTCTACGTGTCCGACCTCGCCCACGGCCGGATCTTCCGCGTCGGCCCGGACGGCGGGTTCACCACGCTACTGGAATACGATGGCCAGCCGAACGGGCTGGCGTTGCACGCCGACGGCCGACTGTTCGTCGCCGACTACCGGCTCGGCCTGCTGGCACTGGACCGCACCACCGGTGAGGTCCGGCGGCTGGTCCACGGGTACCGGCTGGAGCCGTTCCGCGGGCTGAGCGACCTCGTCTTCGGCCCGGACGGGACACTCTACTTCTCCGACCAGGGCCAGTCGGACCTGAGGTTCCCGACCGGACGCCTGTTCCGCTGGTCGGCCGCTGCCGGGCTGCAGTTGCTCATGGACGAGATACCGAGCCCGAACGGCGTCGCGCTAAGCCCGGACGGCAGGATCCTGTACGTCGCCGTCACCCGGGCGAACTGCGTCTACCGGGTGCCGCTGCGCCGCGACGGGGCAATCGGCAAGGTCGGGATCTACCTGCAGCTGTCCGGCGGCCACGGCGGCCCGGACGGCCTGGCCTGCGACTCGTCGGGCGGCCTGGCCGTCGCGCACTTCGGGCTCGGCGCGGTTCATATCTTCGACGCTCTCGGCCGGCCGCTGCTGACTGTCCGCAGCCCTCTGGGAGCGGGCACCACGAACGCGGCCTTCGGCGGGCCGGACGGGCGCACCCTGTTCATCACCGAGGCCGAGTCCGGCTCACTGCTGTCGACCCGGTTGGACGTGCCCGGCTTGGCACTGTACGGCCAGGCCGGCGCCTGGCCGGACGCTATTGACACGAGGTAAGGCCCGGTTATGATAATAGTGTTCATCATTTGAAATGCATGCTCATATAATGATCATAATCTCCAAAGTACCGATAATACCCGGCAGGATCGGGACGAGAGGACAAGAACGGCGATGGCCGCGACGGCGACGACGATAGAGTTCCTGGGGCTGGACCACGTAGCGCTCGGGTGCAGCGACATGAAGCGGACCGTGGACTTCTACCACGGTCTGCTGGGCATGCCGATCCTGCATACCATCGAATACCTGGGCGACGACGGCTCAGGCAACCAGGTACCGATGGGCCAGCACTTCTTCTTCGGGGTCGGCGGCGAGAACCCCAACGCCCACCTCGCGTTCTTCTACTGGAAGAACGGCTACCACCCCGAGGCCGGAAACATGAGCACCGGCGGCCCGCCGTCCGGCGTGTATCCCCGGGCGATCAAGCCCGGCGTCGTCGGTCACGTCAACTTGCGCGTCGCGCAGGAGCGCATCCCTGAGTACTGCGAGCTGCTCGCAGCCGCCGCACTCCCGTTCCGGCACACCACCCGGTACGCAAATCCGTGGCGGGAAGTGACGACCGTCAACGGCTATGCGCCCCCGCAGCCCGGGTGCCTGATGGACTCGGTCTACTTCGACGACCCAGACGGCATCCACCTGGAGTTCAACGCGTGGCTGCCGGAGTGGGACAGCTGGCCGAACGACCACGAGCCCTGGTCCGATCCGCGCACGACACGGTAGCGCCAGCGACCGTGCACGAGCTGATCGACCTAAGAGGACGCTAATGCCCAGACTTACCCAGCCGCACCGCCCGCACCTCGCCTCGGCGGAGATACAGGCGGTCTTCCAGCGCGTATTCGGCGACCGGGATCCGGTGGACGAGCCGGGAACCGAGACCGGGACCCCCGGCAACTGGTGGACCACGATGGCGATCGAGCCGGGCATCTTCCACCTGATCGAGCTCCGCCATGAGTGGCAGAAGAGCCCTGAGCGCAAGCTCGACCCGGTGCTGCGCGAACTGGCGATCGTCCGGGTGGGCTGGGCGCGCGGCTCGCAGTTCGTCTTCTCCCAGCACTGCAAGCTGCTGCGGCGCCTCGGCGTCGACGAGCAGTGGATCTCGCGAATCCCGGACTGGGCCACGGCAACGTGCTACGACCAGCGTGCCCGGATGGTCCTCGGCTACGTCGATGACCTGGTGCTCGCCTCCGGGCGCGTGCCCGACGCCCGCTTCGCCGACCTGAAAGGGGCACTGTCGGACGTCGAGATACTCGAGCTGACGTTCCTGGCCTGTACCTACGACATGTCGGCGACCATGTCGCGGGCCCTCCGGCTCGAGTTCGACGACCGGCCCGACCCGGTGGTCGAGGTCGCCGCGCCAGCCGAGGTGCCGCGTTGATCCCCTCGACCAAGCAACGCCTCCGGCTCCTCGTCCAGTCACAGGAGCTGACCGTGGTCCCCGGCGCCGGGAACGCGCTGACGACCCGCATCATCGAGGACGTCGGCTTCGAATCCGCCTACGTCTCCGGCGCCGCGATCGCCAACCTCTTTCTCGGCTCACCCGATGTCGGCCTCACCAACCTCACCGAGGTCGCCATGCACGTCGCCGCCATCCGCGACGCCTGCTCGGTCCCGTTGATCGTTGACGCCGACACCGGGTTCGGCAACGTCGTCAACACCTGGCGCACGGTGCGGGTGCTCGAACGGGCCGGAGCGGACGCCATTCAACTGGAGGACCAGAGCTTCCCGAAGCGCTGCGGGCACTTCGCCGGCAAGTCGGTCATCTCCCCGGAAGAGATGGCCGACAAGATCAGGGCCGCCCGGGAAGCGCGGACCGACCCGGACCTGCTGATCATCGCCCGTACCGACGCACGCGCCGAGCATGGCCTGGGTGAGGCGTGCCGCCGCGCCCTGGCGTACCACGAGGCCGGCGCCGACATGCTGTTCGTGGAGGCACCGGAGAGCATCGAGGAGGTCGAGACGATCGCCCGCGAGCTGCCCGGTCCCCTGGTACACAACGTCGTCGAGGGCGGCGTAACGCCCCCGATTCCGCTGGCGAGGCTTGATGAGCTGGGTTATTCGGTCGCGCTGTTCGCGAACATCTCGCTGCTCGCCGGCATCCGCGCGACGCGCGAGATCCTCCTGTACCTGCGAC
>DATKEW010000268.1:0-12710 GCA_035511785.1 Mycobacterium sp.
GCTGGCCGATCTGGGGCTGACCGACCAGGACGTGGCCCGCCGCATCACCGGTTGGGTCGCCGCGCTGGGCAGCGCTGTTTCCGACGCGGAGATCCCCGAGCACCTCGACTAGCCGGCGCCGGGCGCGGCGGGCGGCTGAAGCGCCCGGGCCAGAGCCGGATCCACCAGTTCTCGCTGCCATGGCCGTGCCTGGCCGGCGCGCAGAAAACCGTCGACGGCAACGAGGGGATCGGGCGCGGTCTCCCAGTCCCAGCACAGCCGCCGCACCAGGTCGGGTGAGACCAGGTTCTCCGTGGGGACTTCGACCCGCCCGGACACCTCCGCCAGCGCCGCCCGCGCCGCCTCCAGCCGCGCGGCGGCCTCCGGTTTGCGTCTGCTCCAGCGCGCCGGCGGGGGCGGCCCGTTGGGCGGTTCGGCCTCGTCCGGCTGATCCCGGCTTTCCCGCGCCGCCTGCAGGGCCGCCAACCACATCGCGGCGCTGCGTTGCTGGTTGCGGCCACCGAACACGGGCAAGGCCACCAGGTCCTCGATCGTCTTCGGATCGGCGATGGCGGCGTCGATGATGGCCGAATCCGGCAGGATGCGTCGGGGCGCGAGGTCGCGGCGCTGCGCGATGCGGTCGCGAGCCGTCCACAATTCGCGAACCGCGGCCAGGCCGCGCGGGTCCCGCACCCGGTGGATGCCCGACGTTCGCCGCCAGCGGTCGCGTCGCGACGCCGGTGCAACCTCTCTGAGCCCCTCGGTGCGCAGGTAATCGAATTCCTGTGCGGCCCAATCGGTTTTACCCTGCTCGACCAGGACACCCGAGATCGCACCGCGCAGTTCGATGAGCAGTTCCACGTCGAGGGCCGCGTAGTTGAGCCATTCGGCGGGCAGCGGGCGCTTGGACCAGTCGGCGGCGCCGTGGCCTTTGGCCAGTCCCAGACCTAGTAGCCGCTCGACCATCGTCGCCAGGTTCACCCGCTCGAATCCGGCCAGCCGGCCGGCAAGCTCGGTGTCGTACAGCGCGGGCGGTCGCATGCCGACCTCGGCCAGACACGGCAGGTCCTGGTCCGCGGAGTGCAGAATCCATTCGTCGGTGCCCAGCACCTCGGCGACGGGCCGTAGCGCGGTCAGCGGGTCCGCGCCGTGGCTGACCGGGTCGATGAGCACGGTGCCGGCGTCGGCCCGCCGGATCTGAATCAGGTAGGCCCGGTTGGAGTAGCGGAAACCCGACGCCCGCTCGGCGTCCACCGCAAACGGTCCGCGCCCGGAGTCCAGCAGGTGTGCGGCCGCCTCGATCTGGCGAATGGTGATGCAGAGATCGGGAATCCCGCCGGCCGGGTGGAGCAGCGGCGTGGGGCTGGGTTCGGTGCCGTCGGGCGCATCGGCCGCCGGTTCACCCATGTCAGGCGCGTGACCGCGAGCCCAGGTCGGTGACCCCGGCCGGTGGTAGGCCCGCGGCGTGCTCCAGCACATCGCAGAACGCCTCGACGTGGACGCCGACGTCGGGGTTGGTCGCCGTCCACGAAGCCCGCAGCTCCAGCTGGTGGGCGCGTGGCGGTCCGGAGATGTCGCCGTAGCGCACCGATGTGGTGGCGGTGACGGTGCCGCCCAGGGCTGTGACGTTGTCGGTATGGGACTCCAGCGCATCGACCAGCCAGCTCCACGCCACTTCCGGCAGCAGGGGGTCGACGGCCTCGCTGGAGTCCAGGTCGGCCTGGATGTAAGCGACCAGGCGGATGGTGCCGTCCCAGGCGTCGGCGCCGTCCGGGTCGTACAAGAGGATCAGCCGACCGAACGCGTCGCCCTCGGAGCGCTCGGGGACGACCTCAAGGTCGGGGTGCTTGACCTCGGCCCCCAGCGCGTAGCTATACGGCGCCAGCCGCTGCGGCGGCCGGATGGGGCCCAGCTCGATCTCCGGCCGCACGGTGACGGCGTTCATCGCCGCGACCGCCGCGCGGAAAGGGGCCGGCTCAGCTGAGGTCACAGCGTTTGACGGTAGACCCAACGCCCGACACGCCGCCACAGGCGCGCCGAGTCTTGCACCCCCCGCGACCAACCCGTTATCAGCACTCATCGGGCCTGCTCAGCTGGCAGTTCCGCCGGAAAACCGCGCGGCGCGCTTCTCGCGATGCGCGGCCAGGCCCTCCCGCACGTCGGGGCCTGAGAAACCGAGAAATTCCAGGCCAAGCGACGTTTCGAAGGTAGGGCCGAACATGCGGTACCAGTAGTTCAGGCTGTGCTTGGTCCAGCGGATCGCGTTCTGGGCGCCCTGGGCCAGGTTCTCGGCGAGGCGGGTCGCGGTCGGCAGCACGTCGTCGTCGTCGACGCAGGTGGAGACCAGCCCGATGCGCTCGGCTTCCTCGCCGAGCAGCGTCTCGCAGGTGAGCAGGTAGTACTTGGCCTTGGCCATGCCGACCAGCAGCGGCCAGCAGATCGCGGCGTGGTCACCCGCCGCCACCCCGAGTTTGGTGTGCCCATCGATGAGTTTCGCGGTCCGGCCCGCCACCGAGATGTCGGCGAGCAACGCCACCACCAGACCCGCGCCGACGGCCGGGCCCCGGATCGCCGAGATCACCGGCTTGTCGAAGTTGACCATGTTGAGCACCAGATCGCGGGCCTCGCGCATGATGCGGATGCGGCCTTCGTAGTCGCCGACGGTCTCGGCGATCAGGTCGAAGCTGCCGCCGGAGGAGAACGCCTTGCCCTCGCCGCGCACCAGAACGACGCGCACCGCAGGATCGCGATCGATCACCGGCCAGATGTCGGCGAGGTCGCGGTGCATCTGTGGCCCGACCGAGTTCAGCCCGGGCGCGTCGAGAACCAGGGTGAGGATGCCGTTGTCGTCGCGTTCGAAGCGGAGGCTGGGGAATTCGTCGTACTTGACTGAGACCGGTGCTACTGCCACCGGGTTGATGTTACGCAGCGGCGTTGGGCACACCGGACGGGCTGCGATCTCCGTGGCAGCATTGAGGCCAATGAGTACTCGTCGCGAGCTGCCGGAGTCGCCGTACCTGGCCGCTGTCACCGGGCACAAACCCAACCGGGTGCCGGTGTGGTTCATGCGGCAGGCCGGGCGCTCGCTGCCCGAATACCGCACACTGCGCGAACGGCACAGCATGCTGGCGGCATGCTTCGAGCCCGAGGTGACCTGCGAGATCACGCTGCAGCCGATACGGCGCCACGACGTCGACGCCGCGATCTTGTTCTCAGACATCGTGGTGCCGCTGCGCGCCGCGGGCGTCGATTTGGACATCGTCGCCGATGTCGGACCGGTCATTGCGCGCCCAGTGCGCAGCGAAGCCGACATCGACGCGATGAAACCCCTTGACCCACAAGCAATTCAGCCGGTGTGCGAGGCGGTGACGCTGCTGGTTGACGCGCTGGGCGCTGTTCCGCTGATCGGTTTCGCCGGTGCTCCCTTCACTTTGGCGTCCTACCTGGTCGAAGGTGGTCCCAGCCGTAACCACGCCCGCACCAAGGCCATGATGCTGGCCGAACCGGTGAGCTGGCACGCGCTGATGACGAAGCTGACCGATCTCACCGTCGCGTTCCTGCGCGGTCAGATCGATGCCGGGGTGGACGCCATTCAGGTGTTCGACTCGTGGGCGGGAACGTTGTCGCTGGCCGACTACCGCCAATACGTAATGCCGCACAGCGCGCGGCTATTCGCCACCCTGGCCGAATACGGCGTGCCGATGACGCACTTCGGGGTCGGGACGGCCGAGCTGCTGGGCGCGATGTCGGCCGCCTTGAAACCGGCCACGGCGACGGTTGTCGGTGTCGACTGGCGAACGTCGCTCACCGATGCCGCCACCCGCGTCGAACCCGGCACGGCGCTGCAGGGCAACCTCGATCCGGTGGTGTTGCTGGCGGGCTGGCCGGTGACCGAGCGCGCCGCACGGGCGGTGGTCGACGACGGACGCCGCGCCGTCGACGCCGGGGCCGCGGGCCACGTCTTCAACCTCGGCCATGGAGTGTTGCCGGAGACCGATCCCGGCGTGCTGACCGACCTGGTATCGCTGGTCCACTCGCTATGACCCCGCGCTCGTATTGTGTTGTGGGCGGCGGAATCTCGGGGTTGACGGCGGCCTATCGGCTACGCGCGGCGGCCGGCGGCGACGCGAGCGTCACGCTGTTCGACCCGGGCGAGAAGCTCGGCGGGGTGTTGCGCACCGAGCTGGTCGCCGGACGGCCGATGGATCTGGGGGCTGAGGCGTTCGTGCGGCGCCGCCCCGAGATGCCGGCGCTGCTGGCCGAGCTGGGTCTGGCGGAGCGCCAACTGGCCACCACCGGCGCCCGGCCGTTGATCTACAGCCGGCAAGAGTTGCATCCGCTGCCGGCGGCCACGGTCGTCGGGATCCCGTCGTCGGCGTCATCGCTGGCAGGATTGGTCGACGAGGCGACTGTCGCGCGGATCGACGCCGAGCCTGCCCGCCCGTTCAGCTGGCGGGCGGGCAGCGATCCCGCGGTGGCCGAGTTGGTGGGCGACCGGTTCGGCGAGCAGGCCGTGGCCCGGTCGGTGGACCCGCTGCTGGGCGGGGTGTACGCGGGTTCGGCGGCGACGATTGGGCTGCGTGCGGCCGCGCCCAGTGTGGCGGCTGCCCTGGACGGCGGCGCCACCAGCCTCACCGACGCGGTCCGCCGGGGGTTGCCGCCGGCGACCGGTGCGCCGGTGTTCGGCGCACTGGACGGCGGCTACCAGGTGCTCGTCGACGAGCTCGTCGTGCGCAGCCGGCTGCGGTGGGTCCGGGCCACGGTGGACCGGCTCGAGCGTGCCGAGCGCGGCTGGGCGCTGCGCGACGACACCGGCGCTCGCTGGAACGCCGACGCGGTGATCCTGGCCGTTCCGGCCCCTCGGCTAGCCCTTCTCGTCGACGGCCTGGCTCCGCGCACCCACGCCGCGGCGAGCCGGATCACGAGCGCCTCGTCGGTGGTGGTGGCGCTGGCCGTGCCGGGCACCACGCCGTTTCCCGAGTGTTCCGGCGTGCTGGTGGCCAGCGGCGAGCGTCTGCGGGCCAAGGCGATCACGCTGTCGTCGCGCAAATGGGGGCTGCGGGGCCTAAAGGGGGAGGCGCAGTTCCTGCGGCTGTCGTTCGGTCGGGCCGGCGACGACGTGGCCGCCAGCGCCTCCGACGATGAGCTGCTGGCCTGGTCGGTGGGCGATCTGGCGACCGTCTTCGGGCTGTCTGTGGCGCCGATCGATGCCCAGGTGCGGCGCTGGATCGACGCGATGCCGCAGTACGGCCCGGGCCACGCCGATCTGGTCGCCGAGGTGCGCGCCGGGCTGCCGCCGACGCTCGCCGTGGCCGGCGGCTACCTCGACGGGATCGGCGTGCCGGCGTGTATCGGGGCGGCGGGCCGGGCGGTCGAGCGCGTCATCAGGGCCGTCGAGGCCTTGGATGCAGAAGTGGCACGATAGGTTTCATGGCCAAACTCGACTATGACGCCCTGAACTCGACGCTTCGCTACCTGATGTTCTCGGTGTTCTCGGTACGGCCCGGCGCGCTCGGTGAGCAGCGCGACGCCGTGATCGACGACGCGTCGAGCTTTTTCAAGCTGCAGGAAGAACGCGGTGTCGTGGTGCGCGGCCTCTACGACGTGGCGGGTCTGCGGGCCGACGCCGATTTCATGATCTGGACCCACGCCGCACGTGTCGAGGCACTGCAGGCGACCTACGCCGATTTCCGGCGCACCACCACACTGGGACGTGCCTGCTCGCCGGTGTGGAGCAGTGTGGCGCTGCACCGGCCGGCCGAGTTCAACAAGAGCCACATCCCGGCGTTTTTGGCCGGCGAGGAGCCCGGCGCCTACATCTGCGTGTATCCGTTCGTGCGGTCCTACGAGTGGTACCTGCTGCCCGACGAGGAGCGCCGCCGCATGCTTGCCGAGCACGGCATGGCCGCCCGCGAGTACAAGGACGTCCGCGCCAACACGGTGCCGGCGTTCGCGCTCGGCGACTACGAATGGATCCTGGCCTTCGAGGCGCCCGAACTGGATCGCATCGTCGACCTGATGCGGGAGCTGCGTGCCACCGACGCCCGCCGGCACACCCGTGCCGAGACGCCGTTTTTCACCGGGCCGCGGGTGCCGGTCGAGCAGCTGGTGAACTCGCTGCCCTGACACGAGAGAGGGATAGATGACCCAACCGGACCCGACCGATCCCACCCGCTTCGAGGAGATGTATCGCGACGACCGGCTGTCGCACGGCCTGCCCACGGCCACACCGTGGGATATCGGTGGCCCGCAGCCGGTGGTTCGGCAACTCGTCGCACTGGGCGCGGTCAAGGGTGAGGTGCTCGACCCGGGCACCGGCCCGGGTCACCACGCGATCTACTACGCCTCCAAGGGCTACGCGGCCACCGGGATCGACGGGTCGGAAGGCGCCCTGGAGCGGGCCCGGGCCAACGCCCAAAAGGCCGGGGTCTCAGTGAATTTCGAGCTGGCCGATGCCACCAAGCTGGACGGGCTGGACAATCGGTTCGACACCGTCGTCGACTGCGCTTTCTACCACACCTTCAGCGCCGATCCCGAGCTGCAGAAGTCCTATGTGCAGGCGCTGCGCCGGGCTACCAAGCCGGGAGCGCGACTCTACATGTTCGAGTTCGGCGAGCACGACGTCAACGGCTTCAAGATGATGCGGTCGTTGTCCGAGGACGATTTTCGTCAAGTGCTACCGGTCGGCGGCTGGGAGATCACCTACCTGGGTACGACCACCTACCAGGTCAACATGAGCGTAGCGACGATCGAGATGATGGCCGCGCGCAATCCCGACATGACCGAGGACGTGCAGACCCTGCTGGACCGGTTCCGGGCGATGGAACCGTGGTTGGTCAACGGCCGGGTGCACGCCCCGTTCTGGGAAGTCCACGCCACCCGGGTGGACTGAGGCATTTCGCCGCGAGAGTGCAACTAGCGACATCTCCTCTCGCGAAATGCGTCGCTGGTTGCACTCTCGCGGAATCCGCTAAGCGCCCGTCGGAACCAGGCGCAGCGAGATCGAGTTGATGCAGTAGCGCTGATCGGTCGGCGTCGGATAACCCTCTCCGGCAAACACGTGGCCCAGGTGGCTGTGGCAGTTGGCGCACAGCACCTCGGTGCGCGTCGTGCCCAGCGAATGGTCGGGACGCAGGATCACCGCGTCGGATTTCGCCGGGTCGAAGAACGACGGCCAGCCGCAGTGTGACTCGAATTTCTCTGTGCTGCGGAACAATTCGGCGCCGCAGGCCCGGCATTCGTAGACGCCTTTAGTTTTGGTGTCGGTGTACTCACCGGTGAATGGCCGCTCGGTTCCGGCGCGGCGGAGCACGTGGAACTCCTCGCGCGTGAGTTTTTGCCGCCACTCGTCGTCGGTCAGTTGCACCTTCGGGCGCGACAAGTCACTTGTCATAAGCGCCACTCCTCCTCATCGCTTCGCTCCGCATCGTCGTCGGCGCGGGTCATGCGTTCACGCTAGCGCGCTCGCGCTTGGCCGTCAGCCACGCCGGATCGATGCCGCTATCCAGCCGGTTCTCGGCCCTGGCGTCCAGGTAGCGGAAGTAGAGGACGGTGAACACCACGATGAGCAGCAGCGACCAGCCGTAGGTGATCTTCAGATACTGCAGCGCGCGGCCATACCTCATCCAGTTGAACAGCAGCCAGTTGTCCAGCGTCATGAAGCCGTAGACCCCCAGCCACGCCGGCCAGTTGCGGATCAGCGAGTTGGGCAGCACGACGGTCATCAGCAACGGGAACAGCATCATCGAGTAGTAGCCCTGGGCCAGTGGCAGCACCAGCCACGACCACAGCAGCAGCACGCCCGACGAGCTGGTGAACCAGAACAACGGGTCGCGGGTGCGGTAGTAGCGGTACAGCAGCCACAGACTTGCGATCGCGAGCACCGTGAACAGGATCCGCAGGAACACGATCAGCCATGTGGGCAGCCCGAAGTACACCCCGTTGCCCTCGATCGAGCTGTTGAAGTAGTCCCGGGTCCCCCCGATGTACGGCAGAGTTTTGGTGAAGAAGTCCATCGGATGGCTGACCAGCGGCAGCGCGGCGAGGTTAATGACCACCGGAACCACGATGGCGGTCACCCACGCCCGCCATTGGCGGTTCAGGAAGGGGAGCAACAGCAGCGGCCCGAGCAGAGGTTTGAGAGACAGCGTCAGCCCGATCGCGGCGCCGGCCCACCACTGATGGCCGACTCTGCCGTCGAGCAGCCAGCGCAGGAATAGCATCTCCGCCAGCAGGACGCAGCCGTTGATGTTGGTGAACACCAGCGTGCTGGTCACCGTCTCGGTGCAGAACATGGCCAGCAGCAGGGCCGGCGCGGCCACCGACGACAGCGTGAATTTGAACATCCGCAGCAGGAGGTACCAGGCAATCAGGATGGCCACGGTGTTGATCAGGATGAACAGATACCGCGATGGCGTAAAGGACAGATATCCGAACGGCGCCATCAGCAGCGTGCCGCCGGGCGGGTACAGGTAGTGCGGGTCGACGTAGTCGAAGTGCTCGTTGTAGATGTCCAGGCCGTGCCGGAAGTTCAGCACCGCGCGGTAGACCGGCTTGAAATCGTCGGTGATGTTGCCGTTGAGGGTGAGGATGATGCTGCGGTGCAGCACCGACATGATGGCCACCGGCCACAACGCCGACCGCAATATGGTCGCCGCGCTCGGTGCGCTGGTGCGGGGACGAAACGCGGCGAGTATCCCATCGCGCAAGCCGGTTCGGGTCGAGTCAGCTTCCGTCACCAGCGCACCGTACACCGGAGGCCCGGCCCGCCAAGCCTCAGGCGGGACAGTAGGTGTCGGTCGCGGGCAGCTTGCCGCTGTTGAGGTAGCCGATCAACGGCGGGACCGCGCAGGGCGAATAGATGCTGGCGCCGTGGCCGATGCCCTGCCACATCACCCGCTTGCTGGCCGCGTTTGCGTTGATGATCGTGGCCGCTGTCGCGGCGACCCCCTCGCTACCCACGATCGGGTCGTTCTGCACACCCGACAACAGGACGTCGACCTTGAGTTTCTTCGGCGGCGCCGGCGGCGAACCGCTGGGCCAGTGCACGCATTTGACCAAATCGAGCGCGGCGACCGTGCCGAACTGGGGGTAGAGCTTGCCCCACGCCACGACGAGTTCGCGAACCCGATCCGGGGTCGGGCGGTTGATCGCGTCGCTGCAGGAGTTGATGAACTGGCCATCGGAGTCCTGCGTGGCATCGGCGTGGTTGATCAAGCTGTTCAACTGATTGGTGTCACCGGAGCGGGCCGCCGCCAACGCGTTGGCCAGGCTGGTGGTGGCGTTGACCCGGCCGCCGGAGGGGAAGCCCAAGGCCACGGTGATGGCGGCGGCCACCTCGGCCACCGATGCGCCGCCGGGCCCCTTACCCGCGCGGGCGTCGGCCAGCAGCGCGCTGACGGCTCCCTTCGGATCGGGACCCAGCGCGCAGTTCACCGCGATGCACTGCGCGGCGAACGCGTCGAGCGAGGCCTGCTGGCCTTTGACCTGTTGTTCGGCGGCCGCTTCGGCGTTGACCCCCAACGCAATCGGGGAGTCGAGGATCAGCCTGGCGACCTTGTCAGGACGCGATGCGGCGTAGGCCAGCGCCAGCTGGGCGCCATTGCCGATCCCGACCAGCGCGACGGCGGGTACGTCCCAGAGGCTGCGCAGCCGCTCGATGTCCGACGCGGCGTGCGCGTTGTCGTAGGCGGAGTCACCCGCCGGCGCGATGGCGTCGGTGCAGCTTGTGGTGGCGGTGTTCGAGATGTCGGAGAGATTGGCGACCGGGTCGTCGCCGGTCTGGAATTGCGCCTGATCGCGCATCGCCTGGCGGGCGAAGTGATCCCGGCAGTCGATCGGGCTGGACATGCCGATGCCGCGGCGGTCGACGGCGACGATGGGGTGGGTTTGCAGCACGTCGGCGCCCGCCTGGGACAGCCAGACCGGAAGCTGCGTCGAGGACGGCAGGTCGGAGCCGGTGGTGAAGACGAGGGGTCCCGCATCCTTCGGGGTCTGATTCGACCGGGCGCGGACCACGCCGATGGTCACAGTCCCGGACCCGCCGTTGGCCGGGTCGAGGTCGGCGTCGTAGTTCGCGCAGTCCAGCTCGACCCCGGGCGCGGGGCGCAGCGCCGCGTCATTGAAGACCTGCGACGTGCAGTCGTGCCAGGACAAGTCGTTCTTGGGCGCGGCGATGGGCGGCGGACCGGGCGGCGGCGGCTTCGTCGTGGCCGCGCCTTGCGGTCGGGCGCCGGAATTGGTGGCGAAGCGCGGGTCTGCGGCCAGGCCCGGGACGCAGCCGGCCAGCACCGTGGTCACCGCGATCAGAATCGTGGACGTGATGTGCCGGCGCATGCGCACCACAGTAGCCACTCGCCGGGCTCAAGCCTTGACGTAGCGGGTGTAGAGGTAGCCGGCATCGTCGGCGAGGATGTGGGCACAGCGCATCCGGGTCAGCAGTTGGCTCGGGCCGGTCGCGATGCGTCGCGCCAGGCCGCCGACCACATAGGGCGCGATCGTCAGACACAGCTCGTCGAGCAGGTTGCGCTGGACGAACGCGCCGAGCAGCATCGGCCCGCCTTCGGTCAGGACGCGGCGCATACCGCGAGCCCTGAGGATCGCGAGTAGGGCGGCCTCGTCGACCTTGTCCGGATCGTGACCGGAGCAGTCGACCACCTCGGCGAGGTCGGAGAGCAGGTGGCGTGTCTCATCGGCGGCCGCCGTGCAGGTGAGCACCAGCGGTGGCACCTCGGTCCGGGTGAACACCCCCATATCCCGGTCGAGGCGCCCCGACTTGGTGACGATCGCCAGTTGCGGGACTTCGCCTTGCCCCCGGGCCTGCCGGCGCTGGCGCTGGGCGACGCCCAGATGGGCGCCGGAATAGCGCTCGATCCGTACGGTGCCCGCCCCGACCACGATGACGTCGGCGAGCTCACGCAGCACGTTGAAGATGAATCGGTCGCCGGGCCCCGCCATCGAGCCGGTTTTGCCGTCGGCGGTGGCGCCGCCGTCCACGCTGGTGATGAAGTTTGCCCGCACCCACGTTCCGTGCTGTTCGGGATAGGCGTAGAGCTGGGGGAGTTCGCCGTCGTCGAGGTCGCGCGCCGAGCCGAGCAACGTCAGCGGGATCTCGGCGGCTCTGCCGGCGTCAGAGTCAGGCATGGGTTTGATTGCAACACGCCGCTACAGTTCGTGCATGCATGGGTGGACCTCCCCGGATTTCCCGGGCGCTTCCGGCCGGGTGGCTCATCTGGTGGATCGGCATCCCAGTGTGTCGCCGGAGCGGCTGATCGCCCAATTGAGGCCGCCGCCAACGTTCGCCGACGTGAGCTTCGCGAGCTATCGCCCCGATCCGGCCGAACCGACACAGACCGCCGCCGTGACGGCCTGTCAGGATTTTTGCCGACAGGCGATCGAGCGCCGCGTCGGCCGCCGAAAGCTGTTGGGTAAACGGGTGGTATTGCCCGGCGTCGGGCTGTATCTGGACGGCGGTTTCGGCGTGGGCAAAACCCACCTGCTGGCCTCGGCCTACTACCAGTTGCCGGGCCCGGGACCGGGTGGGGCGCCGGATGCTGAGGCTCATCGGACGAATCCCAAGGCGTTCGCGACATTTGGGGAGCTGACGCAGCTGGCCGGGGTGTTCGGCTTCGTCGAATGCATCGATCTGCTGGCCAATTACACCGCGGTGTGCATCGACGAGTTCGAACTCGACGATCCGGGCAACACCACGCTGATCTCGCGGATGCTGTCGTCGTTGGTCGAGCGGGGTGTGTCGGTGGCCGCCACCTCCAATACGCTGCCCGAGCAACTCGGCGAGGGCCGGTTTGCGGCCCAGGACTTTCTTCGTGAGATCAACACGCTGGCAAGCATTTTCACCACCGTGCGGATCGAAGGGCCGGACTACCGGCACCGCGACCTGCCCGCGGCGCCCCAGCCGCTGTCGGACGAGCAGGTCGCCGAGCGTGCCGCCGCCGTCGCCGGCGCGACGCTTGACGACTTCGACGCGCTGTGCGCGCACCTGGCGACCATGCACCCGTCGCGCTATCTGACGCTGATCGAGGGTGTGACGGCGGTGTTCTTGACCGGGGTGCACGGCCTCGACGACCAGAACGTCGCGCTGCGGCTGGTGTCGCTGACCGATCGGCTGTATGACGCGGGCATCCCGGTCGTGGCTTCCGGGGCGAAGCTGGACACCGTCTTCAGCGAGGAGATGCTGGCCGGCGGGTACCGCAAGAAGTATCTGCGGGCCACGTCACGGCTTTTGGCCCTGACCGCCGGGGTTAACGCACCCCGCGGACCATGACGTAGTCGTTTTCCCGGCGAGCGCCCACTTGAAATGTCCTGGCGCCGCTGATCGTAAAGCCGCTCTTGGCGTAAAAGCGTTGTGCGCGTTGGTTTCCCTGGTTGACGCCCAGCCACACGCAGCGCACACCCCATTCGGCGGCGGTAGCCAGCGCGAGTTCCATCAGTGCCGTCGCAACCCCGGTGCCGTGGAAATCGGGCAGCAGATACATCTTTGACAGCTCCGCCGCCGGACGAAGTTCGACAGCGCGCGCTACGTCGGTGTCGTCGTCGACTCCGCGAACGAGCATCGCGTAACCGACGATCCGACCGTCTTGTCGCGCGGTGAGCACCGCACGTTGCGTATCGGTCAAATACTCGGCGAAGCGGGTGGCCGACAGGTTGGCGTCGATGAACGACGCGATGTTCTCACCCGCCATCGAGGGTGGACATGCCAACGGGAAAGTGCG
>DATKEW010000269.1:0-4067 GCA_035511785.1 Mycobacterium sp.
CTTGATTCCGTTGTCGTACATCGGTTCTCGGCTGCGAATCGACTCGTCGGCGCCCCACTGGGCGCGACTGATGATATTGGGCTCCTGCCCGGGCGCTTCGACCGCCGCAACCAAGACCGGATCCGCCCTCGCGCTCGGGGGTTGGACGAGCCCTGATGCGGCGGTGCCCAAACCCAGCATAATTGGTGTGGCCGCAACGTATTTGAGGACATCACGGCGCGAAACAGACGGTGACGCTGGGCACCCGCACCAATCAGGCACGGCGACACGATAACCCGCAATAACAATATTCATAACGCGACCCGCCGCAGCCGAATACGGTTTGAAAGCGACTGGTTCGCAGTGCTGCCAATAAGGGTCCAGCACAGACGAACCAACGCGCGTCCGTGGCCGGGCAGCCGGAACCGAGATGACCCGCGTCGACCCGGAATATCCCAATCGGTGTTTGCCCAACGCTTCGAACGCGGTGGCGGTTGACCCCGAGCCGGTGCCAGCGCCGAGGCCACCGAGCGGGTTCTCCCGCGCGAGGGTGGAGCCGGTTCCACATAGGTGACCTTGCCTAGCGAGAGCCTTCTCGTTGCCCGGCCCCGGCAGCGCCAGCCCGAATTACGTTGACTCTTACCGGAATCGGTCGCAGTCACAAGGAGCTTTTGTGACTTCACAAGATCAGAACCCCTACTGAAGGCCCCTTGAGCGAAGGACTATCAGAAAAAGTCCCTCGGATGCTCAAAGGAGAGTCGCAATGTCAATCGCGAACCTGAAAACACTGATCGGCGCTGCCATCGTTCTCGTCTCCTGTGTTGTGGGAGCAGCACCCGCCAGTGCCGACACCGGCCCGGCCAGTGCCGGCCCTAACCCGTTCGGCGCCCTTAGCTGTAACTGCCGACAGGCAGCCCCACCCGACAGCCCGGCTCTGAGGCGAGAAGAAGTACATCGGGGAATCCAGGCGGGTCTCTCTGCCTCACCCCGGCTGGACGGGGCGTCGCGTCGGCACAGTGCTGCGCCCGCAACGGAGTTGATCGTCTGCGTTCGCCAGGTTTGTAATCCCAAGGAATAGCGGACTTGTGCTTGCCTCGAGAGCAGGTCCCCGGCGCTGCTGGTCACGCGCTGCTGACGGACTGCCGGTCCAAGTGCATATATCGCTGAGGCGTTCTCGGCGTGCCGTGGCTGGCGTCTTTTGCAGAGTGTGTACGGGCACACCTGCGTCGGCCATCCAGGTCAAACCCGTATGCCGTAAGCCGTGTGCTCCTGTCGTAGTGTTTTCCACCGTTACCGGGCGGTCGCCACAGCCCTTGATGGATATGGCGAAACTAGCCGGGGCTGCAGCCCGCCGCCACGCGGGCAAAGCACTTGCCGAAGTTGGTGGGTTCACTGAAGCCCAGGTTGCGGGCGATGGTGGCGATGGGCAGATGTGTGCAGGTCAGCAGCCGTTTGGCCTCAAGCGTGATGCGGGTATCGATGAGCTCCTTTGCCGTGTGACCGCTCTCGTCGATGCAGGCCCGGTTGAGGGTGCGTGCCGCCCTCATGGCATCGCCTCGGCCCATGCGATATGTCCTCCGAAGCCAAGCGATGTCGCCATGTCGCGGCAGCGGTCGCGATAGTCGCGTTAGGCGCTGTCGTCGCCATGGGCTCGTGCCAACAGTGTGCGCAGCCGCAGCAGCCAGACGTCGCACACCACATTGCCGTCCGCGGGACGGGCTGCCAGTTCAGGACGTTCTACCCACCGGTCGTTCAACGGCGGCCGAAAATTGACCTGGTGTTTAGGTTCTGAGAGTCGCTCGATAGGGGTTTATCCGAGCCGCCGAAGCAACAACTCAGCCTCGCCGACCTCAGTTCCAACGAAGCGTCGTCGCAGTACCCGGAGAGGACCCCGTAGACAGATGCACCATGCCCGCGGCTGAAACTGCCCGCCCGGGCACCCGGGCTCGAACCGCTCAGCAGCGCATGAACGAAGGTCGCCCATCCTTGCGGCGGACATGAGAACGCCCGCGGTCGGGTACGGCAGGCGGTCAGTCCCGGCGCTGCGTATTGAAAAGCCCCAGCTCGAGGGTGTGCGCGATCTGGGTGATCGCGGCCTGGGCGCGCACGCTGTTGCCGGCCTTGTCCAGGGGCGGCGAGTACGCGGCGATCGCCAGTTTTCCTGGCGACACCGCGACCAGCCCGCCTCCAACGCCGCTCTTGGCGGGCAGCCCGACGGTGTAGGCCCAGTCCCCGGAGGCGTTGTAGAGACCCTCCATCGCCATTAAGGCCAGCACGTGTGAAACGTTGGCTTGTGCGATGACGCGCTTGCTGGTGACGGGGTTGATGCCCCCGCTGGCCAGGGTCGCGCCCATGATGGCCAGGTCGACAGCGGTGACCAGCGTCGAGCACTGCAGGGTGTAGACGTCGCAGGCCTCCATCGGGTCGCAGTACATGTATCCGCCGCAAAGCAGCAGCCACGCGATTGCGCGGTTGTGAAAATTGGTGGCCCGCTCCGAGGCGGTGATCTGTTCGCTGACCGTAATCGGATGCCCGGCGAAATCGCTTTGGATCTGCAGGATCTGGCGCCACCGGTCTTCAGCGTCGGTGGCCGACACCAGGCTGGTTGCCGTCATTGCGCCCGCGTTGACCATCGGCGAGTTCGGCTTGTCGTTGTGCAGTTCCAGCGCCAGCACCGAATTGAACGCCTCGCCTGTCGGATCGGCGCCCACCTTGCGGTGGAATTCCCGCGGACCTGCTTGTTCGATAGCGAGCGCGGCCGTGAAGACCTTCGAGATCGACTCCAACGCGAACTGACATCTGGCGTCGCCGGCCGAAAACGTCTGACCGTCGACGGTCGCCACGCAGACCCCGAACAGTTGAGGGTCCACCTTCGCCAAAGCTGGTATGTAGCTGGCGTTCTTGCCGCGGCGGTTTTTCTTGTGCCTGGCATGTGCCGCGGCGACCGCCTCGGTGATCCGGTCGGCGGCGATCGGTGTGGTGGCCGTGGTAGTCAATTCTGTTTCACCGCAGCATATTCGGTTGAAGCCGTGGTCACGACACGATGGATGAATCCAAGCTTCGCGACGACGTGCGGGAAGATAATGAACGGGTACAGGTCGTCGCGGCCCATCGAGTTGTTGACCCGATTAAGCACCCCCGACAGCACTAACCAGTCAGCCATAATGTCCTCGATGGTGCCGTCGGCGTAGGACTCCCGAGCATCGATATTGGCGGGTAGGTCCCACTTCACCCGATCAGCTTCGACAACGAGGCCCGAATCCGCAATCGTGGCAAGGGTTCCGGTGATGTGGAGATAGTGAGCCCAGGTTTCGGCGAAGTCTTCCCACGGGTGGGCGGTGGCGTACTCCGAAATGAAGTCGTGCTGCCAGTTCGCCGGTGCCTCGCCGTTGTAGTGTCGCTGCAGTGCGGCCTGGTAGTCCTGCCGATCGTCGCCGAACACCGCCCGGGCGTCGTCGATGAGCGCGGTGTTCTGCACCAGCAGCATCTCGTAGTAATGGCCGACCTCGTGGCGGAAGTGGCCCAGCATGGTGCGATAGGGCTCACCCAGCTTGATGCGCAGACGCTCCCGGTATAACTCCAGCGACTCGGCCAGGTCGATGGTGATCACGCCGTTCGAGTGCCCTATCGTCACCGGACGCCCCAGCGTCTTGCTCGACAACAGATCGAACGCCAGCCCGTGGGGGTCCGCGTAGTACTGATGAATGGGCAGGCCCAGGTCCATCAGCTCGAAGATCAACCGCCGCAGCGCCTTTAGGGTCGAATCGAGTTCGGCCATCGCCTCGGTGTCATCGGCCGCCGGCCCCTCGCGCACGAAACTGTCGGCGTAGCAGCGGCCAGATTCGGCGTCGTCGGCAGTCAACCAGTTGCAGCCCCGCTCCCAGTGAGCGCACCGGACCCAGCCATGGTCATTCACGCTAACCGTCTGCGACGGTGTGGCCACCATCAGCCGCGACGGGTAGTGGTAGCCGACCGTCATGGCGCACGTCGAGCACTGCTGCGCCTCGAACGCGACCGCCTGCCCGCAGTTGGGGCATCTGAAGGCACGCATAGTTAGGGCCCGCCGGTGCCGGCCGACTCGATGTACG
>DATKEW010000270.1:0-13523 GCA_035511785.1 Mycobacterium sp.
AAGTCGTGGTGTTCCATTCCACCGCAGAAGAACTCGTGAGCAACCAGTCCGATATTCCATTCGATATCATCCCCGACCCGGAGAAGCGGCTGTACCGGGAGTACGGGGTGGGGAGCTCCTGGCGATCGGTTCTTCATCCCGGAGCGCTGACCTCAGTTCCGCGCGCGGCCTGGCTGGCCACTACGCGACGGTTCACTGTGGGAGCACCGCTACCGCTTCGCCCCGCGACCAATGGGCGGAAAGGTTTGCCTGCGGACTTCCTTGTCACCACCGAGGGATACGTGGCGGGTGTGAAGTACGGCCGGCACTCCGGGGATTCGTGGTCGGTCGATGAGGTACTCGCCGCGGCTGCGACGGTGTCGAGGCGGTCGTGATGTGGCGCTTCAGAATCCGTGCGAGGAACAGGAATTGATGATGAAGATGATGCACCTCGGCGTCGACGGCCCCGAGGTGTCCAGGCTGGGACTGGGATGCATGCGGATGTCCGGCCCGCTGGCATCGCGCAACGATGCAGAATCCGTTGCCACTATCATGGGCGCGCTCGACGCGGGCCTGAATTTCCTAGACACCGGCGACTACTACGGTGCTGGGCACAACGAGACGCTCGTGAGCCAGGTCATCAGACACCGCCGTGAGAAGGCGTTCCTCAGCGTCAAATTCGGTGGGATGCGCTCGGCGTCCGGCGCTTACCTGGGCATCGATGTCCGACCCGCGGCGGTGAAGAACTTCGCTGTGTATTCACTGCAACGCCTCGGAGTAGATGTCATCGACCTCTATCAACCCGGCCGGCTCGACCCCGACGTACCCGTCGAAGACACCGTGGGTGCGGTGGCCGACCTTATCGCCGAAGGCAAGGTCCGCTATCTGGGACTATCGGAGGCCAACACCCAACTGCTGCGTGCCGCCCAACGTGTGCATCCCGTAACCGCGCTGCAGATCGAGTACTCCCTGGCCACCCGCTTCATCGAACCCGAGATCCTGCCCGCGGCCCGCGAACTCGGCGTCGGGATCGTCGCCGACGGCATCACCGGGCACGGCCTGCTGACCGGGGCCTTGACAGCAGATCCGACGCTTAGCGACCAACGCGGGCGATCCCCGCGACTCCAAGGCGACAACCTCGTCCGAAACCTGGAAAAGGTCGACCTGCTGCGCGAAATCGCCGGAGGCACAGGCTGCTCGCTCACGCAACTGGCGCTGGCCTGGGTACTCTCTCGCGGCCAGGACATCCTGGCACTAGTCGGCATGAGTCGCCGAGCACGGATCGCCGAAAACCTTGAGGCGCTGGACATCGTCCCTACCGACTCGACTCTCGCCGAAGGACACTGTATTCGCACTCGCCGCCATCGCCGGGGACCGCTACCCCGCAGAACTGATGCGCCTGTCAGCTCATTAGCCCTAACCGTTGTTGGGCAAGCAATTGTCGTCACGGTTGTCAAAACTGTCGTACCAGAAACCGTACGAGGTAGCGCTGCGTAGGGCTGCGGAACATCACACACCACACCAATCTCCTGCGGCTGGCGCGCTCAGCTCAGGAGCTTGAGCACCTCCTCCGCTAGTCGCTCCCCGCGATCTTCCTGCAGGAAATGCGATGCGCCTTCGATCTTGACTTGCTCGGCCACCGTCGGAATGAGATCGCACAACACCTGCCCCGCCCGAGGGTAGGGAAATACCGGGTCCAGGTCCGAGAACGCAACAAGCGCCGGCTTGTTCCACCGCGACAGCTCATTGGTGATGGCGCGCATCTCCTTCGCTCCCACGGAATCTTCAGTGGTGGGCACGATCAGCGGGAACTGCGCCGCGCCGGCCTTGGACTCGGGATTGGGAAACGGGGCGTCGTAAGCGGCGACAACGTCGCCGGGAAGCTCGGTCGCGGTGGCCCCCTGAATTACGAAGCCGACCGGCAGATCGGGGTTCTTCTGGGCGAAGTCGCGCCATGCCAGAAAACCCTTGGACACCCGGCCGGTGAACAGGCCGGTGTTGAAGATCGCCAGCGCTGCAACACGATCGGCATTCTCCACCGCCCAACGCAACCCGATCGGGCCGCCCCAGTCCTGCACGACCACGGTCGCCTCCCGCACATCTAGAGCACCCAACACCTCCGTCACCAGCTTGCTGTGGCGATCAAACGTGTACCAGCGGCGGTCGGTTGGCTTGTCCGAACGGCCGAAACCGGCGTAGTCGGGAACAATGACCCTGTGCCCGGCGTCGACCAGCGGGCGCAGCATCTTGCGGTACAAGTAGGCCCAGCTCGGCTCGCCGTGAAAACACACCACCGGAGTGCCCTCACGGGGCCCTTCGTCCACGTAGTGCACCCGTAATCCGTCCACCTCGAGGTAGTTCGGTGTGAAGTCGTAGCCGGGAAGATCGGCGAAGCGCGTATCGGGCGTGCGGAAGACCTCGGGGGTGCTGGTGGGCATGGGTGCCATCTCCGATCGATGCGAGAAGAACAGGTCGCGCCGCGGCGCCGCTCCTCGCCCCAACCTAGCGACCGTTGACTGACCGGTCAACTATCGCTTAGGCTTCCACCGATGCCACGAACATCAGATGCTGGCGAGCGCATCGTCCGCGTGGCGGCACGGCTATTCCTCGAACGCAGCTACCACGCGGTCGGCGTCGACGAGTTATGCGCCGCCGCCGACGTGCGCAAGGGCAGCTTCTACTACTACTTCTCCTCGAAATCTGAGCTCGCCAAGGCCGTCGTTGATCTGCACGCCGAGGCCTTCCGAGCGTGCCTGGCCGGCTCCCCCAGCGCCACCGCGGTGCAGCAGCTGCACAACATTCCCGATGCGATCGGTGCCATCCAAACAGCCCTTGAGGCGCAGTTCGGGCGGGCAGTTGGCTGTCCGTTCGGCAACCTCGCCGCCGAGCTGTCCACGACCGACGAGGAGCTGCGCGTGCACCTCGCGGGCCGGCTGGCCGCGATGGAAGATCAGCTCGCAATCATTTGCCGCGAAGCGCACGCGCGCGGCGTCCTTCGCGCGGGCACCGACCCCGACCAGCTCGCACACGCCCTCTTGGCGCAATACCAGGGCATCATCTTGCTGGCCAAGCTCAACGACTCCGGGGTGTCGAACCTGGCACCCGCGCTTCACGAGTTCATCGACGGCTACATCGCCGATCCGAACGGCTCGTGGTGAGCACCGGTGGGGTGCCGGTGTGGCGAGGAATACGCCGACGAACGACTGGCCAATCGGTGAGTCGCCTCCTCATCGCGGTTTGGATAGTTGCCGCAACCGCGGCCGCGGGATGCGGCGACCACAACCGAGCAGGAATGCCGGGATCGGCAGGATCCCCAACGGCTACTTCGCCGACGACCACCGGAATTCTGCCGGCCGGCGTGCCTACCGAGGGCACCCGCCCCTCCGCTGACACGCTGCCCCCGCCCGCCGAGCCGCAGGCCGCCCCACCGCCTAAGGCCGCGATCATCGGGCGGATCGTGCCGGTCGGAGCCGCTCCCGAAGGCGTCGTGGTCGACGCCAACACCCGCTGCGTCGCCGTGGCCAAGCGTGATCCGAACGAGCTCGTCCTGATCAACGCCGACACCGGCGTAATCACCGGCCGCACCTCGCTGCCGGGGCATGCGCGGCACCTGCAGCTCGCCGCGCCCGCCGGCCCGGTTTTGGTCCCGGTGGAAAGCGCCAACGCGCTGGTCCGCGTCGACCTGCCGGATGGACACGCGGAACCGCCGATTCTCACCGGCACCTCGCCGCACGACGCCTCTCAAGCACCCAACGGGACAGTGTTCGTTGGCAACGAGCTGGGCGGGACCGTGACGGTGCTGCGCGGCAATCGCGTCATCAAGATCTTCACCGACAGCGTGCAGCCCGCGGGCATGGCGTCGGTTGGGACGTCTATGGGCGTGCTCGACGTCCGAAAGAACGACCTGACCATCTATGACGCCGATCGGCTGACCATTGTGGGCTCGGCGCCCGCCGGCGCCGGCCCGACCCACCTCGTGGCGGACCGGCATGGCCGCATGATCGCGATCGACACCCGCGGGGACGCCGTTCGGGTCTTCATCCCATTTCCGGTGCCGCGGGAAGTGGGCAGCGTCGCGCAGCCGGGCGGGCCCTATGGTGTCACCTACGACCCGGCGCGCGACCGGCTTTGGGTGGCGTCCTCAGGTACGAACGAGGTCGTTGGCTATGACATGGCCAACGCAACCCCGCGGGAGATCCAACGGCTGCCGACGGTCCAGAACCCGTACACCGTCGGCGTCGACTCGACCACCGGCCGGCTGTTCATCGCCGGCGTCACCACCGGCGCAGTGCAGATCATCTACCCCGCCCCGTAATGGGACCCTTTCATTCGCCCCCATTTCCATCTGAGGGCCTGACATGGGCCAGAAGGCAGGAGTCGCAGCCGATTTCGATGATGTTGCCGCGGCTGAGAGGACCCGATGGTTGCGGGTGGACGTGCAGTCAGCGTGAAATGCACAGCGGGACCTCAGCGCCGGGCCGGTTTGACCGTTTGACGGGGTGCGCCTACCCCGGGTCCGATCTGCTCCCCCGGTCCGTGCGGGGATCTAGACGACGATTGACTCGGACGGTCGCGGGCACGCCGCGGGCGCGAGACAACCTCAGCGCGGGTCACAATTCCGCCGACCGAGCGCACCGGCCGCCGCGACTCAACGCCAATCCCGGAACGCCTCAAGCAGCCGTGCGCGGAAGACGGGGTCAAGCTGCTCGTCTTTGACCTTGCCGATCGTGGCGATGGTGACGCGAAACTGCTCCAGGTAGTTCTCACAGCCATCGCACCCCAGCAGGTGCTCATCGAAGCGGGCCCGCGTCTCGGAGCTGAGCGAACCGTCGAGATACGCCGTCACCAATTCAACCAGCTCGTTGCAGTCCATCGCAGCGCGACTCATCAACGATCCCCTAGGTAGTCTTCAAGCTCCTGGCGCACCGCGGCGCGGCCGCGGTGCAGCAACACCCTCTGATTGGCCTTGCTGATGCTCAACAGTTCACACACCTCATTGGAGTCGAATCCCAGCATGTCACGCAAGGAGACCACGATCCGCTGAATTTCGGGCAGCCGTTGGATTTCTCGCTCGGCGATGGCAATCAATTCCTTGTCCAGCATCGATCCTTCAGGAGTCTGCGGAAACGGCGCCGGAGGCTCCTTCCAGTGGCCGGGCAACTGATCGCCGGCGGGGCGAAATCGCGCCGGGTCGACGGTTCGGCCGGTGAACACAGCGACCGCGTGCTCGGCGTCGCGGCGTTCGCGGATCGCGCGCGCCTTCGCGATCTTCACCAACACCGCGAAAAGCCAAGTGCGTATGGTGGATCGGCCCTCGAATTTGGCGATTCCCTTAACCACCCCGATCCAGACGTCCTGGACGACATCTTCGGCGCTTTCATGACTTTTCACATATCCCCGCGCGATCCGCAGCATCGACGGGGAGTACTGGTCTACCAGCTGGGCGAACACCGCATCGTCACCGGTGCGTAGCGCTGCTATCAGCGCAGATTCGTCCACGGTGCCCGTCATCAATATCCGATCCTAGTCATTGCATGTCCGCGGGCGCTTGGCCCAAGACGACGCTTGGTGAATGTGGGTCGGCGGGCATCACCGGCTCTAGTTCCAGTCGCGGAATGCCTCGAGCAGCCGATCACGAAACGCCGGGTCGAGCTGCTCAATGCGAATTTTGCCGACCCTGCACGCGGTGACCCGCATTTGTTCGACGTAGTGTCCGCAGCCGTCACATCTGCGCAGGTGCCGGTCGACACATGCCCGCGTTTGCACATCGGGTTGGTCGTCGAGATAGGCCGTGACCAGTTCCACCAGCGCGATGCAGCGTAATGTCGTCTCGCCGCTCGACGCCCTTTCACGCCGGCGATGCCGCGAAGACCGCGGATTGCTAAGGCCGGTACCACCTTGCGGTACAGGTAGTCAGAGGCGGGGACACCGTGCACATACACCACGGGCTCCGCGTCTCGTGCGCCGGCGTCCAGGACCAACCCCCTGACCCCCCAGCGATGAATGGGCGCCCCGACGCGCGGTACTGGGCAAGCAGTCGATCGGTGGTCATTGACATCATCGCCTCAGCACTGCCGAGGATGTCGGCGGCTGTGCTGACGGGGGGTGCCCGTCGGTGTCGCGTGCCGGATAGTCGCGTTTGTTTCATTCGTCGTTATCTCCTATGCGAGGTTTTGTCGCCGCGGTCTCTCAGTGTCAGCACCGCGATGACGCGGGCATGGATGTCGGCGACGTTGGTGACGAGAAACCCTGCGGCACCGGCGATGTCGACCCACCGAAGCAAGTTATGCCATCGAGACTTCAGTCCACAACGGCTGCGCTAGACCCGACTGCACAACCGTCGGTGGAGGCAGGTGCGTAACGCCCGGCGGTCTCGGTGACACCAAACCGTGCAAGAGCAAAAACGCACAGGCGGTCACTACGACGGCCGATCGACAGAACTGAGGGAACATCTTGACACTTAAGAGGATTACGCTCGCCCGGATCGTCGTGGGTATCGGTCTGGGGGTTGCCATCGGCGCCGCACCGCTGGCTACCGGCGCAAATCAGCAGTCCTGCGTCGACTTGGGCAGCTCGACCCAATGCCAAACGCCCGGCCATGTTCAGATCCAAAACTTTCCTCCCGGTCAATCTTCTGGCGCGAGCGGCTTTGGTCCGTTCTTTACCTACGGTCGCGGCCACCGTGAGGGACCGTAGCGGGCAATGGCCGTGCGCGTCAGGCTGCGTTACCTGGCCCCGCTCCCGGGGACGCCGGCCCGCAAGGCTGCCCGTTTGACCCTGCCTGCACTGTCGAGTACAGATAAGGTCAAGATGGCCGCGCGTGGTTCGGCGTCGAACGTTGATGTGGGCGCTCGTATGGACGACGGAGTATCGACATGACGCCCTCTAGCGGGGGGCAGGGTGCAGCGCCGCGGGGACAGCCAACGCCGTCCACCGCCGCCACCACCGATCGTGCTTGTGAGGCCGATCCCGCCACCGCGGCGCCGGTGGGCCGCTACGGGTTTCCGGCCGTGTTGTGGCGGGCCCTTGACAACCACCCGCCGCCGGGACTTTCGAGGATCCGGTGGCGCAGTCCGCTGCGCGGACCGTGGCTGACGTCGGTGCTCGGGGCGACGCTGCTGGTGGTGTTGCCGATTGTGGTCATGACCGGCTTGCTGTCCTACATCGCCTACGGACCTCGGTTTGGGCAGGCCATTCCGTTCGATGTTGGCTGGCTCAAACTGCCTACCTTCGATTGGCCGACCCGCCCATCGTGGCTGTATCGCTTGAACCAGGGCGTGCACGTCGGCTTGGGGCTGGTGGTGATACCGGTGGTGCTGGCCAAGTTGTGGTCGGTGATTCCGCGCCTGTTCGCGTGGCCACCGGCGCGGTCGGTGGCCCAAGTGCTGGAGCGAGTGACGTTGCTCATGCTGGTGGGCGGGATCCTCTTCGAGATCGTCACCGGGGTTCTCAACATCCAGTACGACTATGTTTTCGGGTTCAGTTTCTACACCGCACACTATTTCGGGGCGTGGGTATTCATCGCCGGTTTTGTCTGCCACATCTGTTTGAAGCTGCCGAAAATGGTGCGAAGTCTGCGGTCACGCTCAATGCGCAGCGTTCTTCACACCTCGCTGGCCGACACGGTGCCCGAACCGCCCGACGCCGACGGGCTGGTAGCACCCAACGCCGATGCGCCCACCCTGAGTCGCCGCGGCGCGTTGGCCGTCGTCGGCGGCGGTGCGCTGTTGGTCGCGGTACTGACCGCGGGGCAGACCCTGGGAGGATTCACCCGTGGTGCGGCGTTGTTGCTTCCCCGCGGCCGCAGCTACGGCAAGGCACCCAACGACTTTCAAATCAATCGCACCGCCATCGCGGCTGGCATCGACCCCGCCGTCACCGGCACCGGGTGGCGCCTGCGCCTGCTGGGCGGCTCCAATGCGGTGATGCTGGACCGGGCCGCGCTGCAGGCGCTGCCGCGCCACACCGTGGAATTGCCGATCGCCTGCGTCGAGGGCTGGTCAACGACGCAGACCTGGACCGGTGTCCGGCTGGCCGATCTCGCCGCGGCCGCTGGGCGCCCGAACCCGGGCTCGGCGATCGTGTCCTCTCTGGAACGGTTCGGCGCCTTCAACCATGCGATCCTGCAAAACAACCAGATCCTTAACCCCGACTCGCTGTTGGCGCTGCAGGTCAATGGTGCCGACCTATCACTAGATCACGGGTATCCGGCACGCCTCATCGTGCCGGCACTGCCTGGAGTGCACAACACCAAATGGGTGTCCAGCATCGAATTCCGGGAAACCTGATGCGCGCCCTGGCCCAACTGGCGGCGCGGTTGTACGGCGAGCGCCTGTTTCACCTCATCGTGGTTCTGGCCGCGCTGGCGCTGGGCGCCTACACGATATCCGTGCTGGGGGTGCGAAACCTGTTCAACCCCAACGTGTGGTGGCAATCCATTGCGGTGTGGTTCGCGGTCGCCGTGATCGGCCACGACCTGGTCCTATTTCCCATCTACGCGCTGGCTGACCGGCTGCTGCCCAAAACGCGGAGCATCCCGAAGGACCCCGACCAGCGCCCGTCTGGACGCATACCGTTAACAAACTATCTTCGGATGCCGACCCTGGCCGCAGGGCTGCTGCTGGTGATGTTCCTGCCCGGAATCATCGAGCAGGGCGCACCCACCTATCAAGCCGCGACCGGGCTGACCCAGGCCCCCTACCTGTCTCGCTGGCTGCTCCTCACCGCCATCTTCTACCTGGCCAGTGCACTGTGCTACGCGGTGAGAACGCTGCTGCGCCAACACGATTCCACGAAGACCGCACAGACGTCGACACCGGCCCAGCCAAGCGACGACTCGCAGCCCCGCCTGCCCTAAATCGTGCGCATCGCCAACAAATCTCATCGCTTTCGATTTCGACCCTGACATTGTCGGCTTCGCCGCCCAGCCGTTCCGGTTCGAGTTCACGACCAGCGATGGTGTGCGTCGCCCCCATATGCCCGACTACTTTCTGCGCAACGCAGACGGCTGCGCGGTCGTGGTTGACGTCAAACCGGACAAGTTGATCGACGCCAAGGATCGGGTGAACTTCGCCGCCACGGCTGCGCTGTGTCGCCAAACAGGTTGGGCGTACCGGCGGTTGAGTGAGCTGCCTAGGGTGTTGTGGGCGAACCTGCGCTGGCTGGCCGGCTACCGCCATGAGCGCGTGAGCGATACCGCCGTTGTGGCGCGCACGCGCGAGGTCATCGAACACTCCCCCGGAGTGTCGCTGAGCGTGTTGGCCCACCAGGTCGGGGAGCCGACTTTGGTGGCTCCCACCATCTTTCACATGCTTTGGCGCCATGAACTCAGGGCGGAATTGTCTCACTACGGACTGTCGCGGGCCACCTCAATCCATCCCGGAACCTTCGGATGAACGAGCGACCCGAGGGCGTCGACGAGTTCGTGGATGGCTGTTGCTCCCCGCCCGCCCAGGACGGCCTGCGAGAAGCAGGTCTCCAGGTGGTTATGCAGCATCACCCTGTTCGAGCGTTCCAGCGCCGACCGCACCGCAGAAATCTGCTTCATGACATCCAGGCAGCCATCGCCGCACGCTTGTGTCCCTGCGCGGCCTCTTCGTCCCGAACGACAGCGATCAGTGAAGATGGCTGACGTGGGCTACTGAGGGCAATAAGCGAAAAATGGCTGCTGACCTGCACTCTGCCGTCAACTTCCCAAAGTTGTTAGCAACGGCGATCGACAGGGAAAACGTACCCGTCTGCGTACGCAGTGAGAACTGCTCGGGCCGGGGTTATTCACGGCGCGGCGGCATGGCCAACGCCACCATCATCGAGCGTTTGGGTTAAACGGCTTCGCAGCCCGAGACCGGCAGAACCAGCTCCGGTTGGATGACCTCGACGTTCACGCCGGACGCCCACATCGACCTTTCGGGTGCCAAAAGGCACCGGTACATGCAGGGGGCGGGCAGGAAGGCGTCGACCGCCTCCCTGTCCGTCGCGAGAGGCCACAGGCACGGACAGTGTCGCCTGCACCTCCGCTACACCGCGGTGGCAACCGGCTCGGCCGCGGTCCCCGTGGTCGCGGGGGTGGTGGTGTTGGCGCGCAGGAAGCTGCCGGTGCGCTGCGTGCCGAGCACCTCGGTGGGCTGCCCGTTGAGGAACACCGCGCGCCCGGCGACGAGCACGGCGCTGACGGTTTTGTCGTTGCGGTTGACCATCCGCGACAGTCCGCCGTACTGCTCGACCCTCTCCTCGGCGTAGCCGTCCAGCGAGTCGTCAAGGTGCGCCGGGTCGACGATCACCAGGTCGGCGCGGTCGCCCATCCGCAGATGCCCGGCGTCGATGTGATACCAGTCGGCCAGCTCGCCGGTCAGCCGGTGCACCGCCTCCTCGATGGTCATGAACGGCGTACCGGCCTTCTGGGCGTCGTAGACGTGGCGCAGTAGTCGCAGTCCGAAGTTGTAGAACGCCATGTTGCGCAGGTGCGCGCCCGCATCGGAGAACCCCATCTGGATACCCGGCTCACGGGCCATTTTCTTGAGCACCTCGGGGCGGTGGTTGGAAATCGTTGTGTGCCAACGCAGCGCAGTGCCATGCTCGACGACCAGGTCGAGGAATGCGTCTACGGGGTGCAGCCCGCCACGCTCAATACCGACCTGCCCAAAGGACTTTCCAATGACGGACACATCGGGGCACGCGACGATTTCGGCGTCGAAGAAGTCGCGGTGCCACACCCGAAGCCCATACTTGCTGTCGTAGTCCTTGCGGAACCGCCGACGGTAGTCCTCGTCGCGCAGCAGGTCATTGCGCTCTGCCACTTGCTCTTTCAGGTGCATAGCGGCCGCGCCGGAGCCGAACTCTTCGAAGATCACCAGGTCGATGCCGTCGGCGTACACCTCGAATGGCACCGGCAGGTGCTGCCAGCGGAAGTTGCCGCCCAGCTTGTTGACGAGCCGGGCCGCGGGACCCATCAACGCGATCAGCCACGGGTTGGCCTTGATGTCGGCGGCCGACAGCAGAGTGGTCTTCAGCTGCCTGCGGCCGATGCCCAGCGACTGCACCGCCTGGGATGCGATGTTGAACGGGTTCTGAATGTCGGGACCCGCCTGCAAGACCCGCCCGCTTCGCCGCAGCACCGACTTCAGCCGGCGCAGCTCGCGCGGTTTTGCATACGTCGAGGGCAGCGTGCGCGAGCGGCAGGTCTCGCCGTCGAGCTTGTCGAAAAGCAGTTGCTGTGAGGACATGCCGATGAAGCCGGCCCGTAGCGCCTCGGCGAGCATCTGCTCCATCCGGGCCTGCTCAGCCTTGGTGGGCCGGACTTCCTTGCGGGTGGCGCGGTCCAGGCCCATGGTCGCGGCCCGCATGTCCGAATGGCCAATGAAGGCAGCGACATTCGGCCCCAATGGCCGGGACTCCAGCGCGGCGATGTACTCCTCGCAGCTGTTCCACGTCTTGTGGTGGTTGACCGTGCTAATAACGTGCTCGCGGGGGATGGCTTCCACCCGGGCGAACAAGTCACCGGCGTCTTCGCCGTCGACGTGAACGCTCGACAACGAGCACGACCCCACCATCACCGTCGTCACGCCGTGGCGCAGCGACTCCGACAGCGACGGGCCGGCCAGCACTTCGACGTCGTAGTGGGTGTGGATGTCGACCATGCCCGGCAGCACCCACTTGCCTCCGGCGTCAATCACTTCGGAGCAGCCGGTTTCGTCGAGCGGCCGCGGGCTGATCGCGGCGACACGGCCGTCGCGGATCCCGATGTTGCGGATCGCCGACGGCGCGCCGGTGCCGTCGAACCAACGGCCGTTACGAATCACCGTGTCGAAGCTCATGGGGGACGTTCCTTTCCTGGGGTCGGTGTGTTTGACCGTGGATCCCAGGATGCGGCCCCGACAACGCCGGAGTCTTGACAGTTGCGGACGACTATTTGACATTTGTTGACATGTCGGTGGTGCGCGGAACGTCGCTGTCGGGCTATCCGCGCCTGGTCGCCGAACTGGGCGGCGATCCGGGCGAACTGCTGCGCGCCGCCGGCATCCGGCCCCAAGATGTCGGCGAGCACGAAGTCTTTCTGCCCTACCGCAGCCTCATCGTGGCCGTCGAGGCGGCGGCGGCAGCCACCTCAACCCCGGATTTCGGGCGGCGGTTGGCACTGAGGCAGGGCATCGAAATCCTTGGACCGCTCGGGGTGGCCGCGCGCACCGCGGCCACCGTCGGCGACGCCTTCACGATTGTCGAAACCTTCCTGGGCGCCTACAGCCCGGCCATCTCCGCGCGGATTACCCCGAGCGCCAGCGCCGGACAGTCGTTCTACGCATTCGATGTTTTGATCGAGCGCCCGCCGCCGCACCCGCAGACCACCGAACTGTCCCTCGGGGTGTCACTGCGGGTGTTGCGGTTCCTGCTCGGCGCGCAGTACGCACCCCTGTCGGTGCACCTCCCGCACCAGCCGCTGACCGCGACCGCCGATTATCTGACCTACTTCGGCTGCCGGCCGTGCTTCACGCAACCAACAGCGGGCTTCACTATCCGCACGGCCGATCTCGGGCGCTCGCTCAACCAGGACGCGCTCGCCCATCAGGCGGTCGTGCAGTACTTAACCGGAATCACCACACACCAACCCGGCATGACCCAATCGGTGCGCACCATGGTCCGCCAACTCCTGCCCACCGGCACCGCCAGCCTCGAGTTGATCGCCGCCCAGTTCGATCTGCATCCCAAGGCACTGCACCGCCGCCTGTCAGCGGAGAAAACCACCTTCGGCGAACTCATCGATGACGTGCGCCGCGAAACCGCCGAACACTACCTACGCGACACCGACATCAGCCTGTCGCACCTGACCCGAGAACTCGGCTACGCCGAGCAGAGCGTGCTGACCCGCTCGTGTCGGCGATGGTTCGGCTGCGGTCCCAGCAGCTACCGCAACGCGGTCCGCCCTGTGCCGCCGAGCCGGCCCGGCTAGCTCGCCGCGCCACCGGATCGTGTTCAATCGACGACATGCTGAGCCTGGAAGAGATCTCTGATCGGCTGGAGATCGAGCAACTGCTGGTGGACTACTCCACGGCCATCGATCAGCGGCGATTCGATGACCTCGACCGAGTGTTCACCCGAACGCATATATCGACTAGTAGGCAGATAAAAGGCACTAGATAACCGGCACCTAGTTGCGCGGCGACGCTGCCAAAACTGGGATCGGTCTACGACATGTCAAAGAGTCGAGTCACACGGTCACAGGCGACTGTAGTCAGAGTGTTCATGCCTTTTGTGTCATGTACCCGGCCGCTCCGCCGCCGATGCGGTTGAGTGGGCCGACGCCTTGCGCCTCTGCCGCCTCGGCCAGATACCGGATTGACGTCGTATCGAGGATCGAGTGGAACTGTCCGTCCTCGTCGAAATTGATGTTGGCGCCCTCGACGCGGATAAATAGGACGGTGTCCTCGGTGTTGGTCTCGGGGCAGATGAAGGTGTGCACCGAGCCGGCGGGCTCTAGCAAGTAGGAGCCGGCGGTCTGCGGCTGGTCGGGGTGCTCCAGGTAGTGCCAGCTACCCGAAAGGGTATACACC
>DATKEW010000271.1:0-5984 GCA_035511785.1 Mycobacterium sp.
CGCCGACCGAATCGGGTTGTGGGGCACCAGCTATGCCGGCGGGCACGCCATCGTGTTGGGAGCCACCGATCGGCGGGTGCGCGCGGTGGTCGCCCAGGTGCCTACGATCAGCGGCTACCAGCAGAGCCTGCGACGCGTTCCGCCCGACCAGCTGCCCGCCTTGGAAGCGGCCTTCGCCGACGACGAGCGCCGACGGTTTCACGGTGCGCCCCCGGCCACTCAGGCCGTGGTGAGCTCCGACCCAACCGTGCCCGCCGCCTATAGCTCGGCCGATGCCGTCGCGTTCTACAACCAGCCTGTGCCCGAGGGTGTTTGGGAGAACGCCGTAACGCTTCGCTCGACCCGCGCGGCACGGATGTACGAACCCGGGACGTGGGTGTCGCGCGTCTCTCCCACTCCATTGCTGATGACTGTGGGCCTACACGACACGATCACCGTCGCGGACCTGGCGCTGAGCGCCTACGAGCATGCGCTACAGCCCAAGAAGCTGGTCACCATCGACGGCGATCACTTCGACCCGTACCTGGCATGCTTCGCCGACGCCAGCGGTGCCGCGATCACGTGGTTCACCGAGCATCTCATCAAACTCGAAAACTCCTGATCTAGAAGGGAATACAACATGTCTGAACTGCGCTACGAAGTCCTGGTTCACGAAGGTTTGCGACGCCATCGTGAGCAGCGGCTGCCCGACGGCAGCCCGGAACAGAAATCGAACGACTCGCCGCTCACTTTGAGGTAGCACGGGGCCCGGCCGGATGGCGAATCGTCGGCATCCAGGCGACGCCGACAACCAGCGACTCGCTGAAAAATGCATGGCCGCAGCGAAATTCACCGACAAAAACAACCACCGCAAAGGAACACAGAAATGATCATCGACACCGCCGACCTTGACCCCACGTCGAGCTACAAACTGCTGATCGGCAGCGTATTGCCGCGCGCGATCGCCTGGGTCAGCACCAGCTCTACCAGCGGCGTCGGCAATATTGCACCGGTATCGTTCTTCACCGTCGTCGGCAGATACCCGCCGGTTCTGTCGATCACCTTGCAGCCGCGCTCGGACGGGGTGACTCTAAAGGACACATTCGTCAACATCCGCGACACCAACGAATTCGTGGTGAACATCGCCACGATCGGACAGGCGGACGCCGTACATCGCTCTGCCTACGAATTCGGCTCGGATGTCGACGAGTTCGAGGCGCTAGGACTGGAAAAGGCTGCTTCGGAGTCTATCTCGGCGCCACGTATTGCCGACGCTCCGATCTCCTTTGAGTGCGTCGTCGACCGCATCATCCCGATGCCGCCACTGCCGGACCACGTCGTTTGGGGACGCGTCAAGCGCATCCACGTGCGCGACGACCTCTACCTGTCCCGCGGGCGCATCGATGTCGGCGCGCTGGGCGTCTTCGGTCGACTCGCCGCCGAGTACACCCTCGTCGACAATATCTTCACCACCCCGCTCCCCGAAGAGCTCGTAGGGGCACTCGGCTCCCAACGCGCAGGCCGGCTTGACGGGCGCGCCACTGATTACTCGCCCATCGACACGGCCGAATGGTCACCGTCGGGCTCTACGACGGCGGCGTGAAATGACCCCGTCACTCAACGGGCTACCCGTCACCCGCACGCCGGCCACCACCACGGATTCGCCCACGGTTCTGTTGATCCACGGTTTCCTCTACGACGCGACGGTGTGGGACGGCCTGGTCGATTGTCTCGGAGGTGAAGTAAGCGCAGTGCGCTACGACCTACCCGGATTCGGCCGGCGCAGCGGATCGGCCGGAGAAGCGCGCAGCACGACCCTCGAGTCGCTCGCCGCCGAGGCCGGCGAGATCGTCGGGGGAATCGACGGGCCGGTGATCGTGGTGGGCCAGAGCCTTGGCACGCAGGTCGCCGAGCTGGTAGCCGCACAGCACCCAGACCGAGTTCCCGGACTGGTGCTGCTGACCCCGGTGCCGCTGGGCGGTACGCAACTGCCCGACGAGGTGGTCGCGCCGTTCCGCGCCTTGGGCGGTGACCGCGACGTGCAGCGTGACGTGCGGGCCGTACTGTCGCCTCACCTCAGCGAGGACCAGCTCGACCGGCTCGCCGACCTCGGCGCGCACGTCGCAGCCGACGTCGTCTCCCACTACGTCAACGTCTGGAACGCCGGCATGGGTCACCAGCCCGCGGCGAGTGCATTCAACGGCCCCGTACTCATCATCCGCGGCGGCGCGGACACGTTCGTGACCGAGCAGCTCGTCAATGCCGTCAGTCCGCGCTTTGCCGAAGCCGACGTCAAAGTCATCGACACGGGCGGCCATTGGGTTCACCTCGAGTACCCCGGGGTCGTCGCGGCGATGATCCTCGACTTCTCCGATACGATCGCGGGGGCGACACCATCGAGCTGATCGGCAGGCAATTACCACCATTTCGGCGACCGCGCTCAGCACTCCCGTGAAGATGTGCCAAGCCACGTTCGGGCAATTCCTTGTGGTGGCTCGCCAAGACTTAATAGTGTTGTATCGCAAACTAATTCAGGCAAAATCGTCTTCTGGCCATCAGGACAGCCAACAAACTTTACCACTGTGGTTTCGCGGTTATCTCTAGCCACGCTTTGAATTCCCTTTGCTCACGGCGCCTTTGCTCCTGTCTGGCACGTAATCGTCTGATCATCGTTACGGGTTCGCCATTGACCGCGCGTCGTGCCTGAGCGTCGGGATCGATAGCGCTGCTTGCCGATTCGGCGATCGGCCTGGGACAGCTCGCGGTCATCCCAACACCATCGCGTACCCGGCCGACCCAGAGCACCACCGGCAGCAATACCAGAATTCCGTAGGCTGCACTCAGCATTGTTCGCTCTTTTCCTCGCGTCCGCACTGGCGGGGTTTGTGGCTGCGCCTCGACCCCTCGCCGAGGCGATCAAGACGCCGCCGCGGACTCCCCAGCAGCCTTCGCCGCGCTCCGGGCTTCGATGGCCGCAACGCTGTTGGAGAACGCCTTGCCCAAGGAGCGCTTGCCGATGGTTCCAAGCACACCCGACAGCACCCGCCCCTTGAAGTTCTTACCCTCGCGAACGATGACGACGTCTATGTCGGTCGTCCCGTCGGGCCGCCGCGTGAGGGTGTAGGTGTAGCCAGATGCGCCGCCAAACACGTTGGAGTCGATGGTCGTGAGCTTGACGTAGCTGGGATCGGACCAGTCGTAAAGCAGTCTTTCCCAGATGCCGCCCGAGCCCTCCGTGACGTCGGCCTGACGCCGGCCCTGGTAATGCACCATCAGGTATGCGTCGGCGCTATTCTTGAAGACCTTCGACCGGCCCGGTCCGAAATCGGTGAGCCCGGCAATGAATTGCTCAGGGGTCGACGTAGTCGCCCCGTGAAAGTGGATCACGGACATGAGTATTCCTCTCTTACAAAGGTTTGGTGCTATGCCGCTCACCATGAGCGCGCCCCACGCGTTCGAAATTCCGCCGAACGGATCCGCAACCATTCCCGGTTAATACGTAGTAGTGACAGGGACACCCTTGGGACGTCGTGACTCCCTTCGAAGACGCCCACTCACGGCCTATGATCGAACGATGCCCGGCGAGGCCAAATTTGGCGTGACCGAGCTGCTCGATGCCGTGCTCGCGGCGCACGGAGGCCTTGATCGCTGGCGCCAATTCAGCTCGATGGAGGCGACGATCGTCAGTGGCGGCAAGCTATGGGAGATCAAGGGCCAACCGCAAGACCCTTCGCCGCGACGAATGACCGTTGCGCTGCAGCGCGAATGGGCTTCCGTGCAACCGTTCGGTGCGCCGGACCAGAAAACCGACTTCACGCCGCAACGCGTCGCCATCGAGAAGCTTGACGGCCGCGTGGTCGCCGAACGAAGCAACCCGCGCGAATCGTTCGCCGGTCACGTCCTCACGACGCGGTGGGATCCACTGCAGCGCGCCTACTTCAACGGCTACGCGCTGTGGACGTATCTGGCCACTCCGTTCCTGATGACGCTGCCCGGGTTCACCGTCGCCGAGATCGATCCGATCGAGGACGACGGCGAGCGCTGGTTTGGACTGCAGGCGCACTTCCCGGACCGGTTCGCCAGCCACAGCCGCCTGCAGGAGTTCTACTTCGGCAGCGACTTCCTGCTACGCCGCCACGACTACCGTGTCGACGTCGCGGGCGGGTTCGCTGCGATCCAATACGTCTACGACATCGTGGAGGCCGAGGGGATCAAGCTGCCGTCCAAGCGCCGGGCATACCGCTGCGACGCGAGCGGCCACCTGCTGGCCGACGAACTCATGGTGTCCATCGATGTAAGCGACATCAGCCTGACATGAGAAATTCGGTAGCGACGCGCGCCGTCGCACAGGCACCTCAATGAGGGGTCATTTGACGCTTGTCGCCATCACTCGGCCGCTCGACAATGATTCATGGCTGAAACCGTCATTCAATACGTATTGAGGCGCCTCAAAGAGATTGGTGTCGACGACGTCTTCGGCGTCGCCGGCGATTACGCATTTCCCGTCAATGATGCGATCGCCGAGCACCCGGCGATCAATTGGATCGGCTGCTGCAACGAACTCAACGCCGCCTACGCCGCTGACGGGTACGCCCGGATGCGCGGTGTCGGCGCGGTGTGCACCACCTACGGGGTGGGCGAACTCGCCGCGATGAGCGGTGTCGCGGGCTCGTACGCCGAGAATCTTGCGGTTTTTCACTTGGTGGGCGCGCCCAACCTGCCGACACAGGAGGGGCGGGCGCTGGTGCATCACACGCTGGGCAACGGGGAGTTCGACCTGTTCCACAGGATGGCGGAGCCTGTCGTGTGCGCGAGCGCGATCATGACGCCGCAGAACGCGGCGTCGGAGACCGAACGGCTTATCGCCGAGGCGCACTACCATCGACGGCCTGTCTACATGGCGTTTCCCAGCGATGTCGCGAACTCGCCGGTGCTTGCGACCACGCCACCGCTGAGCTCGCCGACCAGTGATCCCACGTCGCTGGCGGCGGCGACCGATGCGGTGACTGCTGCACTCGAAAACGCCGGCCAGGCATGCGTGCTGCCCGGGGTGCTGCTGAGGCGGCTCGGGCTGCAGGGTGCCGCGGCCGCGTTCGTCGACGCCTCGGGCCTGCCGTTTGCGACAATGTTCGCCGACAAGTCGGTGCTCGGCGAGGACCACCCTAACTACATCGGCATGTACGCCGGCCGGCTGATGGAAGAGCCGGTGCGCGCGTTCGTCGAGTCATGCGATGTGGTGGTGATGATCGCCGCCATGCTGACCGACGGCAACACCGCCGGGTTCACCGCCCGGCTGGACCCGGACAAGACGATCACCATCGGCCATCACCGCACCACCGTCGGCGGAAAGGTGTACCGGGACGTAGAGATGGCCGACATTCTCGCGCAACTGTCGGGGCGCACCACCAAACGTGCCCAGCGACCGGCCTTCACAACCGGGACGCTGGGGCCGATCGTAAGCGGCGGTGAGGACCCGATCACCGCCGACGCCCTCTACCCGCGCTGGGCGAACTTCTTCCGGCCCAATGACGTGATCATCACCGACACCGGAACGTCCTCGCTGGGTTTGGCGTTCGCACAACTGCCCAAAGGCGCCGAGTTTCATAACCAAACCCTTTGGGCGTCAATCGGATGGGCCACTCCGGCGGCTTTCGGCGCCGCGATCGGCGCTCCGGATCGTCGACTGATCCTGATCACCGGCGAAGGTTCTCACCAGATGACCGCCCAGGAAATCGGCCAGTTCGGTCGGCATAAGCTACGCCCAATTGTGTTTGTGCTCAACAACTCCGGCTATCTGAGCGAGCGACTCCTGTGCAAGGATATGGCCCTGGCCTACAACGACATCGCGGCCTGGAACTACGCCAAACTTCCCCATGCCATGGGCTGTCAGAGGTGGTTCACCGCGCGGGCCGGCAACTGCGCCGAGCTCGACGACGCACTCAAGACAGCGGAGCAAGCAGATCTTGCCGCCTACATCGAAGTCATCACCGACCCGTACGAGGCTC
>DATKEW010000272.1:0-2744 GCA_035511785.1 Mycobacterium sp.
CATCATCGCCACTGAAGCGATCAAGGATCCGTCGGGCATGGCCGAATACGCTAAGGCGGCCGAACCAGCGATAGCGACATGGCGTGTGCTGCGCTCACCAGCCAAGGCTCTAGGGCCGCAGCGGGGTGCACCACACAGTGAGCCCGTCAGGTCGGTGAGAGGTTGGCCAATTGTGATCATCGCCCTATGTGACGTGCAGGATCGCGACCGGATGTATGCTTACATGCATAACCGGGAGTTGGCTCGGCCTGGATTCCCGTTGCGGGCGGGAAGCGGCCGGCATGGCGATTCGGGCCCACCGCTGCGCCTGTCTGCGAGCAAGGACGGATGGCGGGAGTAGCAGTGAACGACGATGGGGACCTTCGGGCCAGGCGGACCGCGATGTATCGGTCCTGGGCGAAGTTTAAGTCCGGGGAGGCAGTCGCGGGTGTCCGTGGGGACGTATTGTCGTCGTGGCGGCGGACGCGCAAGCTGCGCCCTCCTGAGATCGCTGGGGCGCCCAGCGGGCAAACCGAACTCAACCACGAGGCGTTGCTGGCCGCGACCCACGTGGTCGATGACTCGATGCGGTCCACGCTCCGGGATGCCGAGGTGATGGTGGGCATCGTCGATCCCCGGGGGCAGATGGTGTGGACCGCCGGTGAGCCGAGGCTGCTCAGGCGGGCCGAAAAGTGCAACTACAAGCCCGGCGCGTTGTGGGATGAAGCCAGCATGGGCATCACCGCGATGTCGTTGGCGTTGAGCTCCGATCGCCCATCGACGGTGTGGTCGGCCGAACATTGGTCTGCGGCTTTGCATGAGTGGTCGAGCTATGCGGCACCGATTCGGCATCCCAAGACTCGGCAGCTGTTTGGGGCAGTGAACTTCTCAACTCCGTGGAACAAGGCTCACCCGGCTCTTGGCCTGGCGGTGACGGCCTTGGCGGAGCGGCTGGGCGCCGAGATCGCCGCCAGCACCGCCGCGACCGATCTGGGTGCTGACGGCGTTTATCTGAGTGTGCTCGGCAGGCAGCACCTGACGCTGGCGGGCCGTCCGGTGCGACTGACCCACCGCCAGACCGAGATCGCCTTGATCCTGGCGCTGCGCCCGGCGGGGGTGAGCCTCGCCAAGCTGCACGCCGACCTCTACGGCGATGAAGCCGTGGAGATGGGCACCCTCAAGGCCGAGGTGTCGCATCTGCGCGCCATTCTGGGGGGGCGTGTGTCGCGCACCCCGTATCGGCTTCTGGGCAGCGTCGGTGTCGACGCCTTGGAGGTGCTTGAGGATCTGCGCAACGGCAGGGTCGCCGAGGCGGTCGGCCGCTTCACCGGCCCGCTGCTGCCGTGGTCGGAGTCGCCGCGCGTCCTGCGCCTGGCACGAACCGTCGAGGTGGCCCTGCGCGACGCCGTGCTCACCAGCGACGCGTACGAGTCGGCATTGGCGCTGGCCGCACACCTGGAAGATGACGCCGAGCTCGCCAACCACATTTTGAAGATCCTGCCGCGCGGCGACGGCCGCCGCCACATCCTGCGCGGACAACTGGACAGCATCGGCTGACCGCGCGTTGGCCAGCGTATTGCCGGCGGCCCCGTTACACCGGAGGACCGGGGGGTCGGGGATTGCCCAGGCGCGGCGCCGGGTAACCAGACCGCTGCCAGAAGGTGGAACGGCGGGCACAACCTACCCGCGGCCAACGTTGAGCGCCTAGTTTTAGCTTCTCGCTTGTGGGTTGTCGTGAACAGGGTCGGGATTAGCCGCGGTCATCTGCGGCGACACTCTCTCGGCATGGCGACGCGACGTCGGCGACAAAGGAGATGAACCTGAGCGCAACGCCCCGGGAACGGGTCCTGTTGATCGGGACATATGACCTGGGCCATCAGCCTTTCGGAATCAGCGCACCGGCGCGCGTGGTGGGCGCCGCGCGCGGCGCCATCTCGCCGCACCCGGTTGCCCGCTACCCCACGCACCGGCTGGTTCGGTCGGCCAACGTCGCCGGGTCGCGCTCAGTGCCTCACCAGCCGCGCCGAAAAAGGAGGGTGTCGAGACGTGAACACGGCAAAAGCGGTTGAACCCCAATGGGAGCCAACGGGCGCCGACCTCCAGCAGTCTCTGATCGCACGGTTCACCGAGTACGTCGCCGCCCGTACTGGACTGCCGCCCACCAGCTATCACGACCTGTGGCAGTGGTCGGTCCGTGATATCGACGAATTCTGGCTGTGCGTGTGGGAGTACTTCGCGGTGTCCACGCAGACCCCGACGGTGGCGTTGGCCGATGACGCCATGCCCGGCGCGCGGTGGTTTCCCGGCGCACAACTCAACTATGTCGCACGTGTGATCGCCAATAGCCGGCAAGACCGACCTGCGATCGTTGGCGTGAGCGAGGACGCACCCGTGCGTGAAATCTCGTGGGCCGAAATGCTCAGGCGGGCGGGTGCATTGGCCGCGACGCTGCGGCGGGTCGGCGTCGGCTCCGGCGACCGTGTCATCGGCTATCTACCCAACATTCCGGAGGCCGTGATTGCGTTCCTGGCCACGGCCAGCATCGGGGCGATCTGGAGCGCCTGCGGCCAGGAGTACACGGTTCAAGCGGCCCTCGACCGGCTTGGCCAACTCGATCCCGCCGTGCTCATCGTCGCCGACGGCTACCGGTTCGGGGGCAAGGTGTTCGACCGACGCACCGAGGCCGCCGCCCTGCGCGACGCACTGCCGGGCCTGAAAACCGCGATTTGCGTCCCCAGGATCTTTGGGGTTGTCGACGAGATGAT
>DATKEW010000273.1:0-21650 GCA_035511785.1 Mycobacterium sp.
CACGGTGCGCGGTGAGACGAAAAGCCGGGTGGCGATGTCGTTGTTGGCCAGCCCTTCGCTGACCAGTCGCACCACATCGCGCTCGGTGGGGGTCAGCGATGCCCAGCCCCTGGCCGGCCGTTTGCGTTCGCCGCGGCCGCGCTGTGCGAAGGCGATCGCCTCCTCGGTGGACAGGGCCGCGCCCTCGGCCCAGGTGGAATCGAAGTCTTTGTCGCCCATAGCATCACGCACCGCTGCCACCGATGCTGCGTAGCCGGAGTCGTAGATCTTGAATCGCACCACACCCATACGGTTCCGGATGGCCTGCGCGGCACCGAAGAGCCGCGCGGCGTCGCGGTAACTGCCGGCCTCTCCGGCCAGATCGGCGAGGACCTCGAGGATGTCGGGAACAAAGAGGTACGCCTCGATATTAGCGACGCGCGTCAGCGCATCGTGGGCGTCGCTCTCGGCCTGTTTTGGCTCACCCTGCGCCATCAGGACGCGCGCGCGCGCCGTGAGCGCCAATACCGAGTAGAAGCCTCGTCGAGACGGCTTCGTCGGCCGAGCCGCGGGCGGCGGCGAGATCCCCGCCTGCCAGCGCGGCCTCGGCACCCCAGTAGCGCCACGTTGCCCCCAGCTCACCTAGGACGCCCATGTGCTTCCACGCGGCCTCACGCGCCTCCTGCGCCCCTGCACTATCCCCGGCGGCCAGGGCCGCCAGAGCCAACACCTGGTAGCCCATCCCCACGAAAAACCCGCCAAGCTCCGCGCCGGCCCTGAGGGTCGCCTCGGCCGCCGCTCGGGCCGCGGCCGCCTCCCCCTGATATGCGAGTAGGATGCCCCGGGTCCCGACGCTGCTCACCCTCCACATCTCATCGTGAGTCGCCTCGGACTCGGCCGCCACCTCGCCGAATTGTGTGACAGCTCCGGCCAAATCACCGCTTGTCGCCTGCGCCAACCCCAGCCAAAAGCGGCACGCACGCGAGTTGGACCCGTCGCCGATCGCATCGGCAAGATCGCGTCCTTCTTCGGCGGCCGCGCGTACCGCGAACGGGTCACCCGCAATGGCCGCGCCCTGCGCCTGTAAGGCCAGGATCTGACTCAACCTCCACCGGTCGCCTATCGCGCGGGCCAGGCCGATGGCCTCATCGAAGTAGGGCCGGGCCACCTCGCGGTCGTAGTAGCCGGCGACTACCCCGCAGGCGGTTAGCGCGCGCGCCAGCAGGGCCGGGTCATCCACCTCGCGGGCGATCGCTAGGGCTTGCTGGGCCTGATCCATGCTGAACCTCACTGCCACCCATGCGTCGAGCACCGCTTTGTCGGCGAGCGCCCCCGCGCGCACCGCGTCCGCCACCTCGAAATGATGTGCGTCGCCGCCGGTGACCGCGGCGTCGAACCAGGCCAGCCCTTCTCGGATGCGGCCCCGTGTGAACCACAGCGGCTGCAGCGATGTTGCGAGCTCCAACGAGCGCCCGACGTCGCCGGTTTCGAGGCTCCACACGAAAGCGGCGCGCAGGTTATCCATCTCCTCCTCTGCCTGCTCGACACGCCGCTCGTAGTCGGTGCGCGCCGGCGCGTCGAGCAGGGCGGCCATTGCGGTGTAGTGGTCGCGGTGACGCGACCGGACGACATCGGCCTCGCTGGACTCCGCCAGTTTCTCCAGCGCGTACTGGCGCACCGTTTCGAGCAACCGATATCGCGTTCGGCCACTGGTGTTTTCTGCGACGATAAGCGACTTGTCAACGAGCAGAGTGAGCTGATCGAGCACCTGGTAGCGCTCTACATCCCCACCGCCCGCGACAGCTTGCGCAGCATCAAGATCAAAGCCACCCAGGAACACCGCCAGCCGACGGAACAGGACCCGTTCGGGCTCGGTCAATAGCGCATGGGACCAGTCGACTGACGCGCGCAGCGTCTGCTGGCGGCGCACCGCGGTGCGGGCCCCGCCGGTCAACAGCCGGAACCGGTCACGCAGACCCTCGAGGATGTCGGCCAGCGACAGGGCGCGCACCCGAGCCGCCGCCAGCTCGATGGCCAGCGGCATCCCGTCGAGGCGGCCGCAGATCTCCGCCACCGCCGCCGCGTTGTCGCTGCTAACGGTGAAGCTGGCCTGGGCCAGGCGGGCGCGGTCGGCGAACAACTCGATGGCCTCGTCGGTCACTGAGAGCGATGGCACCCGCCACGTCGCCTCGCCCGTCACCCCGATCGGCTCACGGCTCGTGGCGAGCACGGTAAGCCCCGGCGCGCCAGCCAGCAGAGCCACGACCAGCTCGGCGCTCGGGTCGAGCAGGTGTTCGCAGTTATCCAGCAGGATCAGCAGCTGACGGTCGGCGACAAACCGAAGCAGCGTGTCCATCGTCGAGCGGCCGGGCTGGTCGGGCAGGCCCAGCGCACGCGCCACCGTCACCGGCACCACCGCCGGATGGGTGATCGGCGCCAGATCCACATACCAAACACCGTCACGGAGCTCAGGCGCGATGCGAGCCGCGATCTCAACGGCCAGACGGGTCTTGCCGGCGCCGCCGGCACCGGTCAGCGTCACCAGCCGGTTGTCGACCAACAGCTTTTCCACGTCAGTCATCTGTGCGCCGCGGCCGACAAAGCTGGTGAGCTGTACTGGAAGGTTGTGAGAGACAACGGTGCCGGGTGTGCGCAGCGGCGGGAAATCGTTGCGCAGGTCGGGATGGCATAGCTGCACCACCCGCTCGGGGCGGGGCACACCGCGCAGCTCGTGACGGCCGAGGTCGGTCAGCCAGGCGTCAGCCGGAAGTACATCGGCGACCAGATCCTCAGTCGTGCCGGAGAGCACGGTCTGGCCCCCGTGGGCCAGATCCCGGATGCGCGCGGCGCGGTTGATAGTGGCACCGATGTAGTTGCCCTCATCACGCAACTGCACCTCGCCGGTATGCACCCCGATGCGCAGCCGGATCGGCGCCAGCGGTGCCCGCTGCAACTCCAGCGCACAGGCCACCGCGTCGGAAGCGCGGGTGAACGCCGCCACAAAACTGTCACCCTCACCCTGCTCGACCGGCCGCACACCGCCATGGGCGGAAACCAGATCACCCAGCGCGTGATCCAGGCGCGCAAAGGCCGCCGTCATCTCCTCGGGCTGGGTCTCCCATAGCCGTGTGGAGCCCTCGACGTCGGCCAGAAGCAACGTCGCCGTTCCCGTCGGCAAAAGCCCGCTCACGCCAAGATCGCTCCAGTTCACCAGTGCCGTGTGGATCGATCTCGCTCATAGTAGCCAGCACACCAGCGCGACGCACTGAGCTCAGAGGCCTGTGCGGTAGCGGTATGCGATCGGCTGTAAACGGCCGGGATCCAACTTCCATGGCATCTCCAAGGTCAACTCGCCCCCCGTTGCCATTGGCTGCTCACCGCTCCTGTGGAGGATGATGGCCGGACTATCGCGAGTGCATTGTTGGGGTGCTCAGCTTCGTGCAGCCCACCTCGTTGGACGTCAGGACTACATCTGAGCCGTCCGAGGTTGTCCCCTTGACCTCGATCTTGATCGTTGGCCATCCTTACTGGCCTTTATGTCATACGACTCGGTTGACCCACCGTCTTTGGTCTCGTACTCCAACCCGTCGAAATAGGCGCGCGTGACCTCAACAGCACGCTGCTCGATCGCCTTGTTCTCTGCGGCAGTGAGACGCAAGCGGCGTCGCTTGTTCCGCGGCCTACTGATCGCGTCTATCGCAGCGATACCGTCCGACACCTCGGGTGAGTTGCCCGGTACATACAACCCTTCGTCTCCGAGGCCATAAATACGTCCCAACCACGAGGCGCCCACAATCAGCGGATCAGGTGCATGTCGCGCGGGAATACAGCCGCGCCGCTGCCGTCGTCCTCGGTGCAGATCACTTGCACCATTGAAAGATCGGCGCCAGCGACTTCGAGGCGTGACGTCTGCCGACGGCGGGATTAGGCGCGAGGCCTCCTAGTGGCCCGCGCTGCGGGCCAGATCGATGGCGTACTGATTCACGAAGGTGCCCGCCGGTGGATCACCTTTGCCGCATGTTCCGTCGGATTCACCGGGACGTTTGATCCACAGGTAGGCGTCGGCGTGCGCGCCCCCGGTAGCCGCGGTAGGCAGAGTGCCCAGTGCTCGGCCGCTGGGGTTGCACCAGTTGAGCTCGGAGTCGGGCGCTGGTCCGACGCCGTTGCGCGACGTGTCGATCACGTAGTGCGAACCGTTGGTGAGCGCTGAAATCGCCTCGCCGTAACCGATTTCGTCCTCGGTGGTGAAGAAGTTCGCAGTGTTGAGGCTGAAACCCCGCGCGCGGCCGACATCGACCTTGTTGATCCTGGCGGCCATGTCCTCGGGGCTATGCCAGCGCAAGTGACCACCGTCGACATACGCAGCCGTGGCCGGATTGCGCGTCAGCGTGTCGACGGCGTAGCGAATCAAGTCGAAGCGTTCTTGGCGCTGGTCAGCCGACAGGCAGTCGGCCAAGGCCAGTGCATCGGGTTCGACGATGATCGCCGCCCGCGAAGCGCCCACGTCGGATGCGATGCCGTCAATCCAGGTGCGGTAGTCGTCGGCCGTCGCCAAGCCACCCGCAGCGAAGCTGCCACAGTCGCGATGGGGGATTCCATAAAGCGCCAGAACCGGCATGGCGCCAGCAGCCTGTGCGTCGCCGGTGTACTTCGCGACCGTAGCTGCCGAAGAGCCCGGGACTATCCAGTACGCCTGCGGCGTGTTAGCGATGGCGGTCAACTCGGGACTCGCCGGATCGGCACGCTGCGCGGCGCGCTTAGCCGCCGAGGTGGGATTGACGTAGAAGGGCATACCAGCCAACGGGTTGACCGCATCAGCCAAGCGCACCTCCGGGGCGGGACGGACCTGCACCGGGCCGGCAAGAAAACCCATGCCGGCAACGGCCGCAACCGTTAGGAAGGGGGCGATCCGTCGCGCGACTGCACCAGCAGCTAAGAACATCACCCCAGGAAAATTAGTGCTCCAAAACATTGAGCGCCAATCGCCGACGACAGGTGACGGCGCAATCGGCGCTTGGCACGGTAGCGGGCGTCCTGGTGCTCGGATTCCGCAACCTCACCCACTGCCGAATCGCTCGCTGCTCCACCGCGGCGCACTCCACACCATGGTCAATGCACTCTGAATTACGTACCAGCCACTTAAGCGGCGGTGAATACGGGCACAGATGCCTGAACCCTTCGGCGAGCGCTTGTCTATTGCTGACCCTCCCGCAGCGGCGTTGTCAGTTGGTTTTGGTGAGCGCCCCCGGCGTGCAACCGGAGGTCCGGAAGAGTTGTGGTGCTGCGGTCGATTTCGCTTCGGAAATGACTTTTAGCGCGTCGCGCCGTGGAAGCCCTATTGCTGAGCCAGATAGGCGTCTGCCATCCCGCCGGAACCCAGCATCCGCAGGATGGCGTGACCGGCAAAAGTGGGGATTCCCGAAACCCCTGTTATCTCGGTTTCACGGCGGGCGCGGGCGGCGGCGCGGCCACACTGGGCGGCGGCGGCCTTACACCGGCGGATCACACGGGGAAACAAAAGGACCGGGAGAACGCTATTCAGGGTGCTCAGCCACATCGGGTTCAGTTGCGAGAGACGAGTTTACGGGCGACAACCCCCCCTTGCCAGCGCTGGCACACCACACCGCCGGTCCGCGTGGCTGGCGCGCATGCGTGGAAGTGTGCGCAACGAACACGCTGCGGCGCGCATTTCCGGCTCGGTACGCGGTTCTGCCCGGTTTTCAGACCTCCGCTGAACATTTTCACGTGCTGGGACGTCTGTCTATATAGTTGCGGCTTCACCCTGGGGCCGCAGTGACACCGATGGGAGTGGCCAATGGGCACAGCGATGCGCACTGGGCACTACAGGTTGCCCGACGGGTGGGTGCTGCGGGTGGACCTTGAAATGGGGCGTTGGGTGGGCACGCTCTACACGCCCTCCATGACGATCAAGACACAAATCATCGGTAGTGACGCCGAGGTTCACACCTGGGCCGCTGGCCTCGCGGCATAAAACGCTCCCTCGGGCGGTCATCCGAATACGTCGGGAAAGAAATCGCCCGCCTCGCGGTGCAGGAAGTCGAAAATGATTCAACTCGTGCGGTGCTGGTTCTGCGGTGACCTCGCGACCAGCGGACCGAACCCCACCGGCCTGTACGCGTACGACGCGCACTCGCATTTTCTTAATGAAGATCCAGCCGCCTAGACGGTGAGTGCGTTCTGTGTCCGGCCGGCGTGGGCATTTACCCCCACAGCCCCCAATCGAACTGGCAGCAACCCCGAAACTCATCCCGGCACTGAAGCACCACCGCCCGCAACACCTATCCAGGAATCGTAAAACCGCTATTCGGCGACTTCGAATGGCACCCGGCCGAAGAAGTAATCGAACTTATTGAATTTGCCCGTGATGCCGTGCAGCAGCCTGGCGACGTCGACCTCAAAGCTCGTGACCTTCAGGCCGTCAGGTCCGCCGCCCAGGGGGAGGATGCCCTGGTGGTCGTCGACGATCGCGTAGTCGACCCGATCGATAAGCGACCCACGCCAGAAAATGTCCGCGAAACCGGCCCGCACCGACCTACTGGCGAACACCTGCGACCACTCGAATTCCGTTTCATCCCTCCCCTGCGAGTGGTAGTGCATTCCGTACGCGATGGTCAGGTCCACATCAGGCGTGTAAACCAGGATTGTGTGGTGGCTGTCCTCTTCGAGCCGCCACCGGCTGCCGGGCCCCTTCGAGTAACCAAACCGGCTCCGATATGTCGGGCCCTCCTCGATCTTGTGCCAGTCGTCCGGTGCGGACTTCCGCACCAAGTCGAGGATCTCCTGCAACGTCGTCATCCGGTTTACACCCCCTCGGATTCGCGAACGGCGCGCCATGCGCCGACAGCACGCTACGCCGCGATGCGCCTCTAGTGTGAAGGTTCGCGATAGAAAACGATCCAACCCAATTTCCGTGCGGCTGCCACCGCAACCCGCAACTCGGCTTCGTCTTTGGCCTCGATTGGGTCAAGTGCTAAGGCCGGCGCGCAGAGCTAATCTCCGCGTGCGCGTGACGTCGACACCATCGACGCTGAGCTGCGGCTGCTATCCCGGGCGTGGCGGGTGGCTGGTGAGAGGGGCTGCACAGCATCGCGCACCTCGACGAGCTGCTAGACGAACGCACGGCCGCTCCGAGGCAATCGACCGGCCTGAAGCTGCCTGAATGAAAAGCCGAGCCGGGGAGACCATAGAAGGGGAGGTTCGGGCTCATGGGTAGCGGGATAGTTGACCGAATACACGTCGAGCGATTTTGCGCCAACGCGCGGGCGCAGCGAGTCGATGAATGCCTGTCCGGTCGGGCCGACCCCAGGAGGGTCGTCGGTGCCGCGGGCGAACACGACCTGAAGGTCCGGACACGGATCGGCCGAGGCGGAAGGGATTGCAGACGCGAGGACGGAAGCGCTGACGCCAGACGCCGCGACTACCGCAGCAGCAAGGAAACGAGGGATGTGACGTGCGATCATTCCGCAGTGGTGCCCGCGCATGTGATTTGTAAACCGCGACATTTCGGGCAATGACCGCCATGGACCAACGCCGCCAGACGGTGGGCTACTACGACGCAACCGGCCTGACCGCGCCCCAGCGCGAAGAGCGCTGACTGAGCCCAGGCGACAACGCCACCGCGGGAATTTTCACAATTGCCGATGTGAGTAAGCGCGGAAGCGTTTACGCTCCCCTCGACGAATCCGGCCACGTCACCAAACACGAGCGTCACCGAAACGGGGGAATCGGTAACACTAGGACCGGCTGAGAAGAAATCACAGCCATGACCACTTCAGAGACCAGCGAGCATGCCGCGCTTATCTACCGCGTCAAAACCGCGATGACGGCCATGCCGCCCGAGGATCTGACCGCGGACGAGCTGCATGAAATATTGACCGTGCTTGAGGTCGCCGTCGACCGATCACACCCGCCCGACTTGATCGGCAACGTGGTCTGGCTTGCTGGCCGGCGTCGCACTTTGCCGTGTCGCAGACGGCGCTGAGTGGCAGAGCGAGCTTCGGGTGCTCCTGGCAATTGGCCGCATGCTCCGCGAGGAAGAGGGCCGCACGCCGAGCACTACGTCCGCCACGACGGCCGGATCTTCAGCCGCGGCGGTTCAGTTCGAGTGATGGAACAGCCGAAGGACGACTGCCAGCCGCGGGCGCACCCACGCTTCAGCGGACTATGGCGGTCGATGTCGAAGAGCCACCCGGCCACCGACACTTCTCTCAGGTGCACCCGCTCACATGGATTCGCCGGCCGACCCCAACGCAGACATTTACCGGCGGTGGTGGCGGGGGCGGAAAGTCCTGGGGTAGCGGTGCATAGTCAGCCGGCGGCGGGACATAGGTGTTGACCGTATCGGCAACGTTGGTGCACCCGCTGACTGAAACGCGCCTGCCGACGCTCGCGCAGACGTCGGCGTTGGCCACGCCGGAGGGCTGCACGACGGCATATATCTCGGGAATCGACGTGAGAGCCAACAACGCTATTCCTGCGGCGCTCCAAGACCGTACCCACAGATTCATCGCGATCTCCTTCCCGCCACGGCCGGGGGCTGCTTTTGGCTGCCGCGTGAATTCGTACAGCACATTACGCTCGGCGAGTGTCGTCAGCTCTCGGACATGGCTACGTCCCGCGGCCCAATCGATTAGGGAGCGGAGCCGCCCTGTCCAAGTAATGGAGTCCACTGGCAACGCTGCCTGATGTCAGTCAGCGGCTGACGGATGCCCTCGAGGTCGGCTTGCTCTTGCGGGTTGGCGTTGAAGTAGTTCTGCACGTCACCTTGGATCTGATCTTTGGGCTGATCCTGAAGGCCGGTGTAGAACCCGTTCACGTCCGGGTGAGTGAACAGGTAAGTGGACAGCGCGGTCGCAACACCAGCCGCGACACCGGCTACATCCGCAGCTGTGCAGTTGGGTGGACGGGGCGGCGGATCGGCCGCGGCGGTCCCGGCGGTCGCACATAACAGCGTGCCGGTAACCGCGCCGGCGCCGATCGCGCCGACTACCACGCGGCGCGAAATGAATTCTGCAAGGAACATAACTGGCTCCTTAATCCGCTAATCACTCTGGCCGCAACCGATGGCGGTCGTCGGCCGGCTCAAGCTAAGCAGATACCGATAGCCGCTTATCTGCGATACAGCGGATTAATCCTTAGAAAACGCGGCCCATCGGTGGACGCCGACACGGACGTGCTGCTGGATGAACGCCGCGAGCTGACCGAGCGGGCTACCACCCGCCTCAGATACGAGATCCGCGCGGCGGTGGGCCGCGCGCTAGCGGAGCGGGAAGGAAATCGGCCTATTCGGTGTCTGACTAGTTGATCGGGCCGGCCCCAATCCTCCCCCCACCCGTGCGGCCGGCCCGATCCATGTCGAACGTTAGGTTGCCGCACCGGGGCAGGAGGAGCGGGAGAACGAGATCACCCGCCGGCGGTTCGAGCACTCGATTGGCCTAGCGGCGGGCCGCACTTTTAACTAAGGCTGCGGTGGCCCGGGCTCGCGGAGAGACCCCTGCGGATCCCCCAGTCCATCTCTTCCCTCAGAGCTGGGCCGCGGGGTGAAGCTATCTCCTGGCAGCTACAGGTGAGGGCGCCGAACGGGTTCGGGTCGGTGCCGATCGCGTCGGCGCTGGCCGCCGCCGCTCCCCCAACACCGAAGCCGAGAGCGATAGCAGCGCTGACCAGTATCTTCGCGGTCACTTGATGCTGCTGAGTCGTCATGCCATCCTCTTTCCTCGACGCTCGGGGGAGTCCGACTGCTTCACGGCTACACAAGGCCACCATTTCGCGTCCCTTGTCGGTGTGCAATGTGCTTGGTCGATTGCATAGACAGTTCATGCTTTCGATGGTTCGTCGTAGCGGTGTTGACATCGCGTGGCCACCCGTCGGCTGAAACGTCGTCCACACCGATTCGGGCTCCGAATACATCTGCGGTAGCCTTTGACATCGCTTGGGGGGTGGGTTTTGGAGCGACTGCGCGACCTACGGGAACGGTTGTGGCTTCATGTCGGCGAGTTCACGGGGGTCCTGGACGCGATGGTGTTACGGAGCTACCCCCCCGCGAGGTATCGCGGCGGCCAGATCACCAAGGCTCCCATTCACCAGACGCACCAACCTGAAAAGCCGACGCGCACAACGCTATACAAGCATCCAATCACTCTGGTGCGCAACGACTATCTCGCGCCGACCGGTCGTGTGTAGACGTAGGGGGTATCAGAGGTCCCAAGTACCGCACGCGCCGGCGATCGGGCCGGCCGCGCCGTTGGGCATGATCCAGCGCAACGGCAGGACCGCGCCCAAGCGACCGAAGGTGACACCAGTGCGGATGACTACCAAAATCGCTGCCGGCGGGCTCGTTGGTCTGGCCCCGCTGTCCGGTTCGGGCATCGCCCACGCCGACAACAGCCAGGAGAAGAAGGCATGCCAGCTGATGGACGATCCACCGGGCGCCCAATTGGGTTACGCCCCAGCCGAATACGCCTTCACGCTGCTGCGGGCCAAGATGTCGGCCGAGGACGCGCGGGTTGTCATGTCTGAGGCAGCCCACGACTTCTGCCCCAACCACATAACCGACCTACCGGCCGGCTGGCGGTGACGCCCGAAATTGCGCTTATTTATCGGCGGCCACTAGCGAAGCCGCTATCGTGTAGGCCCGGACAGCGGTCGCCAATCTCAGCCGCGACCCATTAAACCGAGCCCATCCGAACGATGCATCAATCAGAAGGTCGGCGAAACGGGACAGCTCCTGATCCTCCGGTGGATTATCCGCGACAGCGATTGCAGCCCTGCACAATTGGGCCGGATCGACGTTATCCCCCCTCACAACGGCTTTCGCCAGCACGATGAGTTCTGCTGTGCTATGCACTGTTCTCTCGTCGGTTGAATCTGCGCACATTTGTTTCGTATTCCTCCAAATCAGCGAAGCAGAATGATCAAGCCGCCCCGATATCGGCTGAGTAGACGACCGCGTTCGCTACCTGCATTTCGCCGCACGCATGCTCATCGCAGTCAAAGACGCCACCCGCCTCATGTGACCAACGATACAAACGTGACTGCAGATACAATAGTCACTTTTGTGATACAAGTGGCTCACGGCGCGAGCACGAACCTGCAACTGCGTCCCCCGCTCACCAGCCCGTGGACCAATTCCCGCCACGTCTCCCAGACCAATTCGCCCAGGTCCAGCCGCAAACGCCAGGTATAGCCAGGAATCGCGTCACGCCGCATTTATCGAGAGAATGGACGCTGAAAGACGCAGCGGCCTCCGCCTGAGGGAGCACGGGACAGTGACGATCAACAATCCGTATTGGGAGGCCGTCAAGGATTGCGTTGAGACCGACGGCCTTTGGGGCAACCCGGTGGTCGGTTATTTCCGTTTGGACCGAACCGTCGAAGAGAACATCGCCCGCTCGCCGAACCGGATGGGGCTCGTCAGAAAGTACTGCTGGAGCATTCCCGACCCCGACACCGTGACATTCGTGGCCAACCACGCCGGCGGCGGCCTGGTCGATCCAATCGCCGGCACCGGTTACTGGGCCTACCTGCTCGCACAGGCGGGCGTCGATGTGGTCTGCTACGACCTGAACCCGGGCACGGATCTGCTCACCAATGGTTGGCACGGCGCGGACCTCCATGCCGAGATCTGCGCGAAAGACTGCGCCGAAGCGGTGGCGCTGCACCCGGGCAGGACGCTATTCCTTTCGTGGCCGCCGCATGGCCAGGATGTCGGCGCACGAATATTGATGGCCTACAAAGGGAATCGCGTCATCTACATCGGCGACGGCCACGGCGGTGCCACTGGCGATGACCAGATGCATCTGATACTCGATACAGATTGGACTGAAGTCGATTCCCGCAGCCGGTCCAATGGTGGGGTCAGCACGATCGGGTCATGGTGTATGAGCGTGGCGCCGGCATACCGAATTGAGGCAGCAGCCGCGGACGCATAATTTGCCGATTGATCCACGCGAGCGTGGCGGGCGAAAAACCGACGTTTACCACGCGCAAACCTTGGACAACCCGAACGCTGACCCGAATGCGGTCGGCGAGGGACCGGGTCCTCCTCCTATCCCTTTTCCGACCACACCCCGGCAGTGCCCACCCATCGCGTCCATGTGTCCTAACAGCCGCGCAGCAGCCGACACCGCGCCGCAAATTCGCCAAGGTCCGCCCGACACTTGGCTCGGTTCGACTCGGGGCCCTCGCCGAAGCATCGACCATGCGACCAGATACGCGGTAGTAGTGTTGGCACGAGCTCAGGAAGGGGTGGCGATGCTTGTGCGGGCGGTGCGATGCAGCTGCGCTACATAAGCATCGCGGCGCTAATCGGCGAGGCCGGCGGTGACCCCTGGGCGATCAACCAAAGCCTGCAAGCCGGACGCCCGGCCCAGATTTCCGGTCTGGCGGAGGCGTTTCACGCCGCGGGCCGATGCACCACCGAGTCCGGCAATGCCTTCGATGAAGCCCGTCGCCGCTTCGAAGCGTCGTGGAATCGGGAAAATGGCGAGAATCCGATCAATGACTCCGCGGAAGTGCAGCGGGTTTCCAAGTCACTGGGCGCCCAGTCCTTGCAGTTGCCCAAGATCGGCGTCGACCTGGAAAACATCGCTGCCGCCCTGGCCGAAGCACAGCGAACCGGCGCGGTGCTGATCTCGACCCTGGAGGGCCAATTACAGCGGCTCGACAACGAAATCGGCCAAGCGGTGGAAAAGGAGAAGGACGTCCACCTCACCGCGGCCGACAGATCCGCGCTCGATGCGCTGATCTCTCACCTTGAACAAGAAGCCATCGACGACACCAAATCAGCTCTGGGCCAACTCATATCGCTCCGCGACGGCTACTCGGACTACTTGCAGAGAGCAACGGCCACTCTGCGCACCGACGGATACGACCCGGCAATTCTCCAGGCGGTGGATGCTGCGCCTCAGATTCCGCCATCAGGCACCAGCGCAGAGGACGTCAACAAGTGGTGGACATCGCTAACGCCCGAGGAGCGACAGCGCCTTATGGCTGAGCACCCCGAGGAGATCGGCAACCTCAACGGCGTCCCGGTCCTCGCGCGCAGTGACGCCAATATCGCCGTGATGACACAGGACCTGAGCCGGGTGCGCGACGTCGCCGGCCGTTACGGCGTGTCGGTGGACGACGTGGTGCGCGATCCGGGCAAATACGGACTGTCTGCCACCGACATCACCCGTTACCAGAACGCCGATCAGACCAAGCAAGGTCTCGATCACGACGCCGGGGACCCCCTTCGTCCAAATCCCGTGTACCTGTTCGCTTATGATCCGCTGGCGTTCGGTGGTAAGGGCCGCGCAGCGATCGCCATCGGCAACCCGGACCTGGCGAAGAACACCGCGGTCATCGTGCCGGGCACCAGCAGCAGCGTGAAAGGCGGTTGGCTGCAAGACAATCACAACGACGCGCTCAATCTTTTCGCCCAGGCCAATGCGGCCGACCCGAACAATCCCACCGCCGTGATCGCCTGGATGGGATACGACGCCCCCAACGACTTCAACGACGTGCAGCGGATCTCCACACCGGAGCTGGCCCGAACCGGTGGTCAAGCCTTGGCGCAAGACGTCAACGGCCTATGGGCAACTCACCTCGGCGCCGGCCAGCATGTCACCGTGCTGGGCCACTCCTACGGTTCGACGACGGTGGCCGACGCGTTCGCCTTGGGCCATATGCACGCCAACGATGCGGTGCTAATAGGCTGCCCGGGAACCGATCTGGCCCCCAACGCCGCGAGCTTCCACCTTGACGGCGGCCACGTGTACGTGGGAGACGCCTCGACGGACCCGGTCGGCATGCTCGGCGAGCTGAATGGCCTCAGCCACTACGTGAACCGGGACAACATCGGCGGTCAGTTGCTCGGTCTGACCCCCGGCCTGGGTATCGACCCCGCCGCCGACGGATTCGGATCGGTGCGGTTTCGCGCGGAGGTGCCCGGCTCTGACGGCATCAACCCCCACGACCACTCCTACTACTACCATCCCGGAAGTGAAGCCCTGGACAGCATGGCCGACATCACCTCCGGCCATGGTGACGCGCTGGAATCCGACGGCATGACGGCCCAACACCGTTACCAGCCAGGCAAGGTCAACATTCCGGGCCTGGGTCCGGTCGGTATCGGTATACCCGGCTCGCCCGCCGTCGTCGACCCGGAGTGGAGCCGCCCGCCAGGATCAATCACCGACAGCCATGTCTTCGATGACCAACACCATCACTGAGGCGCGGCGTTTGTGGGCGCGGCAACCAAGGCTTGCCGCGATAGTGGCCATTGTCATGCTGTTAGGAGGGTGTGCGCTGGTGTTTCCGAAACCGCATTCCTCGGGTCCTTCTAACCCATTTGATGATTCCGCCCATCCCATGACCGACGATCAGACCAAGGCCCAGGTGATCGAGCCGGCCAAGCAAATCGTCGCCGCCGCCGACTTGCAGGGCGTCACCGGCGCGTTCTCGTTTGCCTCCTGCAACGACCAAGGCGATCCGCCGTATCAGGGGACCGTCACGATCAGCTTCCTGTTGCACGGCGACCCGGACGCGTACTTTCAGCAAGTCCGCGCGGCGCTGTCGTCACACGGGTGGAGCGAGGGCGCCCCACCGGGACAGCACTACCATGGCACAACCCTGAACAAGAACGGCGTGACCGCGAATATCGGTTACCTCCCGTCTGACCACACTTACGGGCAGATCATCCTGTATGGCGAGTGCCGCAACACGGCCAATCACAAGGGCGAAGGTCGCTGGATCGACATCACCGACCAGTTGACTGCCCGATAAAGCCGCACCCGGGCGGCGTGACCGCGGGCGGCCGGGCCGTCGCATGGCTTGCTGAGATTCCGCCAAGAATTTATTGAGAAACCATAAAGGCCTTGTGCCGATTCTGGTGTCGACGCAGACAGCGCCCAACACAACTCAGATCAGCACGAGGAGAACCCCAATGTTCACTGGCCGTTTCGCAGCCTCCGTGGCCCGCACCACCCTGACCGCCGCCGCTCTCGGCCTGGCCGCGCTCGGCTTCGCCGGCACCGCAGGCGCAAGCTCGGTCGATGACGCTTTCCTTGCTCAGCTGCAGGCCGACGGGATCACGCCGCCGAGCCCGGCGCGCGCCATCAGCGACGGGCACGCCGTCTGCAAAGCCCTCGACAACGGCCACTCGGGCCAGGAGGTCATCAACGCGGTGGCCCAGTCGACGGGCCTGAGCGCCAAGGGCGCCAAGACGTTCGCGGTCGACGCCGCATCGGCCTACTGCCCCCAGTACGTCACCTCGGCCTGACGGCGACCACGATCGCTGCGGGGACCCACCCGGGTCCCCGCATCCGTCTGTCCGGTCAGCGGCGGGCATGCTTGTCGGTATGCATCTGATCACCGGGGTCCGTGACCCAGCGGCAAGCTTTGCTCTCACCACGACCGCGGACGATGCGAGCGAGCGTCGGCAGGCGAACCGTGCGGTCGCGGTCAGTGCCATCGGACTGACGCTGACCGGGCTCATCGAATTGGCCATCGCGCTGGTGTCCGGGTCGGTCGCCCTGCTCGGCGATGCGCTGCACAACTTGTCGGATGTGTCGACCAGCGCCCTGGTGTTTTTCGGGTTCCGGGCCTCGCGCAAGCTGCCCACCGAGCGCTACCCCTACGGCTACGAACGCGCCGAAGACCTCGCCGGACTCGGTGTGGCTCTGGTGATTTGGGGCAGCGCTCTGGTCGCCGGTTTTGAAAGTGTCGCGAAGCTGCTCCGTCATGGCGGCACCGGTCATGTGGGCTGGGGCATCGCTGCGGCGGCCGTGGGCATCGCGGGCAATCAACTCGTTGCCCGTTACAAGTCGGTCGTGGGCCGGCGGATCCGGTCGGCGACCATGGTGGCCGACGCCAGGCATTCGTGGCTGGATGCGTTGTCCTCGGCCGGGGCGATGCTCGGGCTGATCGGCGTGGCACTCGGCTGGGGCTGGGCTGACGCGATCGCAGGAATCGTCGTGACCGGATTCATCTGCCATGTCGGCTGGGAGGTCACCGCCGATATCGCTCACCGCCTACTCGATGGCGTCGATCCTGAAATCATCACGACCGCCGAAACCGTCGCCACCAGCGTGCCCGGTGTCACGCATGCGCATGCCCGAGCCCGCTGGACGGGACGGACCCTGCGCGTCGAGGTGGAAGGCTTCCTCGACCCGAACACCGCGCTGGCAGCGGCCGACCAGATCGGCCGCAACGTAGCTTTGGCGCTGTCGCCACAAATCCCCCAGATGCACAGCTTCACATGGACGGCGCGGGCCGCCTGAAGTAGCTGCGCCGCAGTCCTTTTGCTTGCGCGTGGGCGGCTAGCCGCGGCGAAATCGCTCCCGCAGTTGCGGATCGCTCTCCCACCACAATCCGGATGGGGCGGCACCTTCGTCCTCGGCCGCCTCCGCGGTGTCCAGCTCGGCGTCGACCTGAACCGCGTGTGCCTTTTCGTCGCGGGACAACGCGCGCATCAACAGCAGCACGAACGGCAACCCGACCACGTCACCGAGGATCCACAAGACACCGGCGCCGATGGTCTGGTCCAACCGCTGATCCGGGCCCCAGGAGCGGTGCAGCCCTGCGTAGTACGCCTCGGCGATCAACGAGCCCTGCCAGATGACCAACCCCAGCAGCCCATCACCCAGGGTCTCGGCGACGGTGATCAAAAGCGAGATCAGCTGGGAATACCTGCGTGGAACGGGGTCTGCTTGCAGCCGGGCGTAGAAATAACCAAATCCTATGAGTACCAGAAGGATTCGAGTTGGCGCCCCTACCCATTCGCTGTCGAGTGCAGCGGTATACCAGGGCGTCAGGTAGAGCAGCCACGGCGTGGCGAGCATCGCCACCGACGTGGTCAATGGGTGTGCGAGCACCCGGGCGGGCCGGCTCGCCAACAGGCGGTCAATGCGGTCACGGCCGGCGGGGCCCAGCGCGTTGCGTACGACGGTGACCGGTGTGGCCTGCGCGAGGAAGAACGGCACGACGTACAGCAACAGCAGTACCTGCAGCGCACGCATCCAGAACAGCACGTACGCGTAGGTGCCGATCACGCTTGTCGTGGCCAGCGCCCACAGCACCATGCCAACGCCAAAGCAGCCGGCCTGCGCGGGTCCGGCCGGCCGCTCATCCTCTCGGGTATGCCGGTAGCACCACCCGTATGCGATGGCCAGCAGCACGATTACCGTCGCGGAGACCAGGTCTAGATGCCAGGTCCGGACCACGGCAGACCAAGTCAACGGCCCCGGATAGACGCCCATAACCACTTAGCGTATTGCCGCCCGTCGGCCGTGCGGGGTGAATGTTGGTCAGCGCCCCAGGGCTGCGAGCGCTGCGTCTTGACGCGCGCGGGCGAGGGCGTTGGGGCAGTACGCCTCGGCAGCGATCGCCGTGAACTTGGCCGCACCGTCGCCCGCGAAGCCCGGGTTGTATTGCTCCAGGTTCTTGACGACGTCCACGCCGGTCATTCCCCCGTCGACCAGATCGCACACCTTTTTGCCGGCCGCCACCGCGCGGTCGGGGTCCTGATAAGTCAGCCCGGCCTTTTGGAGGGCGACGAGGAAGGATTGATCGTTGCCGTCAACGTCGGCATGCGCCGGCGCGGCCATGGCGATCATGGTGGCGACGCTTAACAGCATCGACAAACGTCTCATAGCTCCCCGATTCTCGCAGAGGCGCGGCCGGTGCGCATCCCGAGCGAACGCCTGGTCGGCGGGCGGCGAAGGTTCGGATGGTGTTATCTAGGACGACGTGGCTGCAATCATCGTTCTCGACGTCTTTGTCGGCATCATCGCTGTGCTTGGCCTGATCGCCGTGGCGAATCAGCTACGGACACACCGCAGGAAAAGGCACGCTAAAGGCGTCGTGATGGTGATCGACCGGCTCACGCCGCGCCGCAAGAGTCTTGCCCGGCTCGAGGTGAGCCTGCGAATGGTAGGGGCGGCGGTGCGCTACGAGGTGGGCCTCGACCTTGAAGCGGATGGCAATCGGTTCGACGTGGCAACGCCCAAACCTGCGATACGTCCGTCGATGGGCTGCGATGACGAGGAAATGTCTTGGGGTTTTGAGATTCCCGAAGACGACCTCGACAGGGTCTGGGTGATCGCCTCCTGGATGGAGGCCCACGGCACCGACCTGAGAATGGCAGCAATCGCCTGCAGTCTGAACACGCCGGAGATCTATGAGTGGAAGTGGGCGGCCGATTGGCGTGTGTCGCGGGCCGGCCACTGGCGGAAGCGACGATCTGCAACCGCGCCCCCACGCACGCTTCCCGGGCTGGGCCCGCTGGAACTGGGCCGGCCACCCGGCCGTCGACGCGTGCCGCAACGCTCCGCGGAATCCGAGGACGGCGAGGCGGCACCGAGCGAAGATTGATGCCCGGGCTGTGCCCGCAGCGTCACGCGGCCGGCACCCGAGAGATCTTCGAGGATCGTGTCCCAGGCCGGCGGATGCGCAACGACTCGGGCAGCGCACCGACCTGGCGGCGCTCGGGGAATTCCCAGATGTCCCCGTCGAGAACACCGGGCAGGTCGGCCTCACCGGCAACGAAGACCGGTTGCCTGCCCTGTTCGGACTGACGGTGATAGTCCCTGATCGCCGCAAACGCCCACTTGCCCAGCAGGCATATCGCGAGCAGGTTGACGATGGCCATCAGCGCCATCGCGAGGTCCGCGAGCGCCCACACCAGCGTGAGCTTGGACATCGCGCCGAACACGATCGCCATCAGGGTCACAACTTTCAGCACGTTGATCGCGAGGCGTCGGCCACCCAGGAAGAACAGGTTGGCCTCGGCGACTACGTAGTTGCTCAGCACCGAGGAGAACGCGAAGAAGAAGACCACGACGGTCATCAACACGGTTGTCCACGAACCGAGGCCGGCGGCGATCGCCGACTCGGTGAGGCTGGCCCCGGCGATCGAACCCGTGCGCGCGGGATCGTAAATGTCAGGACCCGACATCAGCACGATGAACGCCGTCGCCGTGCATATCACCATGGTGTCGACGAAGACGGCGAGCGCTTGGATCAGGCCCTGCTCCACCGGGTGTGCCACGGTGGCGGCGCCGGCAATGTTGGGCGAGCTGCCCATCCCCGCCTCGCAGGCAAACAACCCTCGCCTGACGCCGGTAAACATCGCGGCCGCGATACCGCCGGCGAAACCGCCTGCCATCTGCCTGATTCCGAATGCGCCGCCGATGATCTCCTCGATCATCGGCGGCAGCTGGGTGATGTTGAGCGCCACAATCGCCAGCGCCATCAACGCATACACCAGCGCCACCACCGGAAGGACTGCTCCCGCGAACTTGGCGACGCTGCGCACGCCACCGAATAGCACCGGCGCTGCCAGCACAGCCAAACCCGCTGTTGTCCAACCGATCTCGATGTCATGCGATGACTTCAAGACACCGCTGATCGCGTTGGTCTCCACCATGTTGAACGCGGTCGAGAAGGTGACCACCAGCAGCATGGCGAAGACGACGCCGCCCGCCCGTGAACGCAGCCCACGCTGGATGTAAAACGCGGGCCCGCCCCGGAAGGCCCCGTCCTCCGAACGGACTTTGAAGATCTGGGCTAGCGTGGCCTCGATCACCGCGGTGGCCATGCCGAGCACGGCCACCACCCACATCCAAAAGATCGCGCCGGGACCACCCGCGGTGAGCGCGATGGCCACACCGGCGATGTTCCCGGTACCGACCCGCGACGCGAGGCCAACGCAGAATGCCTGAAATGAAGAAATCCCACCGTCTTGGCGGTGGGATCTCCGGAGCTGGCGAAGCATGCGCCCGAAGTACCGGATCTGGATGAATCGGGTGCGCGCCGTGAAATAGACGCCAATACCGATGAGCAAATAAATCAGGACATGGGTGTTCAGGACATTGCTGAGCGGATCGACCAACTGCTCCTGAAGGAAGTCCACATTTGCTCCCTTTCCGGAATCATGGGCCGCTATCAGTCCCAGACACCGTAAAAGTGAAATGTTGACGACACGTTTCGTTCACCCGCCGTTGTTGCGCGGGAATGTAAAAATCCGATCACAAGCTATGAACAGATGCCGCCGCTAGGACGCTCCGCTAGGAGGCGCTGCTAGGCGCTCGGGGCAGGGCTACTCGGGGCAGGGCTCGGGGTGTCGCTCGCGGAACTAGTGGTCGAGACCGCATCCGGGCAGTACGCGTTGGCGGCGATTGCCGCGAACTTGCTGGCTTTGTCCGGGTTCAGCGAGGTGTTCTTTTTTGTGAGCGTCGTGACGACATCCGACATGTCCGTGCCCCCGTTGACCTTGTCGCACACCCATTTGCCTGCTCCTACCGCCGCATCCTGGTCGGTATAGGTGATGCCGGCCGTTTTGAGTGAGGCGATGAACGAGTCGTCGGTGCTGTCGGCGTGCGCGGGCGCGGCAATGCCGATCATGGCGGCAAAGCTTGTCAGGGCCAGGATTAGCTTCATGGCTTACAGATTCTCCCAGAGTGGCGGTCAACCCGCATCTCGTGCAGAAACCACCGCGGGGGTCGTCAACCCAAGGTTGACAGCTGTCCTATCGTCAACTTACCGTTGACGGCATGCCGGACCGTACTCACATCGCCTACCCCGTCCGCCTCGACGAGCTGATCAACGCTATCAAGCAGATGCACCCCGACGTGCTGGACCAACTGGCCGACGCCGTCCTGGCCGCCGAGCATTTGGGCGAGATTGCCGACCACTTGATCGGGCACTTCGTCGACCAGGCGCGTCGCTCGGGAGCCTCCTGGACCGACATCGGCAAAAGCATGGGTGTCACCAAGCAGGCCGCGCAAAAGCGGTTCGTTCCCCGGGCCGAGGCCACCACCGTGGATCCTCGACAGGGTTTCGAGCGCTTCACCCCGCGCGCCCGCAACGCCGTCGTCGCCGCCCAGAACGCCGCGCACGAGGCCGCCAATTGTGAGATCACGCCCGGCCATCTGCTGCTCGGCGTCCTCAGCGATCCGGCCGCGCTCGCCACGGTGTTGCTCCAACGACAGCACGTCGACGTCGCCGCCGTGCGTGGTGCCGTGGTGCTGCCGCCGGTCTGCGCCGAAACACCGGAACTCATCCCGTTCAGCGGCCCCGCGCGCAAGGCGCTCGAGCTGACGTTCCGCGAGGCACTTCGGCTCGGCCACAACCACATCGGCACCGAGCACCTCCTGCTGGCCCTCCTCGAACTCGAGGACGGCGCCGGACCGCTGCACTCCTGCGGCGTCGACAAGGACCGCGTCGAGGCCGATCTGATCGCTGCGTTGGAATCGCTGACCAGCGGTAAGGGCGCCGATCACGACGGCTGACCAGTATGCGGTGACCCCTCCCCTGTGCGATGCGCCGTGTGTAATCATGCGAGGGTCCCGTTCAAGGGCGCGAGGAGGCAAAGATGCGTCGCCGGCTGATCGTCCTGTCGGCCTTGCTCGTTGCCGCCGCGAGCGTCACCGCTGCCGGCGTTGCTGTGTTTTCTGGTCCCCGCGCGTGGGCCGGCGATGCACCGATCGGCCACATCGGCGACACCCTGCGGGTGGATACCGGCACCTACATCGCCGACGTCACCGTCAGCAGCGTGGCCCCCTGCGACCCGCCGCCCGGATTCGGCTACACACGCAGCAGCGTTCCGGTCAAAAGCTTTCCCGGAAGCACCGTGGACCGCGCCGACGTGACCGTCCGCTCGATCCGGG
>DATKEW010000274.1:0-3503 GCA_035511785.1 Mycobacterium sp.
GGGTCTGACTCTTCGATGATGCCGGCGCCGGCCCGCAGCCACGTCTTCCCGTCGCATTCGTAGGCCGCTCGCAGCGTCAGCGCCGCGTCCAGCCCGCCACCCGCCGAGAGCATCACCACCGCACCGGAATACAGGCCACGCGGCCTCTCGTCGAGACGCAGGATGGCCTCGACACCGGCCGCTTTCGGGATGCCCGACGCGGTGACCGCTGGAAAAAGCGCTTCCAGCGCGTCCATCCGATCGCGCGACGGGTCCAGACGCGCGCTGATCGTGGAACCGAGGTGCTGCACACTCCCCCGCTCCCGCACCGTCATGAAATCGGTGACCACCGCCGTGCCCGGAACGGCTACGTCAGTGATCTCCCGAAGCGAGCTGCGTACCGAAATAGCATGCTCGGCAATCTCTTTCGAATTCGATTCCAGGTCATCGCGAGCCTGACGATCGCGCGCCGCACCACGACCAAGCGCGCGGGTGCCGGCCAGCGGCTCGGTCACTAGTTCGCCGTCCTGGCCGACGGCCGCGACAAGTTCCGGACTGTAACCCACAGCACGAATCCCACCCAGCCGCAATAAAAACGACCGCACCGGGGTGTTGTGGCGACGGCCCAGCCGGTAGGAGGACGGGAAGTCCACCGCGAAAGGCACTTCAACACAACGTGACAGGATCACCTTGTGGTAGCTGCCGGCGGCGATCTCGCGGACGGCGACCGCCACCCGATCGCGGTAGCCGGACGGGTCGGCGGTCACCTCGACTTCGCGGGCGTCGCCCACCTGGGGCACACCGTCGCCGAGTAGCCCGAGTACCGCATCGCGGTGACTCGCGGCTGCGTCGAAAAGATGAATCGCCTCGGGCGTCACCACAATGCGGGTGCGGGGCCAAAACAGTCGGGCCAGCGGGGTTCGCGGCGACAGCCGCTGCTGAAGTCCGTAGCGGTAAACGCCGAATTCAAACGCGATCCAGCCGAACACTTGATCGGTTTCCAGCAACAGCCGATCGACGGCTTCACCGACGACCGGTCCCGGCCGCCCGGACCACTGTTGCCGCTGAATCACGCCGTCGCGGACGACACGCAGTTCGTCGCTATCCAGTTCGACCATCGCCTGCACACCGCTGGCCAGCACCCATTGACCGCCGTGCTCGTAGAGCAGGTACTCCTCGCCAAGCCGCTCAGGCAGCACCGCAGCCAGCTCGGCTGCCAACCCGGCGGGATCAATATGGGTGGGGAGCGGAATCGGCGGTGACATGGTGCCGGCGGAACTCGACTCGACGCGGACCTCAGTCACGGTTAGTAAATGTAGCCTAACCTATGTAATCGCGCGCAACCCCTGCCCGCAACGGCGTCCAGCGAAGCGTTTGAAGGCGGCTAACACCCCGGTGACGCGCCCGGCGGGGCAGGCGTAACAAACTTTAATGGCTTCCGTTTTGCCTCCCTCCGGCTAACTCCCATAACCGCCGCGAGCCATCGGCCGCCGGGGCACATCGTTGGGTCGGATTTCGCGTACAGACTCGCGAGAAGCCGCGGCGGATGGGCGCGACGAGCTCGCGATCACCAATCGACCGGCGTGTTTTCCGACGTCCCACCGCAACGACGTCGAGACACTCGCCACGCGTTATTAACCTGCGGCGTGAAGGTCGGTGACATATCGGACCGCGCAGAAGGTGCCGAAGCGTCGCAGTTTTGTTCGGCGCGACGTCGCCCACGCCATCCCCACAGTAAACCAACAGAAATGTCACAGTAGATTCACGCAAATCACGCTTTACGGGCCCCACCAGCGTCGCTGTGACCACGGGCTTTAGCAAAACCGGCTACTGCGGCACTTGTGAGCTAAGCATGGACTCTAGGCGCCGAGGATGAGTGGCGACCGGACAGTGGCGGGGTTAAATTTTTGCACGGTCTCGGGAGTTGGCGGTTGCCCCGGCTGCGGACGGTGCTTCCCCTGATCACCGCATCAACAAGAGAGGCACCAATGCTGCAAGAGTTTTGGCATAACTTCACCCACAACCTGTTCAAGCCGCTCCTGCTCTTCTTCTACTTCGGGTTCCTGATTCCGATCCTCAAGGTGCGGTTCGAATTCCCGTATGTGATCTATCAGGGCCTGACCATGTACCTTTTGCTGGCCATCGGCTGGCATGGAGGTGAGGAGCTCGCCAGGGTCAAGCCCGATGAGATCAGCACCATCACCGGCTTCGTGGTCGTGGGCTTCCTGCTGAACTTCGTCATCGGATATCTGGCCTACCTGCTGCTGGGCCGCCTGAGTTCGATGCGGCGAGTCGACAAGGCGACAGTCGCCGGCTATTACGGGTCGGACTCTGCCGGGACGTTCGCCACCTGCGTGGCCGTCCTGGCCGCCATCGGCATGTCGTTCAACGCCTACATGCCGGTCATGCTGGCCGTCATGGAGATCCCGGGCTGCTTGGTGGCGCTGTACCTGGTGGCGCGACTGCGGCACCGAGGTCTCAACGAAGCGGGCTACATGCCGGACGAGCCCGGCTACACCCCGCCGGTCAAGGTCGGGATCGGTCCCGGCACCGCCGCGCGGCCGCCGCACGGCCAGAGCCTCGACAGCGAGGCCGAACGCGGTGTCGAGCAGGAGCTGGAGTTCTCGATGGAAAAGCTCGAGCACCCGAACTGGGAGCCCGACCAGAGTCCGGCGATCGGCAGGGCCAAGAGGATGCCCATGTTCTCTCGCGAGCTCTTGCAGGAAGTGTTCCTCAACCCCGGGCTCGTCCTGCTCTTCGGCGGCATCATGATCGGCCTCATCAGTGGACTGCAGGGACAGAAGGTCGTCGCAGACGACGACAAATTCTTCGTATTGGCATTCCAGGGCGTGCTTTGTCTGTTCCTGCTCGAGATGGGCATGACGGCGTCCCGCAAGCTGAGAGACCTGCGAGCGGCGGGCCCCGGTTTCATCTTCTTTGGTTTGCTGGCTCCGAATATCTTTGCTCCGCTAGGGATCTTCGTCGCCCACAGCTACGCCTACCTCACCCACACGGACTTCAAGCCGGGAACCTATGTGCTGTTCGCGGTGCTCTGTGGGGCGGCTTCTTACATCGCGGTTCCGGCCGTTCAGCGGCTGGCCATCCCCGAAGCCAGCCCAACCCTGCCGCTAGCGGCATCACTGGGTTTGACATTCTCGTACAACGTCACAATCGGAATCCCTCTCTATGTAGAGATCAACCGATTGATGTCGCACTGGTTCTAGCTGCCGAGGCTTGGGTCACCGCCCGCGTGGGGTGAGAGCCAGTCGGTGCCCGACAAGATTTGATGCGCCACAGCATTATTCGTCGGCGCGATGGCCGCGGGTGTGCTCTGCCTGTTCCTGCTCGAGATGGGCATGACGGCGTCGCGTAAGTTGCGGGATCTCAAGTTCGCCGGCAGCGGGTTCATCTTCTTCGGTTTGCTGGCGCCCAACTTGTTTGCGACGCTTGGCGTCCTGGCCGCCTACACCTACGCCTGCCTCACCGACACCCACTTTCAGCCGGGCACGTATGTACTGTTCGCG
>DATKEW010000275.1:0-18690 GCA_035511785.1 Mycobacterium sp.
GCCCAGCTCGTCATGCTGCTGCTCGGCGACGACAGCGACCAGCCGCGACACCCCGACGCCATAGGAGCCCATGATCAATCGCACCGGTTTGCCGTCCTCACCGAGCACGTCGACGGTGAAGGCATCGGTGTACTTGCGACCGAGCTGGAAGATGTGCCCGATCTCGATCCCGCGTGCCATGACCAGCGGACCGGCGCCGTCGGGCGACGGATCGCCCTCGCGCACCTCGGCGGCCTCGATGGTGCCGTCGGCGGTGAAGTCACGGCCGGCGACCAATCCGACAACATGCCGGCCCGGCTCATCGGCCCCAGTGATCCAGCTGGTGCCGTCGACCACCCGCGGATCGACAAGATAGCGAACATCGTTGTCCCGTAACGCTTTCGGTCCAATGTAGCCCTTCACCAGGAAGGGATACTTGGCGAAATCGTCGTCGTCGAGCAATGCGTAGTCGGCTGGCTCCAGCGCCGCACTCAGCCTCTTGTCGTCGACCTCACGTTCGCCCGGCACCCCGATGGCCAGCAGCTCCCAGTCGCCGCCGGGCTGGCGGACTTTGACCAGGACATTTTTCAACGTGTCAGCGGCGGTGACCGTTCGGCCCAGGTCGGCCTCGTTCGCCCAGGCCACCAGGCTGGCAATGGTCGGCGCGTCACCGGTGTCGTGCACCACCGCCTCGGGCAGCCCATCGATGGGCAGTGCGTCCGGGCGGGCAGTGACCACCGCCTCGACGTTGGCCGCATAACCGGACTCGAGGCATCGCACAAAGGTGTCCTCACCCACCGGGCTCTCGGCCAAAAACTCCTCGGAGGCACTGCCGCCCATGGCGCCGGACAGCGCCGACACAATCACGTAGCGCACCTTCAGCCGATCGAAGATGCGTTGATAGGCCTCCCGGTGCGCGTGGTAGGACGCCTTGAGCCCGGCGCTGTCGATATCGAAGGAGTAGGAGTCCTTCATGACGAATTCCCGGGCGCGCAGGATGCCGGCTCGCGGCCGCGCCTCGTCACGGTATTTGTTCTGGATCTGGTACAGCGTTAGCGGAAAGTCCTTGTAGGAGCTGTACTCGCCCTTGACGGTCAGGGCGAAAAGCTCTTCGTGGGTGGGGCCCAGCATGTAGTCGTTACCGCGGCGATCGTGCACCCGGAACACGCTGTCGCCGTATTCGGTCCAGCGGTTCGTCGTCTCATACGGAGCGCGCGGCAGCAGGGCCGGAAACAGAATCTCCTGCCCGCCAATCGCGTTCATCTCTTCGCGGACAACACGTTCGATGTTGCGCAGCACCCGCAGCCCGAGCGGCAGCCAGCTGTACAGCCCGGGCGCGACGGGTCGGACATATCCCGCCCGAACCAGCAGCTTGTGGCTGGCCACTTCGGCGTCGGCGGGATCGTCGCGCAGGGTGCGCAGGAACAACTCGGACATCCGGGTGATCACAGCGGGCAAGCCTAGTGGTGAACTTGCCTCCCGCGACGATGCGGGCCGCTTCGGGCCGCCGAGGAGTCGGGCAATTCAGCAGAGCGCGACGAAGCCGGGTTTGGGTCTGCTTGATCGCCGTGAGCTACAGCTCGCCGGCGTCGATGGCTTCCTTGACTTCCTGAGCGTGAGCCACCTGATCGGGCGTGTAGCCGATGAGCAGCGCCGCGGCGCCGACAATGACGGCCACTCCGGCCACCCACAGCAGGCCGTAGGTGTAGCCGTGGTCGAGCGCGTGCAGCTGAGCGTCATTCATGAACTTCACCGGGCCGGTGGTGCCGCCCAGGTACAGCGTGCGCGAGGTGATCACGGCCTGGATGACGGCCAGCACGAGCGGGCCACCGAGGCTCTGCAGCATCAGCGTGACAGCCGACACCGGACCGATCCGGTCAAAACCGACACCGGCGATCGCCGACAGCGTCAGCGGGACCACCGCCATGCCGATGCCGATGCCGCCGACGACGATGGGCAGCACCAGGTTGGGAAAGTAGGGCACGCCCCGCTGCATGAAAGCCGAGCCGTAGATCATCGCCCAGAAAAGCAGGATTCCGCCGCCGATCGTCAACACGCGTGGCGAAAACCGAGACACCAGCTGCGAAGACACGCCGAGGCCGATACCCATCGCGATGACGAACGGGATGAAGCCAACGCCCGCGCGCAGCGCGCTGTAGCCCAAAATGTCCTGCACGTACAGACCGATGGACACGGTCAAACTGAACATCAGTCCGCCGGCCAGGAAGATCGCGGTGAATGTGACCAGCCGGTTGCGGTCACGGAACAGGTCGAACGGCACGACGGGGTTATCCGCGGTGCGCTCCACGATGGCGAAGGCAATCGCTGCCGCCAAAGCCACCGCGCCCGAACCGATGGTGGTGACCGAGATCCAGCCCTTTTCCGGACCCATCGAGAAGGCGAAAACGGCTGCGGTGCACGCCAGCGTGGCCAGCACGGCCCCGGTGGCGTCGAGCTTCATCCGCTCCCTGTTGGTTTCCCGCAGGGCGGTGCGGGCCAGGTAGATCATCACCAGCCCGATCGGCACGTTCACCATGAACGCCAGCCGCCATGACACCTCGGTCAGCGCCCCACCGACCACCAGGCCCATCACCGAGCCGATTGCGGTCATCGCGGCGAACACCGCCGTCGCGGCGTTGCGCGCCGGACCCTTGGGGAAGGTGGTTGCAACCAGCGCCAGACCGGTCGGCGATGCGATGGCCGACCCGATGCCCTGCAACAGCCGGGCGATGACCATCGTCGCCTCGTCCCAGGCCACAGCGCACAGCACTGAGGAGATGGTGAACAGGGCGACGCCGACGATGAAGGTGCGCTTTCGCCCGATGGTGTCGCCGAGACGGCCGCCGAGCAGCATCAGCCCGCCGAAGGTGAGCACATAAGCGGTGATCACCCAGCTACGGCCGGCATCCGACAGGCTCAGCTCGTTTTGAATCTTAGGAAGCGCGACGATGGCGACGGTGCTGTCCATGGTCGCCAGCAGCTGCATGCCACCAATTGCGATGACCGCTGCGATGAAGCGACGAGAGGGCAACCACGCGGGGTAATACCTGCTCATACGTGTTGTGGCGGTCTCCTCCGGGCGCGTCGAGCGCGTCGGGGCTGGACGATCGGGGCGCGCAGCTGTCCGATTCTGGACTGCGCGCTCTGCGTCGTTGAGAGCCGTCATAACGGGTTACCTTACAGTAATCTTAAGAAGTGTTTAAACGCCGAACGCGGCAACGGGCCCGATGACGATGATCGCGGGAGGTCGAATCCCCTCGGCGCGGATCCGTTCGGGCGTGTCGGCAAGGGTGGCCCGCAACGTCTGCTGAGCGGCCGTCGTTCCGTGCTGAACTACCAGCACCGGCGTATCCGCAGGTCGACCCCCCTTTAGCAGGACTTCCACGAAAAGTTCGATGCGTTCGACCGCCATCAGCAAAATGATCGTGCCGGACATTGCAGCCAGTGCATTCCAATTCACTAACGATTCGGGATGACCGGGCGGCAGATGGCCGCTGACCACCACGAACTCATGGTTCACCGCCCGATGAGTGACCGGAACGCCCACCAAAGCGGGTACGGCTATGGCACTTGTCACACCCGGCACCACCGTCACCGGAATCCCGGCCTCGGCGCACGCCAGTACTTCCTCGTAGCCGCGCGCGAACACGAAGGGGTCGCCTCCCTTGAGGCGTACCACGAAGTTTCCGGCCCGGGCCCGTTCGATCATGACGTCGTTGATCGCGTCCTGGGCCATGGCCCGCCCGTACGGGATCTTGGCGGCGTCGATGACTTCCACGTGCGGCGGCAGCTCGGCGAGCAGTTCGGGCGGCGCCAGGCGGTCGGCGACCACGACATCGGCCTGAGCGAGTAACCGGCGGCCACGGACGGTGATCAGTTCGGGGTCCCCCGGGCCGCCGCCGACAAGCGCCACCCCACCGCGGACGACGTCGGAGCTATCGGAGCCTTCGGAGCTTTCCAGCGTGATGACGCCCTGCTGCAACGCCTCGCGGATGGCCGACCGGATCGCTGCCGACCGGCGGTGCTCGCCGCCGGCCAGCACCCCCACCGACAACCCCGCGTAGCTGAACGACGCCGGGGTTACCGCGGTCCCCTCAACGGCGATGTCGGCGCGGACGCAAAAGAGCTGGCGCCGATCGGCCTCATCGACCACGGCGGCGTTCACCTGCGCGTCGTCGGTGGCCGCGATGGCGTACCAGGCTCCGGCGAGGTCCCCGTCGCGGTATTCGCGCAATGACAAGGTGATTCCGCTCATCGCCTCGACGGCGCGGGTGGCGCTGCGGGAGATGACGTGGACGTCCGCGCCGCTGGCGATGAGCAGGGGTAACCGGCGCTGGGCGACGGTCCCCCCACCGACCACGACGACCTTCTTGCCAGCCAGCCGCAATCCGACCAGGTAGGCGCTCTCGGTCACCCGCCAAGCTTAGTGGTGAGCAGATAGGGGGTCGCGAATGTAACGCCACTGCGAATTTCTGACCGATTCGCAGTGGCGTCACGCTCGCCGACGGGCCGTGCCGGCGCGCGCCACGAAACGCGTCACCGCCTCCGGCACCGCAGCCGGATGCGTGTGTAGATAAGACGCGTGCACGCCAGCGTGCACGACGCCGTCTCGCACGGTGTCCACCTCGTCGCCCCGGTACACCCATGCCGGCTGGTAACTGTCGGTGAACGTGATTGCGGTTCGGTGGAATTCGTGTCCAACCACCCGCTGGCCGACGCAATACAACGACGAATCGGCGACGGCGACGGCGTCGCGATACGCCAACTTCAACTGCGGGGTGAACCGTGCCGATCCGGCCAGCACTCCGCACATCGGGTGCCCGTCGAGTTCGGAGGCCAAATAGATCAGCCCGGCGCATTCGGCATGCACCGGCGAGCCGGCGGCGGCGAGCTCGTTGACCTGCCGACGGACGACGTCGTTGGCGGAGAGCTCCGCGGTGAACTGCTCGGGAAAGCCGCCGGGCAGTAGCACCGCGTCGGTTCCGTCGGGCAACCGATCGACGAGCGGGTCGAACTCGACCACGTCGGCACCGGCGGCGCGCAGCAGCTCGGCGTGCTCGGCGTAGCTGAAGCTGAATGCTTTTCCCGCCGCCATTGCGACGATGGCGTGGCCGCCCGCCGTCTGGCCAACTGCGGCCGCGGGATCCCACGGCGGATCGGCGGCCCGGATTCCGGCGGCCGCGACCACCGCGGCCAGGTCGACGTGGCGAGCGACCACGGCGGTCATCGCCTCGACCGCGAGCCGCGCGCGTCGGCCGTACTCTACGGCGGTGATAAGCCCCAAATGCCTTGTCGGAAGCTCTAATTCAACCGCGCGTGGAATGGCGCCGAGCACCGGGACACCGGCGTGCTCGCATGCCTGTCGCAGCACGTGCTCGTGTCTGGCCGACCCGACCCGGTTGAGGATCACACCGGCGACCCGGGTTGCGGTATCGAACGTTGAAAAGCCATGCAACAGTGCGGCAATGCTGTGACTCTGGCCGCGCGCGTCGACCACCAGGATCACCGGGGCGCCCAGCAGGCCGGCGACGTGGGCCGTGGAACCTGCTGCCGGGATGGTCGCGGCAAGCCCGATCCGCCCGTCGAACAGTCCCATCACCCCTTCGATCACCGCGATGTGCGCGCCACCGGCGCCGTGGGCGTACAGCGGTCCGATGAGCCGATCCCCCACCAACACCGGGTCGAGATTGCGCCCGGGCCGTCCCGCGGCCAGGGTGTGGTAGCCGGGGTCGATGAAGTCCGGGCCTACCTTGAACGGCGCGACAGTGTGGCCTGCCTTCCGCAGGGCCCCGATCAAACCCGTTGCGAGCGTTGTCTTTCCGCTGCCCGACGCGGGTGCAGCGACGACGACCGCGGGGACACTCACCACTCGATGCCCTTTTGCCCCTTGCGCCCCGCATCCATCGGGTGTTTGACCTTGGTCATCTCGGTAACCAGGTCGGCGGCCTCGACCAACCGCGGCGGGGCACCCCGTCCGGTGATCACGACGTGCTGGTGGCCGGGCCGGGCCAACAGGACATCCACCACCTGGTCGGTGTCGACCCAGCCCCACTTCAGTGGATAGGTGAATTCGTCCAGCACATAGAAGTCGTGGCGCTGGGAGGCCAACCGGCGCGAGATCTCCGCCCAGCCGTCGGCGGCTGCGGCAGCATGGTCGGGTTCGCCGCCCGCCCTACGCGACCAGGACCAGCCCGCACCCATTTTGTGCCATTCAACGGCCCCGCCGACCCCGTGCTGGTCGTGTAACTGGCCAAGCTGACGGAGAGCCGCCTCTTCGCCCACCTTCCACTTGGCGCTCTTGACAAACTGAAACACTGCGACGTCGAGTCCGGCATTCCACGCCCGCAACGCCATTCCGAATGCCGCCGTCGACTTGCCCTTGCCGTCACCGGTGTGTACGGCCAGTATTGGCGCGTTGCGCCGCGCGCGGGTGGTCAGGCCATCGTCGGGGATCTGAAGCGGACGGCCTTGTGGCATAAGCGGTTACCTTTCTCAGGCGACGCTGCGCACGGCCCGCGTCAGATAATCGGCGTGCAACTGCTCCAGCCGCACCACCGGCGCACGGAGCTGGCGGGCGAGGTCGGCGGCCAAGCCCAGCCGCACATACGATGTTTCGCAGTCCACGACCACCGCGGCCGCACCTTCGGCGACCAACCGTCCCGCCGCGGTTCGGCTGCGGCCCAACGGGTCCCGTCCGGCGTTGGCCCGGCCATCGGTGAGCACCACCAGCAGAGAACGCCGCGCACGGTCGCGTGCCTTTTCCCGGACGATCAGCTCACGCGCGGCCAGCAGCCCTTCGGCCAGCGGGGTCTTGCCACCGGTGTCGAACCGGCTCAGTCGCAGGCCGGCGATGTGCGCCGACGATGTCGGCGGCAGCAACAGCCGGGCCTCCCGCTGCCGGAAGGTGATCACGGCGACCTTGTCGCGGCGCTGATAGGCGTCACGCAGCAGCGACAGGGTGGCGCCGCCGACGGCGGCCATGCGGTCGCGGGCGGCCATTGAACCCGACGCGTCTACCACGAAGATCACCAAATTGCCTTCGCGTCCCTCCCGGATGGCCCGGCGCACATCTTCCGGCCGTGGCCGCAACGGCCCCGCTCCGGCGTGCTCGGCGGCAGACAGCAGGGTGGCGAACAGGTGCAGTCCGTGCGCCGCCGACCCGCTGTCGTTGCCGTCGGCGGCCGCCACCACGCTGCCGGAGACATTGCGGGCCCGCGACCGTCGTCCCGGCGCGCCCCCGCCGACGCCCGGCACCTGCAGCGCCCGGGTCCGGAAGGTCTTCGACGGGGGTGCGCTGGGGCGCGGCGGGCTAGGTTGTGGCGAGTTCGAGTGTGAGTCGGGTTGCGGAGCAGGGTCATTCGCGGACTGACCGCCTCCCGGCGGGTCGGGATCGCGCTCCGGGTCAGCATCCGCGCCGGCTTGCGCCAGGGCTTCGTCCAGCTGGTCGCGGTCGATGCCGGGATCGTCGAAAGGGTCCCGCCGGCGCCGATGCGGCAGCGCCAGCTCGGCCGCCACCCGGATGTCCTGCTCCTCGACGGTGTTGGCGCCGCGCCAGGCGGCGTGCGCGGCCGCGGTGCGGGCCATCACCAGATCGGCCCGCATGCCGTCAACGTCAAACGCCGCGCACAGCGCCGCGATGCGCCGTAACTCGTTGTCCGGCAGCACCACATCGTCGACGAGCGCACGCGCGGCCGCAATCCGGCGGGCCAGCTCGGCGTCGGCGTCGGCGTAACGCTCGGCGAACGCGTCCGGGTCGGCCTCGTAGGCCATTCGCTGCCGGATGACCTGCACTCGCACGTCGACGTCACGTGAGGCGTGCACGTCGACGGTGAGACCGAACCGGTCCAGCAGTTGCGGACGCAGTTCCCCCTCCTCGGGATTCATCGTGCCGATCAGCACAAACCGGGCCTCGTGGGAATGGGAGATGCCGTCGCGTTCGATGTGCACTCGTCCCATCGCGGCGGCGTCGAGCAACACGTCGACCAGATGATCGTGCAGCAGATTGACCTCATCGACGTAAAGCACGCCGCCGTGAGCCCGGGCCAGCAATCCCGGCGAAAACGCGTGCTCACCGTCGCGCAGCACCCGCTGTAGATCCAGTGAACCGATCACCCGGTCTTCGGTTGCGCCGAGCGGCATTTCGACCAGGCCCGAGTCGGTGCCGCCTGTCGCGGCGGACAGTAGCGCGGCGAGCCCACGCACCGCGGTCGACTTCGCGGTGCCCTTCTCGCCGCGGATCAGCGCCCCACCGATCTCCGGACGGACGGCACACAACAGCAATGCCAGCCGCAGCTGATCGTGCCCGACGATCGCACTGAACGGATAGGGCTTCACGGCTGCGCCACCGGACCCGATCCGGGCCGTAGCATCGGCACGTGCGGGACCCCGTCATCAACGAAATCGTCACCGTCGCGGACAAATCCGTGACGGCCGTACATGTCCGCGAGATAGGTCTGTGCGTTGATCCGGCACGGGTAGTCACCCACCTCGGCCAGAGCGGCCCGCAGCAACCGGGTCGTGTGGCCCTGGCCACGCGCGCCGCGTTTGGTGCACAGCCGGCCGATCCGGAATGACTTCTCGCCTCCGGCGTGCTCCTCCATCAGCCGCAGCGTGCAGATCACCTGGCCGTCAGGCGTTTCCAGCCAGAAGTGCCGCGTCTCGGCGAGCAGGTCGCGCCCATCCAGCTCCGGATACGGGATAGCCTGTTCGACGACGAAGACCTCCACCCGCAGCTTGAGCAACTCGTAAAGAGTCGGGGCGTCAAGGTCTTTAGCCCAAATGCGGCGCAGCGCCACCGTCATGATCGTCCCTTCGGATCGGGTCCTAACTGCAGCGCCTTGGTGCCCCATGACCACACCTCGTCGTACAACGCGGGCTCACGAGACAGCTCGGCTCCCAGCGACGGCACCATCTCTTTGAGCGTGGGCAGCCACGACTGGTACCGGTCGGCGAAACACCGTTGCAGAACGTCGAGCATGGCCGGCACGGCGGTCGATGCCCCCGGCGATCCCCCGAGCAGCCCCGCGATGGTGCCGTCGGCGTCGCTCAACACGGTGGTAACGAACTCGAGCGCCCCGCCCGTGCGCTTGTCTCGGCGGATCACCTGCACGCGCTGGCCGGCCACCGTCAACTCCCAGTCCGAATCCACGGCGCTGGGCGCGAATTCGCGCAGCGCGTGGACCCGGTCCGGTTCGGAGAGCCGCAGCTGGCCGATCAGGTAATTGATCAGTGTCATCTGCGTGATGCCGACCCCCAACATCGACAACACATTGTCGGGCTTGATTGACCGGGGCAGATCGCTGAAGTGGCCGTGTTTCAAGAACTTCGGCGACCACCCGGCGTACGGTCCGAACACCAGCCACGATTTGCCGTTGACGAACCGCAGGTCCAGGTGCAGCGCCCCGAGCGGTGGGGCTCCCGGCGCGGGAACGCCGTACACCTTGGCCCGGTGCGCGGCGGTGAGCGCCGGGTTGTCGGCGCGCAGGAACCGGCCGCCGATAGGGAAGCCAGCAAAGCCTTTGACCTCTTTGATACCGGACTTCTGCAACAGCGGCAGGGCGTCACCACCGGCCCCGACAAACACGAATTTGGCGTTCAGCTTGCGTTTTTCGCCGGTGCGGCGATTGCGGATCAGCAGCGTCCAGCGGCCGTCGGATTGGCGGGTCAGGTCGCCGACCTCGTGACCGAATAGCGCGGTTGTGCCGTTGCGCACGCAAAAGCCGATTAGCTGTCGAGACAGTGCGCCGAAGTCGACGTCGGTGCCGTCGGCGGCCCAGTTGAGCGCAATCGGCTCGGAGAAGTCACGTTTGGCGGCCATGAACGGCAGCCGCCGGGCGAACTCGTCGGGGTCCTCGACCAATTCCGTGCCGGCGAACAGCGGGTTTCCAGCCAGCGCCCGCTGGCGCCGTCGCAGGTAGTCGACGCGCTCGGCGCCGTGGACGAAGCTCACGTGAGGGACGGCGTTAACGAAGCCGGGGTCGGTCAGGATGCCGTTCTCGACGGCGTAGGCCCAGAACTGGCGGGTCACCTGGAATTGCTCATTGACGGCCACCGCCTTGGTGATGTCGATGGAGCCGTCGTGCTCCGGGGTGTAGTTCATCTCGCACAGCCCGGCGTGCCCGGTGCCGGCGTTGTTCCAGGGACTGCTGCTTTCCGCGGCGGCGGCGTCCAGCCGCTCGATCAGGGTGATCGACCAATCCGGCTCCAGCCGCCGCAGCAACGCACCCAGCGTGGCGCTCATGATGCCCGCGCCGACCAGCACGACGTCGATGCGCGCGGTTCTGGCCAGGTCCGACACTGGAATCGCTGGTCCTTCCTTCGACTGTGCAGGTCTCAGGTTATCCCGACGGGTGTGGACGAAACGACGTGCGCCTTGCGGCCTCCAGCAAAAGCTAAGCTGGCCTCGTGACTGGCTGGGTGGTTGACGTCCTGCCCGGGTACTGGCAGTGCACGCTCCCGCTCGGGCACGATCCCGCCGGCGAGGGCGACATCGTCGCGACCGTGATCCGGCGCGGGCCCGAAGCCGAAGCCGCCCGGGTCGAACACGCCGTGCTTGCGGTGCACGGCTACACCGACTACTTCTTCCATGCCGCGCTGGCCGATCACTTCGCCGAGCGGGGTTTCACTTTCTATGCGCTGGACCTGCAGAAGTGCGGCCGGTCGCGGCGCAACGGCCAGACCCCGCACTTCATCACCGACCTTGCCCAGTACGACGCCGAACTCGAACGGGCCCTGGCGCTCATCAACGAGCAGCATCATCGGGTCAAGGTCTTGGTGTATGGCCACTCCGCCGGCGGCCTCATCGTGTCGTTATGGCTGGACCGAATGCGCCGGCGCGGCGCAACGGCGCACGCCGGCATCGGCGGCTTGGTGCTCAACAGCCCGTTCTTGGATCTGCACGGCCCGGCGGTCCTGCGCCTGCCGGTGACCTCGGCGATGATCGCCGGCCTGTCGCGGGTTCGCTCCAAGGGCGTGGTCCGCTCACCCACCGAGGGCGGCTACGGCACCACCCTGCACCGTGACTACCACGGTGAGTTCGACTACAACTTGCACTGGAAACCGTTGGGCGGCTTCCCGATCACCTTCGGATGGCTACACGCCATACGGCGTGGCCAACTATGGCTGCATCGCGGGCTCGATGTCGGTGTGCCCAATCTGCTCCTGCGGTCGGATCACAGCGTTCGCGAAACCACCGACGCGACGTCCATGCAATGCGGCGACGCGGTTCTCGACGTCACCCAGATCGCGAGGTGGGCGGGCTGTATCGGGAACCGCAGCACCATCGTTCCGGTGGCCGACGCCAAACACGATGTGTTCTTGTCGCTGCCGGAGCCGCGCCAGATCGCCTATCGGCAGCTGGACCTGTGGCTGGACCGCTATCTCGACACCGATAACACCGACGCATCGACGCCGTCCGGGAAAGGGTGACAGCGTGGAGACTTACGACATCGCGATCATCGGAACCGGTTCGGGCAACAGCATTCTCGATGACCGCTACGCCGGCAAGCGGGCGGCGATCTGCGAGCACGGCACCTTCGGTGGCACCTGCCTCAACGTCGGGTGCATCCCGACGAAGATGTTCGTCTACGCCGCCGGGGTCGCCAACACGATCCGGGGCGCCGCGCGGTACGGGGTCGACGCGCACATCGACCGGGTGCGCTGGGACGACATCGTCTCGCGCGTCTTCGGACGGATCGATCCGATCGCGATCAGCGGCGAGGACTATCGGCGCTCATCACCCAATATCGACGTGTACCGCCAGCACACCCGGTTCGGACCGGTGCAACCCGACGGGCGCTATCTGTTGCGCACGGATGCCGGTGAAGAATTCGCCGCCGATCAGGTGGTGATCGCGGCGGGCTCGCGGCCGATGATTCCGCCGGCGATCCTCGCGTCCGGCGTCGAGTACCACACCAGCGATACCGTCATGCGGATCTCCGAGTTGCCCGAGCACGTAGTGATCGTCGGAAGTGGCTTTGTGGCAGCCGAATTCGCACACATCTTCTCCGCGCTCGGCGTGCGGGTGACATTGGTGATCCGGGGCGGCACATTGCTGAGGCATCTCGACGACACCATCTGCGAAAGGTTCACCCGCATCGCATCGAGCAAATGGGAACTGCGCACCCACCGCAACGTCGTGGGTGCTTTCCACCGCGGCTCCGGCGTTGCGCTGGAGCTCGACGACGGCTGCAAGATGGACGCCGATCTCCTGCTGGTGGCGACTGGCCGGTTGTCCAACGCCGATCTCCTGGACGCCGGGCAGGCCGGTGTCGACGTCGAAAACGGTCGGGTGGTGGTCGACGAATACCAAAGGACCTCCGCGCGTGGGGTTTTCGCGCTGGGTGACGTCTCGTCGCCATACCAGCTCAAGCACGTCGCCAACCACGAGGCCCGCGTCGTGCAGCATAACCTGCTCTGCGACTGGGACGACACCGACTCCATGGCGGTGACCGACCACCGCTACGTACCGGCGGCGGTATTCACCGATCCACAGGTGGCAACCGTCGGGTTGACCGAGAACCAAGCTATTGCACGAGGATTCGATATATCGGTCGCGGTGCAGAACTACAGCGACGTCGCCTACGGCTGGGCGATGGAGGACACCACCGGAATCGTCAAGCTCATCGCCGAGCGTAACAGCGGGTGCGTGCTGGGCGCGCACATCATGGGCCACCAGGCATCGTCGATCATCCAGCCGCTGATCCAAGCGATGAGCTTCGGGCTGAGCGCGCCGGAAATGGCCCGCGGCCAGTACTGGATACATCCGGCGCTGCCCGAGGTGGTCGAAAACGCGCTACTGGGTCTGCGCTGACGTCAGCGTCGAGGCGAGCCAGGATCGCTTGTGCCGTCCTGGCAGCGCGGGCATAGGCCGCGCAGCGTCAGGCCGGCCCGCTCCGACAGGGCAAAGGAACTGCCCGCCATCGCGTGCTCGAGCGCCGAGCTCAGCTGCCGGGCCGGCACCTCGATGATCGAGCCGCATTGCGTGCACACCGCGTGGTGGTGAGGGGCGGTGGCCAGGCCGTAGGTGGTGACACCGCCGTCGAGGGTCAGCGCGTGCAGCACCCCCTGATCGACCAGGGTGGTCACCGTGCGGTAGATGGTCGCCACATCTGGCGGATGGGCGCCGGGTGGTAGGCAGGCGCGCACCCGTTGGTGGATCTCGGCCACCGGCAGGTGCCCGTTGACCGGCTCGAGCACCGCCAGCACCTGGATCCGCGACGCCATCCGCCGCAGGCCGCGGGTGCGCAGGAACTCACCGATCCGCTCGGTGACCGCGGGGTCCAGCGCCGACGGCTTAGGCGTCACTCGTTCAGTGTTGCGCCGGATACCGGGGATTGCCAGTGTTCACCGGCAACCGAGCCGGGTTGATTCCTGCAAGTCACTTGCATCCAGCTCAGGAGGAAACCTACAGTCGTGCCTTGTTGCGTTCTGCCCTTCGGAAGGACCGACATGGCCAGTGGGGAGCTCGACCGGCACCGCAGCCGGCGGGTGCGTCGATGGTCTGGCGTGCGCAGCACCCTGTCGCCCGCGGAGTGGTGGCGCTTGGGATCGATGCTGACGGTGATCGTAGCCCTGCACCTGGTGGGCTGGATCACGCTGGTGTTCATCGTGGATCCGGCGCGGCTCAGCTTGGGCGGCAAGGCATTTGGCATCGGCGTCGGGCTCACGGCCTACACCCTGGGCCTGCGGCACGCCTTCGACGCCGACCACATCGCCGCCATCGACAACACCACCCGCAAGCTGATGAGCGACGGGCAGCGCCCCCTTGCCGTCGGATTCTTCTTCTCGCTGGGCCACTCCACGGTGGTGTTCGGGTTGGCGCTGTTGCTGGCGACCGGCGTCAAGGCGGCCATCGGGCCGGTCGAAGACGACTCCTCGACGCTGCACCATTACACCGGCCTCATCGGCACCAGCGTCTCGGGCCTGTTCCTGTATTTGATCGCCATCCTCAACGTCATCGTCCTGGTCGGCATCCTGCGGGTGTTCGCGCGGTTGCGCGGCGACTTCGACCTGGAAAACGACGCGGCCGAACTCGAACGGCAGCTGGAAAACCGCGGACTGCTCAACCGCTTCCTGGGCCGCTTCACCAAATCGATCACCAGGTCCTGGCACATGTACCCGGTTGGGTTGTTGTTCGGACTGGGATTCGACACCGCCACCGAGATCGCGCTGCTGGTCCTGGCGGGCACCAGCGCCGCGGCCGGACTGCCCTGGTACGCAATTCTTTGTCTGCCCGTGTTGTTCACCGCCGGCATGTGCCTGCTGGACACCATCGACGGCACATTCATGAACTTCGCCTACGGCTGGGCCTTTTCCAGCCCAGTGCGCAAGATCTACTACAACATCACCATCACCGGGCTGTCGGTGGCCGTCGCTTTGCTCATCGGCACCATCGAACTGCTGGGCCTGTTCGCCGGCCAGCTGGGGTTGCGGGGCCCCTTCTGGGAGTGGCTGGGCGGCCTCGACCTCAACGTCGTCGGCTTCGTCGTCGTCGGGATGTTCATCCTCACCTGGGCTATCGCGCTGCTGGTCTGGCGGTACGGCCGCATCGAGGAAAAATGGGCCTCCTCCTCTTATGGGGCCGAAAGCGTGAGTTGACCACCCGCGTTCACCACTGCGGCGGTGCGGCGCCGCGGCCAAAGCCCCAGGTCGACTGACCCAGTCGCGGCTTGCGCTGATCCTCGGAGGGGCGCCGGCGAAACTCCGACGCCAGCAGCGGCTCTGGATCTGTTCCCTCGACGATGGCCCGGCACGGACTGATGAATTCGCACGCCTGGCAGTGAGCGGCGAAGGTCGGATAGATCGCCGGCTCACTGCACATCTGGGCCGCGTCGGCACCGATCAGCGCGCCGACGGCCCCGATCTCAGCGCGGCTTCGGCGGATACGGGTTCGCCGCACGAAACCGGCGGTGGACTGCTCTATGAAATTTCCGTGACCCGACTCGTCGCTTCGTGACGTGCGCGCCGACAGCCGCCGGTGCTGCGGGATCGCCCGCCCGCCGCCGCTGGGCTCGCTTTGGCGAACCCGGGTTCTCGCCGCGCCATCATTCGGACGGTCCAGCGGACCGCCGATGCGCACCTGGTTGTGGATCGTGCCCGAGATCTCCATGCCCAGGTATTCCTGCTCCCAGGCCCAGCAGGCCGCGACCGCCGCCTCGTCACCGATCAGCGCGTCCAGCTCTTGCCATTCGTCACCGATCAGGTGCCGGACCACCCAGTATTCATCGGCGGCGTCGACAGCCAGCAGGTCGATCCGGCAGGTGTAGATCACCGCGGCTCCGTCCGGGGTCGCCAGTCCCCGTTCCGGGTCGCTGGGATCCGGCACCAGCCCACTGACGTCGTGGCCGATCCTCACCGGGGCGAAGTCGTCGACGGTGCTCGCCCACCCGTCGTAGGCGTCGAGGATGGCCGTCGCGGTCGGCAGGGCATCGGCCGCGCCGGCTTCCTGCAGAGCGCGGCTGGCCGCCTTGTGTACCAGTGATTGCCTCAATTCGGGTTGCCAGTCCCAGGTGCCCGGGTAGTAGTAGACGGCGAGCGCATCTTTCAGCACGGCCGGCAGCACGGGTTCCATTCCGGCAATCGGCTCGAGCCCACGCCGCGACGCAAAGTCCCATTGCCGCCGGCACCGCTTGAATCGCGCGCGGTCGTCCTCGGTAATTCGAAAGTTCACGGTGCGGTCCCCCGCTCAGCGCCCGCCGGTTGAAGAAATCAATGAAAGTGCGGCCAGGGCTCGTCGACCGGCCAGCGACATCGGTCAGCGCCGGCGGCCATCGACTCTAGTTCGGCGAGGAGGTCATCGAAGAACGCGCGCAATCTCTCCGGTTCAGCCGGCCAGGCCGCGGAAAACGACATCCACACATCGGGATCGGGATGGTCGCCGCGAACGGGCGCAGACGTGCCGTCCGCGGGCACGATCCACCAGTCATACTCGTCGCCGCGCCGCTCCAGATACACGACATCATTGCGACCGGGGCAGTTCGCCTCGATCGAGGCGTATAACTCGTCGACTTTCACAGCGCGCCCCGCAAGGTTCAGGATAACCGCGCCCGGGGTGTAGAAACGTCTTCATGGGCCCAGCCCACGAGCTGAGGCGTCAAGCTGCGAGACGCCGGTGACCAGCGATGCATGAGCTGTCGCTGTGCGAAGCGATCGCCGGTGTGGTCAAGACGCACGCCGACGGTCGGCACGTCGATGTGGTGCGGGTGCGAATCGGGGCGCTTCGCCAGGTGGTGCCGGAATCGCTGTCGTTCTGCTGGACACTCGTCCGGGATTCGGAGAACATGCCGGACGCCGAGCTGGAACTCGAATGTGTCACCGCCGAAGTGCGCTGCCGTGCGTGCGGCCGGGAGTCGGAGATCACGTCGGCCTGGTCGATCTGGTGTCCGCGGTGCGACAGTCCCGACGTCGAGGTGCTGCGCGGCAATGAGTTCCTGGTGACGTCGCTGGACGTCTCGTGAAAGGTGTTCACTATGAATCGGTTTGACCATGGGTAGATTTCATCGACACGACGACGGAACCGTGCACACCCACTCCCACGACCACCTTCCCCATCAGCATGACCACGGCGATCATTCTCACTACGAGACGGGCAGGCAACGTATCGACGTGCTGGAGTCGATCTTCGCCGAGAATGACATTCTCGCCGATGCCAACCGGGCTGCGTTCGACAGCAACGGGATCCGCGCCCTCAACTTGATGAGCTCGCCGGGGTCGGGAAAGACCACCGTGTTGCAGGCAACGCTGGACGAGCTGGCCGGCGAATTCGCGATCGGTGTGATCGAAGGCGACATCGCCACCGACCTGGATGCGGTCAAGCTCAACGGTCGGGGCGCCCAGGTGTCACTGCTGAATACCAGCAATGGGTTTGGCGGCGAATGCCATCTCGACGCACCCATGGTCAACCGGGCGCTGCCAGGCCTCACCCTGCCCGGTCTGGACCTGGTGATCATCGAGAACGTCGGCAACCTGGTCTGTCCGGCGGAATTCGACGTCGGCGAGCACGCCAAGGCGATGGTGTACTCCGTCACCGAGGGCGAAGACAAGCCGCTGAAGTACCCGGTGATGTTCCGCTCCGTGGATGTGGTGTTACTCAACAAGATTGACTTGGTGCCTTATCTCGATGTCGACGTCGACACCTACATTGCGCATGTTCGCGAGGTCAACGCGGAAGCGACCATTCTTCCGGTCAGCGCACGCACCGGAGCCGGCATGGGGGCCTGGTTCGGCTGGCTGCGACGATTCGCACAAGATTCCGAAGCCTGAAGCGGCCACGGCCCCGCATAGGACGACGATTCCTTTCCTGCAAATGACTTGCATGACAATGAAAATGGCCGATCTCGATTAGCCAGGCTCAGTGATTGGCGAGGATCCCGCAAACCGCCGATGTCCCTTGTGGGGACACAGTATCGGGCCGCCGCGCAAACTTATAGGACATCTGTCTATTTGGTGGCAAACTTCGACCCGTTGACAACGCTTGATGGCAGGCGTAGACCCAAAAACAGCGCTGCGCAAGTGGGCCGATGGTCGACTCCGGCGGCGTAGGGGCTTCAGCCCGCCCCGGAGAGCTGCAGCATGCCAACGGAAGCAGCAGTCAAAGCAGAAGAAACATTGATCCATGTTCTATGGATTAATGCGGGCCTTAGTTGTGACGGCGATTCGGTGGCGTTGACTGCCGCCACCCAGCCCAGCGTCGAGGAGATCGCACTCGGTGCTCTGCCCGGCCTCCCGAAAGTCGCCGTGCACTGGCCCTTGATCGATTTCGAGTGCGGACCAACCGGCGGCGCGGACGATTTCCTCGAATGGTTCTTCAAGGCCGATCGCGGCGAATTGGAACCGTTCGTGCTCGTCGTCGAGGGCTCCATCCCCAACGAGAAGATCAAGGACGAAGGGTACTGGTGCGGGTTCGGCAACGATCCGGCCACCGGACAGCCGATGACCACCAGCGAGTGGCTGGACCGGCTGACGCCCAAAGCCACCGCGGTCGTCGCAGTAGGGACCTGTGCGACCTACGGCGGCATCCACGCGATGGCCGGCAACCCGACCGGCGCGATGGGCGTGCCCGACTACCTCGGATGGGAGTGGAAGAGCAAGGCCGGCATCCCGATCGTCTGCGTCCCCGGCTGCCCGATCCATCCGGACAACCTGTCGGAGACGCTGACCTACCTGCTCTACATGGCGACCGGCCAGGCACCGATGATCCCGCTCGACGACGCGCTGCGCCCCAAGTGGTTGTTCGGCAACACCGTGCACGAAGGGTGTGACCGGGCCGGCTACTACGAGCAGGGCGATTTCGCCACCGAGTACGGGTCGCCGAAATGCATTGTCAAGCTTGGGTGTTGGGGCCCGGTCGTGAAGTGCAACGTGCCCAAGCGCGGCTGGATCAACGGCATCGGCGGTTGCCCGAACGTCGGCGGAATCTGCATCGGATGCACGATGCCGGGCTTCCCGGACAAGTTCATGCCGTTCATGGACGAGCCGCCGGGCGGCAAGTTCTCGAGCACCGCGTCGGGTCTGTACGGATCCGTGATCCGCAACCTGAGGGGTATTACGGCACGCACCGTCGACAAGGAGCCGCGCTGGCGCCACAAGGGCACCCAACTGACCACCGGAGCCCGCCGCACCTGGTAGGTGCACCGGCGTTGAGCAAGCAGCGCCATCCGGGTGACACCCGCAAATCTTGATCGTCTCAAAAGAGAGCGAAGGCCGATGACA
>DATKEW010000276.1:0-8947 GCA_035511785.1 Mycobacterium sp.
GACGTCGCGAATACGACTGTCGACCGCGGTCCTCAACCAAGATCTGCGACACCCTGCGGTACTGGCCAAGGAGCTGGCAACGCTCGACATCTTCTCTGGTGGACGAGCTGAGATCGGCCTGGGCGCGGGATGGGTGCGCGCTCCCGGGCGCGAGACTTCCAGGACCAGATTGTGGGTTCGCCGGGCCGTTGGTCGGATTCTCGGATTGATCTCTGTCATGCCAGTATCCTCATTTCCCTTGATCCCTAGCTCGGCGAAGGCAGGGCCTATTGTCACGGGGCCGGCGCTGACGCCCTTTTGTCGTAGAGCACAGCGGCCGCATCATCAATTTCGGTTCCGGTGGCGCGACCATGGGCCGGCCGGAGTTAGGCGCCTACAACATCGCCAAGGAGGGCGTGCGCGGCCTGACCAAGACCGCCGCGGCCGGGTGGGGGCAATACGGCATCACCGTCAACACGATCTGCCCGCTGGCGGCGTCCGACGCGTATCGGACTTGGTTCGAGGACATGATCGATGACGAGGGCCGGCGCAAGCATCTCGAAGGCATCCCGATGAGAAGGCTGGGTGATCCGGAGAAGGACATCGGTGCGCTGGTCGTGTTCCTTGCAGGGCCGGGCGGCGGCTACATCACCGGTCGCACGCTGCACGTCGATGGCGGAAATTGCTATTACGACAGATAGAGGGCTGCCGGTTTGGAAAAGGGCGCCCGAGAGGGGGGCCGAAACGGCCTAGCTCCTCAACGCACCGAACTCGGAGTAGCCAGTGCTGCAGCGCTACCGGCGCACTCACGACGACACCTGGGACTCTGGCGGAAGCCGCCAGTCCGGAAATGCTGCAGAGCGACCAAAGCGCCACATTAGGCAGGCCCCCAGCGGATTTGGCATCTGCCGCTGTCCGCCGCGCGCGGCACCACGTGGCCGCCCATTCGGGAGTGGCGGCGGTTAGCCCAGCACCGGAAACCGGCGTTTGTTCGCGAGCCCGTCGAGCGCGGTTTGCATCACAGAACGAACATGGGCATCGACCTCGTCGATGTCAGGGTCATCGCCGAACTGGGTGTGTTACAGCGTAATAACGGTCATCCAGACCACTACCGGTAATGCGCCGTATTCGATTCGACCGTATTTGTTCCTTCGAGGATCGGCGTTCTGCTGCGCGAGCAGGATCTGTGGCAGGCGATGTGCTTCCCGTGACAACGGCTCAGGTTCGACGTTGTTAACTTCTACATCGACAGGCCTGGGTGGTTCGGGTGATGTTTGGTGGCAGTGCGCGATCCGAAACGCGCTGGGAATGCTCACCTATAAGAAAGGCCCGGCAGGCAAGATGGCAGACAAGAAAACCGTCCACGACGTGACCTACGACCTGCTTCGGTCGCTGGGGTTGACGACGGTGTTCGGTAATCCCGGCTCCACCGAAGAGACGTTCTTGAAAAACTTTCCCGACGACTTCACATACGTCCTGGGCTTGCAGGAAGCGTCGGTGCTGGCGATGGCCGATGGGTTCGCGCAGTCCACCGGCAAGCCTGCGGTGGTCAACGTGCACACCGGCGCGGGAACCGGTAACGCGATGGGCAGCCTGGTGGCCGCGTACAAGGGCAACATCCCGCTCATTGTCACGGCCGGTCAGCAGACCCGCGAAATGGTGTTGTGCGAACCGTATTTGACCAACACGGATGAGACGCTGCTGCCGCAGCCGTGGGTGAAGTGGGCTTATGAGCCCAAGCGTGCCGAGGACGTGCCGGCGGCGTTTATGCGTGCTTACGCAGTGGCGTTGCAGCCTCCGGCCGGCCCGGTCTATCTGTCGATCCCGCTTGATGACTGGGAGAAACCTGCGCTGGGGCCGGCGGTGATCCGTACAGTGAGTCACCGGGTCAGCCCGGATGCCGAGCGGCTGCGCGGATTCGCCGATCGCATCAACCGTGCGAAGCGACCCCTGTTGGTGTTCGGCCCCGAGGTCGATCGCAGCGGCGCCTGGGACGCCGGCGTGGCATTCGCCGAGAAGGTGGGCGCGCCGGTGTATGGCAGCCCGCTTCCCGACAGGGTGTCGTTTCCGGAGGATCACCGCCTGTCTCAGGGGCCGCTGCCGATGACGATCGCCGGTATCACGGAGATCTTGCGGGGTCACGACCTTGTCGTCGTAATCGGGGCGCAGGTTTTCCGGTACTACCCGTACGTGGCCGGCGAGTACTTGCCCGAGGGCACCGAACTGCTGCAGATCACGGCCGATCCAGCCTTGGCGGGAGCCGCGCCGGTCGGCGACAGCTTGCTCGGTGATGCCCTGTTGGCCTTGGACCAGCTCGTGGGCATGGTGGATGACCACAGTGACCGGTCAGTCCCAACCAGGCAGGTGCGTAATCCTGAAGTTGACTGGGCGGCGTCGCCACCGCTGGCGCCGGATGCGGTGTGGTCGACGCTGGCATCGGTGAAACCCGCTGACGCGCCGTTGGTGACAGAGTCGACATCAACGATGGCCCAACAGCTGCGATGGCTGCCGACCACCCGCCCGGCTTCGTTTTTCGCCACCGCCAGCGGCGGAATCGGTTGGGGTGTGCCCGCAGCGGTGGGTCTCGCGCTGGGCGACCGTGCCCGCGGCGTCAAACGCACCGTGGTCGCCACGATCGGCGATGGATCGTTCCAATACTCGGTGCAGGCGATCTGGACGGCCGCCCAACACCGTCTGCCGGTGGTATTCGTGGTGATGCGCAACGAGGAGTACTCGATCCTCAAATCGTTCGCCGTGCTCGAGCAGACCCCCGGCGTGCCAGGGCTGGATCTGCCTGGGCTGGATATCGCCTCCATCGCAGCAGGTTTCGGGTGCCGGGCGGTCGACGTCGACAGCACCGAAAAGCTCGCCCACGAGTTCACCACCGCGCTAAACGCCGACGGGCCCACTGTCATCGTGGTACCGACCAAACCGCAACCGGCGCACCTGGGATAGAAGTCATGACCTATCTCTCCGTTGGGCTGGACGCGTCGGTGACCACGGGTCCGATTGAAGGCAGTAGGAAGGTGTATCGGAAGCTTGCAGAGGTGCCGGTGCGCGGGTGCCATGCCGGCGGGTGGAGTTGTCCAATGGTGAACACCTCGATCTCTACGACACGTCGGGGCCCTATACCGACCCCGACGCGGTGATCGATCTGCCGGGCAGGCCGGGGGTGGTGCGTGACCGTGGCACGCAGTTGCAGTGGGCGCGGGCCGGGGAGATCACCGCTGAGATGGCGTTCATCGCCGAACGCGAGGGTGTGCAGGCCGAGGTGGTGCGCAGCGAGGTGGCGCGCGGGCGGGCGGTGATCCCGGCCAACCATCGCCATCCCGAGGCCGAGCCGATGATCATCGGCAAGGCGTTCGCAGTGAAGGTCAACGCCAACATCGGCAACTCGGCGGTGTCCTCCTCGATCGGCGAGGAGGTCGACAAGATGGTGTGGGCCACCCGCTGGGGCGCCCGACACCATCATGGACCTGTCCACCGGCCGCGACATCCACCTCACCCGGGGGTGGATCCTGCGCACTTCGCCGGTGCCGGTGGGCTCGGTGCCGATCTATCAGGCGCTGGAGAAGGTCAAGGGCGACCCGACCGCGTTGACTTGGGAGTGCTATCGCGACACCGTGATCGAGCAGTGCGAGCAGGGCGTGGACTACATGACCGTGCACGCCGGGGTGTTGCTGCGCTACATCCCGCTGACGGTGCGCCGGGTCACCGGCATCGTGTCCCGTGGCGGGTCGATCATGGCGGCGTGGTGTCTGGCTCATCACCGTCAGTCGTTCTTGTATGAGAACTTCGCCGAGCTGTGTGAGATCCTGGCCCGCTACGACGTGACCTTCTTGCTGGGCGACGGGCTGCGGCCCGGGTCGATCGCCGACGCCAACGACGAAGCCCAGTTCGCCGAGCTGGCCACGCTGTGCGAGCTGACAAAGGTGGCCAAAGCCCATGGCGTGCAAGTGATGATCGAAGGCCCAGGGCATGTCCCGATGCACAAGATCGCCGAAAACGTGGCGCTGGAGGAACGGTTGTGCGAGGAGGCGCCGTTCTACACCCTGGGCCCGCTGGCCACCGACATCGCTCCGGGCTACGACCACATCACCAGCGCCATCGGCGCGGGTGATCATCGCTCACGCCGGCACCGCGATGCTGTGCTACGTCACTCCCAAAGAACACCTCGGGCTTCCCGACCGCAAAGACGTCAAAGACGGCGTGATCGCATACAAAATCGCCGCGCACGCCGCCGATCTGGCCAAGGGCTACCCGCGCGCCCAACAACGCGACGACGCACTGTCCAAGGCGCGGTTCGAATTTCGGTGGACAGACCAGTTCGCGCTGTCGCTGGACCCCGACACCGCCCAGTCCTTCCACGACGAAACCCTGCCCGCCGAACCCGCCAAAACCGCCCATTTCTGCTCGATGTGCGGACGCAAATTCTGCTCCATGCGCATCAGCCAGGACGTCCGCGACGCGATGGCCGAAAAATCACGTGAGTTCTCCGAACACGGTAACCGCGTGTATCTCCCTATCACACAATGACTTTATGGTCGGTGCGCCGGTGGCTGCCGGGTCCGTCCAGACCTGTCTGACCACAGTCCCGGTCACCGCGATGACGGCGGGTACGGCGGTCCTCACCCGCTTGTGGCAAATGCTGCACGGTTGTTCAGTCGGGCATTGTATTCAGCTGGCGGCGTCGGTGTGCAGGGCGCATATGCTCGGCACCGAGATCACCGCGACGGCGCCAGACCAATAGCCGCCCAGATAGAGACGTCCCCCGTCAGGGCTGACCGCCACCGCTTCGGGATAGCCCGGCACGCCGACAGTCGTTGCAACAGAGTTGGTGATCGTGTCGACCACCGAGAGCGCGCGAATGCCGAAATTGGCGATGTAGGCGTGCTTTCCGTCGGGACTGAGCTGCAATCCCCTCGGCAAGTCTCCGGTATCGATGTCGTCCGCGTCATGGGTTGTCGTGTCGATGACCGTGAGCGAACGCACATTGCACACATAGGCATGCGCGCTATCCGGGGTGAACACCACAGCCAGCGGAGCGTCCCGTAGCGCGACCGCGGTGACATTGCCGGTCGTCAGGTTGACCGCCGACACCGAACACGTGTCGTAATGGGTGATGTACACATAAGCGCCGTCCGGACTCGCGCTCACTGTTTCCGGACAGGCACCAACGGCGATGGCTTCGACAACGGCATGGCTGGCGGTGTCGATGATGGTGAGCCAGCCCGCGGGATATTGGTAGTAGGTGCGCTGGTCGGATGAGACCGCGTAGAGGCGGCTACCGTCTGGACTTATCGTCAGCGCGGCGACGTCTTTGACGGACACCGTGGCAACGGTTGTCGCGCTACCGATGTCGACTACCGAGACCACACCGTTGGCCCCACCTTCGGTGACCTGGTTGTGGGCTGCGTAGAGGTGACGTCCGTCTGGACTGACCACCACATCCGAAGCGCAGCCACGCCACAGCGTTTGCGCGGTGTAGTCGCGGATATCGACGACCAACACCGACCGGTCGTAGTCGACTACAAACAGCTGCCTACCGTCGGCGCCCATCACCAGGCTTTTCGCGGGCCTGCTGAGGGGAATCCTTGCCACGATGTGGTGCCGGCCGTTGATGACCATAACCGAGTCGGATCGGGCAACATAAACGTGCTCCCCGTCAGGGCGCACGGTGATGTCGTGGACCCGGCCGCCGACCCTGATCGTCGCGATGGCGGTTTCTGCCGGTGTCCACTCGTCGGAGTTGGACCTGGAGCCGGTCGCGCGATCCGGCCCATCTACTTCGTCACTAACCTGAGGTGCTTGTGTCGGGGCGACGCGTGGTACCGGCACCAGAGGCGCACGCTCACGCCGGACGCGCGACGCACGCCAAGCTGTCAGGGTTGCGCGATTCGCCATGCTGTTAACAACGCTGTGGGTTGATCGATCAACGCATCTGTTACGTACACCACAGTTGGGCGTGTACACCTCACGCGACATGTCGCACGCCGGCCAGCCCGCTGAATATCAGACATCGGCCGTCGCGGACATCGTTTCGGTTCCGGTACCGCCGCCGAGCAACCTGCGCGGTTGTCGTCGGCCACGGTGGAGCTGCGAAGCCACGGTTCCGGCCGGTGTGTTCGTGATCGCCGCGATCTCCCGGTAACGGAGCCCCTCGACATCGGCGTAATACACCACGTCGCGAAACTGCGGTGGCAGTGCCTGCATCGCCGACGTGATGTCGTTGTTCGGCTGGGAATCTAGAGCCTGGTCTTCGGCTGAAGGCAGCCCCGCAGGCGCGGAACGCGTATAGGTAGCCACCAAACGCTGCTCGGTGACTTCCTCGCTGGAGTACTGCACGGGTTGACGCCGCTTCTTGCGATAGTCACTGATATAGCTGTTGATCAAGATTCGCAACAGCCACGCGTGCATATTGGTGTCCCGCCGGAACGAATGAAAACCCGCGTACGCCTTCATCATGGCTTCTTGCACCAGGTCCTCCGCGTCCGCGTGATTCCGGCTCATCCGAAACGCATGGCGGTACAGGATGTCTCGCAGCGGTACGGCCTCATGTTCAAACCGTGCACGCAAGTCGGCCTCGACTGACCGTCTTTGAACCGGTCTGCGGGCTCGTGTCGCCTCCGGATGTGACTGGACCGCGGTCATTCTCGACCACTTCGTGGGTCAATCGCACCGAACCAGCAGACTGCGGATCTCGTGATTGCTTCGGAATTCGTCATGTCGCTTCTGACCTCACGATGTCATGGCGTGCACCCAGCGCCGCGAGATTCGCTTGCACGCACCGTCAAGGGCGCGCTGCGCCGGTGTATCGTCGCCGAATTTCCCCATGTCCAGGTCAATGTTGAATGTGGCCAACTGCCAACCCAAAAGGTTCAACCGAGTGGTCACATTCATGTCATGCACCCGGAAATCGCGCACTCCAGGTTGGAGGATCGTGCTATTGACATTGGTGACGATCGGGTCACCGCGCCCGATCGGGCGGGTGGGCAGGTGTCGCGTCATCACGCTGCCACCCGCTCAGATAGTGCGTCGAACGTTTCGCGTGCGGCCTTGGCGCCCTTGCGGATTTGGAAGGCCTGCACGATCCGGATCAATCCGAGGACCACCATTGACACACCGGAAACGATGGTAAGCACGAGGATGGAATCGAACGGCCAAACAAGCACGATCGCGCCGGCGATCACGGACATGATGCCAAGCACGACGTACCAGCCCCGCCCGGGCAAGTCGCGCTCGCTGAGCGCGACCGCATTCTCAGAAACACCCAGGAAGATGAAACCAGTTCCGATCCACAGCGACAGCAGTAGAACGGCGTAGGCGTCGCCGAAGTGGCGGAAGGACAAAATCGCCAAGACAAGCGACAGCGCGCCGGTGAGAAACAGCATTACGCGTGTGGCTGCGGACCGGGGCAATGAGAATGCCAGAAACAGTTCCGCCAACCCGCTCACCAGCAGGTAGACGCCGAACATGGTCGAGGCGACAAGGATTGTTGGGCCGGGCCATACCAGTACCATGGCGCCTAAGAGGATGGTCAGGACACCCGATACCAGCGTGCCTTTCCACAGCTGCTGACCGAGAACGCTATTCATGATGCTCCTTACTTCGTGGATGGGCTGATTTTGTTGCCGGCCTTACGTTTCCGGCCGGCCGATGCGTCGATCGTCATACCAGCCGACGCCCGCGTCGATGTTTTCTCCGACAACACAACCAACTTTGCGGTGTTGCCGCAGACAACGCCGCCACAGCGCCATGAACGGACGCATACAGCTCGTACGCAAGGACACCGACGGGGCCGCCCCGTTGTGCGCGACAACATCGACACCCTCGATCACCGCCCAGACGATCGAGTAATGCAGAAAACAAACTGGCACCGGATTCTCCAATGCGAGGAAGAAAGTACTGACCACGGTCGCGATGACGGCTCTTGCGCACAGACGACGAGCGCGACCAGTACCACAGTGCTGGTAATCGCCGGGATCAAAACGGGCGCGGTCAGCCAGGGGCTTACCCATGCCGGCGCACTCAGCTCGTCAAACGGAATAACGCTCAACGTGTTCGACGACCTCGCCTACTTGCCGCACTACAGCGAAACGTTTGAGAGTCAACGACTTCCACGCCCTGTGGCCGCATTGCGAAACGCTGCCGTCGAGGCACACGCCGCGATGGTCTTGACCCACTACTACGGCCACATACCCGCGATGGTCCACAACGCCATCGACTGGCTGACGCGGCGGTGGAATCACAGCGCGCTACACGACAAACCGCTGGCCGTCATCGGCCCCACAGCAGAGGGCTACGGCGGGGTCTGGTCGCGCCACCAAACCGAAGGGTCCTGCCGCATCGGGGGAACCCGCGTCATCGAACCCATCACCGTGACGACCCTGCAGGAGGCCGTCACAAGACTCGCTGAACAAGCAGACATAACCATGCTCGGCCTTGCCAACAACCGGCCACGCTCACGAAGCAATAGAGCCTGCACGCGAACACAACTCCGTTGAACCCAGCGTTGGCGCGGTCCGCACCAACCTCCTCACTGGCCTCCGGACGGTTCGCAAGGAGGCGCCGTCGGCTTCTATGGCCGGTCACCCACTGGGGTCCCCGCCGTCACGAGGTTTTGTGGGCCATCATGTCGGCGGCAGGCCTTAACCACTGATATGCCCCGCCATCGCCAGGGTTGTCCTAAAACGGACCGACCATGGTGGCGGGGTTTGCGATGCGGTCGAAGTCCGCGGCGCTGATGTATCCGGAGTCGAGCGCGGATTCACGCAGGGTGCGTCCGGTGCGGTCGGCGTCGTGGGCGATAGCCGAGGCTTTGTCATACCCGATAACCGGTGACAGCGCGGTGACCAACATCAGTGACCGGCTAACGTACTGGCTGATCTGATCATTGTTGAGCTGGACACCGTCGATGCAGAAGGTTTGTAGCTTCTCGCACGCGTCGCCAAGAATCCGCGCCGAGTGC